>NZ_DAOLAJ010000075.1:0-17383 GCF_035325185.1 Enterovirga sp. | reverse complement strand
TTTCCGCCGTAGCCACCTTGGCCGCCATAGCCGCCGCGACCGCCATAGCCCCCGTGACCGCCATAGCCCCCATACGGCCGTGTGCGGTAGTAATAGTAGTGGGGACGGGGCGCATAATAGCCGCCCTTCGGCCGGCAATAGCCCCATCCGTCGCGGAAATAGCCGGGACCGCAGCCGCCTGAGACCTTGCCGACCAGACGGGGGGCGCCCGGCTCCGGCGCCAGAGGCATGGCCTGCGCGCCGAAGGCCGATCCGATCAGGAGGGCGGCCCCGCCGAGAACGGTCGGAACGGTTCGTTTCATGGGATTTCACTCCTCAAGCAGCCGGCTCAGTTTCACTCCGGATGCTGAACGAGGCAAGAGCGGATCGGACAGCCTGCGTTCAGCCTCCCCGAGGCTTGGAATGAGCCGGAACGGCGGGTTCGAAAATTTAGTGGGAATTATTCCCACGCCATAAATTCGGCGCGAAGCGACGTGATCAGGAGGCCGTCCAGGAGAAGGAGACCGGCATGGGGTTCACATTCGCATCCCGCATCGAGCGCTTGCGCGGCCATATGGAAGTCCCCGCGGCGGCGATTCTGTTCACGGGCTTCGCCCTGGCGCTCTTCGCCTGGCCCGGCTCCGGCCCCGCCAAGGCCCCCGCCGAGGCAGCCCCGCCGGCGATCCCGGCCGAGACTCGTCCCGAGATCCGCCGGATCGAGATCACGGCGGAAGCGCCGCCTCACACCGCGCCCGTGCCGACGCTTCCCCTTGCCCTGGCCGAATCTGCTCTTCCCCCGGCAGCTCAGGATCACGGCCGGAGTATCGCGAAAGGCGCCGATCCGAAACACGAGCCGACATTCGCGAAGAAGGCCGTTCCGGCCCATCGCCCGGTCGTCGCGCGCAGAGGCCCCGAGACAAGGCAGGCGGCTGGCCCGGGTCCGGTCAGGGTCGAGGCGCGGCTCGCCCCGGCACCCTCGACCGCCGGGATTCTCGACAGGACGCTGACCCTCGGATCGGCGGCGGTGGAGATCGCCGCCGGCGGTGCCGACTATGCCAAGTCGGCTGCCTCCCGGCTGGGACGCTCGGTGGCGAGCCTCATCGACGAGGGCATCTGAGGACTCTTCAGAACGGCTTCAGCACGACCAGAAGCACGATGCCGATCATGAGCGCGGTCGGCACCTCGTTGAGGACGCGCCAATAGCGGGAGGAATGGAGGTTTCTGTCCTGCGCGAAGGCGCGCACGCCCCGGACGAAAATCCCATGCACCGCCGAGAGGCCGAGGGCGAGCGCGAATTTGAGCCAGAGCCAGGGCGAGGCATAGAAGCCGCTCATCCAGGCGAGGATCGGCCCGAGGACCCAGACGACGACCATGGCCGGGTTGATGATCGCCTTGAGGAGGCGCCGCTCCATCACCTTCAGCATCTCGGAGCGGGCCGAGCCCACGGGCACTTCGGCATGGTAGACGAAGAGCCGCGGCAGATAGAGCATGCCGGCCATCCAGGCGATGACCGCCACGATGTGGAAGGCTTTCAGCCACTCGTAGAGCATGGTAGCCTTCTAAGCCGCGTCTCGGACCCTGGCCAGCATGCGCGCGACATGCGCGGGAGGCGTCTCCTTGGTGATGCCGTGGCCGAGATTGAAGATATGCGGATGGCCTTTCGCCGCGGCCAGCACGGCGTCGACCGCCCGGTCGAGGGCATCGCCGCCGAGCACCAGCGCAGCCGGATCGAGATTGCCCTGCGAAGCGAGGCCGGACGGCATCGCCACGCGGGCGGCGGCGAGATTGGTCCCCTGGTCGATGCCGAGGCAGGAGGCGCCGGTCGCGGCGTAGTCCCGCAGGCGGTCCGCCCGCCCGCGGGGGAAAACGATGACGGGAGCCCCAGGACGGCGCTCCCGCACGCCTGCGACGATGCGCGCGATCGGCGCGAGCGACAGCGGCTCGACGAGATCCTCGGGCAGGACGCCGCCATGGCTCTCGAATATCTGCACCGCATCGGCCCCGGCTTCGAGCTGGGCCGCGAGATATTCCACCGAGGACTGCACGAGGAGATCGACCAGGGCGGCCATGAAGGAAGGGTCAGAGCGGGCCGCCGCGAGGGCGGGACCCTGGTCGGGCGTGCCGCGTCCGGCCACCATATAGGCGGCGACCGTCCAGGGCGCGCCGCAGAAGCCGAGGAGCGTCGTTTCGGAGGGGAGCGCGGCACGGATGCGCCCGACCGCGTCGAGGACGGGCGCGAGCCGGTCCAGCGGCAGTTCGGGAGCGAGCCGGGCGAGATCCGCGCCGGTCGCGGTGGGCGTGAGGCGCGGGCCCTCGCCCGCGTCCAGCTCGAAATCCGCGCCCAGCGCATCGGGCACGACGAGGATGTCGGAGAAGAGGATCGCCGCATCGAAGCCGAAGCGGCGGATCGGCTGGAGCGTCACCTCGGTCGCGAGCGCCGGATCGTAGCAGAGCGCCTTGAAGGAGCCCGCCTGCGCCCGCGTCGCCAGATATTCGGGAAGGTAGCGGCCCGCCTGCCGCATCACCCAGGCGGGAGGCGGCCAGACGGTCTCGCCGCCGAGCACCCGCAAGACGCTCCTCTCCGTGTCCGGCAATGTCACCCGCCCTGCCCCCATCCATCTTTCAAGATTCTGTTTTTGAATCTCTTTTTCTGCTCTTGGGCCGTGGCCAGCGTGGGCGCAATCCCGTCCACAGGACATCCACATTCCGACGCCTGCCGGCGGGGGCGGGACGGTTAACGGATCGTTACCGGAAATCCGTGCCTTTACAATTCATTAACCAATGGCCGCCGCGCCGTCGCCGGGTCCCCCCGCCAGCTTGTCACCGATTCCGGTCCGCAGCCCTCCCGGAGGACGGCCTGTTGACGGAATCGGGCGCCCGCCCACAGGCCCGGTCCCTGGACCGGCCCGCAACCCTTCGTTATCCACATCCATCGACTCCCGATCCCCGGCGCCCCGGCCCGGAATCGGGGCGGGGAGGAAGCCTTGGGGCGCAGCTACTTCCACCTTCATCTCGTCTCGGATTCGACCGGGGAGACGCTGATCGCGGTCGCGCGCGCGGTCGCGGCGCAATATGAGGGCGTCTCGGCGATCGAGCACGTCTATCCGCTCGTGCGCTCGGCCCGCCAGCTCGACCGCGTGCTGTCGGAGATCGACGCCGCGCCCGGCATCGTCCTCTACACGCTCGTCGAGCGCGATCTCGCAGGCGCCCTCGAGGAGAAATGCCGGGAGCTGGGCTGCCCGCATCTCTCCGTGCTGGCTCCCGTCCACGCGCTTCTCGAATCCTATATCGGGACCGCCTCCACGGCGCGGCCCGGCGCGCAGCACATGCTGAACGCCGAATATTTCAAGCGCATCGACGCGATGAACTTCACGCTGATGCATGACGACGGCCAGTTGCCCGACAACCTGGACGACGC
The DNA here is from genome assembly GCF_035325185.1 of Enterovirga sp. Lineage (GTDB taxonomy): Bacteria > Pseudomonadota > Alphaproteobacteria > Rhizobiales > Beijerinckiaceae > Enterovirga. The sequence goes on along the minus strand of NZ_DAOLAJ010000075.1, from coordinate 13,986 downwards.
GGACGTGGTGCTGCTCGGCGTCAGCCGCACCTCGAAGACTCCGACCTCGATCTATCTCGCCAATCGCGGCTTGAAGACGGCCAATATCCCGCTCGTGCCGGGCCAGCCGCCGCCCTCCGCCCTGGACGAGGTGAAGCGGGCGCTGGTGGTCGGGCTCGTCGCCTCGCCCGAGCGGATCGTGCAGATCCGCCAGAACCGCCTGCTCTCCCTCAACGCCGATGACGACACGGCCTATGTGGACAGGAGCGCGGTGGCCGAGGAGGTCGCCCGCTCGCGCAAGCTCTTCGCGCGCCGGAACTGGCCCGTCATCGACGTCACCCGCCGCTCGATCGAGGAGACGGCGGCCGCGATCCTGGACCTGCACCGGGAGCATGCCATGAACTTCATCGCCGTCTGATGGACGGCCCCTGGCGGAGCGAGCGCCCGGTTCTTCTCGCCTCGACCAGCGCCACCCGCAGGCGCCTTCTCGCGGGGGCGGGCTTGCCCGTGGAACCGGAGGATCCGGGTGTCGACGAGCGCGCGCTCCAGGCGAGTCTCGGGCTGACGGAGCCGCGGGCGCTGGTGCGCGCCCTGGCCGAGGCGAAGGCGCTCTCGGTCTCCGCCCGCCACCCGGACCGCTTCGTGATCGGCGCCGACCAGGTCCTGGTCTGCGAGGGCGAGATCATGAACAGGCCCGAGGACGAGGCGGCGGCGCGCCGCCACCTCGCTTGGCTCCAGGGCCGCTCGCACAGCCTCCATGTCGGGGTCGCGATCGCGCGCTCCGGGCTGGTCGAGGAGGAATTCTGCGAGAGCGCCCGCCTGGCCATGCGCCCGCTCGACGAGCACGCCATCGCCCGCTACGTCGATCTCGTCGGGCCGGCGGCGACCCGGAGCGTCGGCGCCTACGAGATCGAGAGTCTCGGCATCCATCTCTTCCAGGAGATCGAGGGCGAGCACACGACGATTCTCGGCCTGCCGCTCCTGCCCCTGCTCGCCGCCCTGCGCCGCCTCGGAGTCCTCGAATTGTGACCGGCCACCCGCCGAAGGCTTTCGTGATCGGCCATCCGATCGCCCATTCCCGCTCGCCGCTGATCCACGGCCATTGGCTGCGCACCCTCGGCCTTGCGGGCAGCTACGAGCGCATCGACGTCCCGCCTGCCGCGCTCGCCGGCTTCCTGGCGGGATTTCCGGCGGGAGGCTTCGTCGGCGGCAACGTGACGGTGCCGCACAAGGAAGCCGTCTTCACTTATCTTGCGGAGAGCAGCCAGGACTTGACCCCGACCGCCCGGCGTCTTGGCGCCGTCAACACGCTGAGTCTTCTGCCGGACGGACGGTTGCGGGGCCACAACACGGATGGAGCCGGCTTCGCGGCCAGCATCGACGAGGCGGTCGGGCCGGGCTGGGAGGTGGGGCAGGCGCTCGTGGTGGGGGCGGGGGGCGCGGCCCGCGCCATCGTCGGCGCACTTCTCGACCGCGGCATTCCCCGCATCGTGGTGGCGAACCGGACCTTGGAGAAGGCGCAAGGCCTCCGCGTCTTCGCGCCGGACCGGATCGAGGCGGCGGGGATGGACGATCTGGCCGGCGCCCTTGCCGGAACGGGCCTCCTCGTCAACACCACGACGCTCGGCATGAAGGGACAGCCCGCCCTCGACATCGCCCTCGCGCCGCTTCCCGCCGATGCGATCGTGGCCGACATCGTCTATGTGCCGGCCGAGACGCCGCTGCTCGCGGCCGCGCGGTCCCGGGGCCTGCGCCGCGTCGGGGGGCTGGGGATGCTGCTGCATCAGGCCGTGCCCGGCTTCGAATCGTGGTTCGGCCGCAGGCCCGTCGTCGACGCCGCCCTGCGTGCGGTGGTGGAGGCCGATATCGGCGCGGCCCCGTGACCTTCGTCCTCGGCCTCACCGGCTCCATCGGCATGGGCAAGAGCGCGACGGCGCAGATGTTCAGGGATGCGGGCGTGCCCGTCTGGGATGCCGATGCCGCCGTCCATTCCCTCTATCGCGGCCGTGCCGTGCCGCTGGTCGAGGCGGCCTTTCCGGGCACCACGCGCGACGGCATCGTCGACCGGCCGCTCCTGCGCGAGCGGGTCCTGGACGATCCCGTGGCCCTGGAGATCCTGGAGGCGATCGTCCATCCTATTGTGCGGGAGGAGGAGCACGTCTTCCTGCGGAATGCCCTCGCGCGGGGCGACCGGCTGGTCCTGCTCGACATCCCGCTTCTCTTCGAGGCGGGGGAGAGGGGGCGGGTCGATGCGGTTGCCGTCGTCTCGGCGCCGTCTGCGATCCAGGAGGCGCGGGTCCTCGCCCGGCCGGGCATGACGCCGGAGATCTTCGCCGCCCTCCTCGCCAAGCAGATGCCGGACCGCGAGAAGCGCGCGCGCGCCCATTTCCTGGTGGATAGCGGACGCGGATTCGCTCGCGCCGCGCACGACGTTTCGGCTATCGTGCGGGCCCTGGCCGGGCGTCCGGGCCGCCGCCTCGCGGGGCGCGGGCGTCCTTAACTCCCGAGGCTTCCCGTGCTGCGCGAGATCGTCTTCGACACCGAGACGACGGGAATCGATCCCGCCGCGGGCGACAGGATCGTCGAGATCGGCGGGATCGAGCTTCTCAACCACATCCCGACCGGGCGGAATTTCCACGCCTATCTCAATCCCGAGCGGGACATGCCGGCGGAAGCCTTCGCGGTTCACGGCCTGTCGGGAGAGTTCCTGGCTGGCAAGCCGGTCTTTGCGGCGGTCGCGGACGAGTTCTACGCCTTCATCGGCGATGCGAAGCTCGTCGCGCACAATGCGATGTTCGATCTCGGCTTCGTCAATGCCGAATTCGCGCGGACCGGGCACGCGCTCGTCCGGCCGGACCGCATCATCGACACCCTCGCCTTGGCCCGGCGGAAGCATCCGGGCGCCTCGAACAGCCTCGATGCGCTCTGTGCTCGCTACGGCATCGACACTGCGCGCCGCGTCAAGCACGGGGCGCTGCTCGATTCGGAGCTTCTGGCCGAGGTCTATATCGAGCTGATCGGCGGGCGCCAGACGAGCCTCGGCCTCGCCGTCGCGCGCCGTCCTGCGCGGGAGGCTGGCGGGGGCGTATCCCAGGCGGCGCGGGCCGGGCGCATCGTGCGCTCCCGCCTCGCGCCGGGCGAGCGCGAGGCCCATGCGGCCTTCGTGGAGACGCTCGGAGAGAAGGCGATCTGGCGCCGGTATCTCGACGCCGGGCCTCGCTCGTAGGGGCGAGATCCGGCGCGCGCCTCAGTTGGTCGCCGGGGCCTGGGCTTCCGCCGCCTGCGCCTCGCGGGCCTTCTGCAGGTAGAGGACCCGGAAGTCGATCGGGTCGATATAGAGAGGCGGGAAGCCGCCGTTGCGCACCGCCTCGGCCACGATCTGGCGGGCGAAGGGGAAGAGCAGCCGCGGGCATTCGATCATCACCGCCGGGTGGATCTGGTCGGCCGGGATGTTCTGGAGGCGGAAGACGCCCGAATAGGTGAGGTCGAAGGCGAACAGCACCTCCTCGCCGACCTTGGCATTGCCCTCGAGCGCGAGATCGACCTCGAAGTCGGTCTCGGCCAGCTGCTTGGCGTTGACGTTGACCTGGATCGAGATCTGCGGTCCCTCGCTCTGCGGCTGAAGCGAGCGCGGGGCGTTCGGGTTCTCGAACGAGATGTCCTTGGCATATTGGGCGAGCGCGCTCAGCAGCGGGCCTTCGGCCGCCTGCTCGGGATATGCGCCATTGCCTGCCGGTGTGTCGGCCATGTGTCGGCTCCTGTCGGGAAAGGGCCGGTCCCGCGCCACAGGCTTGCATCGCGCCTGCGCCCACGTCGCGCCTGCGCCCACATGCCGCGCGACCCCTGGCCGGCGAGCGCTGGCGCTATCATGCTTTGGTCGGCCTCACAAGGTTGCGCCCGCCTTTGCTTGTGGCGCGGGCCTGTGGATGTTACGCCTGTCCGTCCCCATGTAAGCGCGGCACGTGAGGCGCCGTGGCGACAAGCGACCGGCGGTTTCGAGGACAAGTTCGCTCGATGTTTGCAGATCAGTTCGACGTCACCACGGTCGTTTTCCTGGCGCTCGCCGTCTTCGTGATCTGGCGTCTGCGCTCGGTGCTCGGCCAGAAGACCGGCCACGAGCAGCCTCCCGTGGACACGTTCGCCCGGCGCGAGCGCCCGCAGCCGCCGGCCGCGCCGGGGGACAACGTCGTGCGCCTGCCGACCGGCAATGCCGACCGGCCCGCCTCGGCGGCTCCGACCCCCGCTCCCGACCGCTGGGCCGGCATCGCCCCGCCCGATTCGCCCCTGGCCAAGGGTCTCGACGAGATCGTGCGCGCCGAGCCGACCTTCGATCCCAAGGTCTTCGCCGAGGGCGCGAAATCCGCCTACGAGATGATCGTGACGGCCTTCGCCCAGGGCGACGTGGCCACCCTGAAGACCCTCCTCGCCAAGGAGGTCCTCGAGGGGTTCGAGCGCGCCATCAAGGACCGGGAGACCCGCAAGGAGAAGGTGGAGACCACCTTCGTCTCGATCGACAAGGCCGAGATCGTCGGAGCCGAGGTCCGCAGCCGGCAGGGACAGGTGACGGTGCGCTTCGTCTCCAAGCTCATCACGGCGACGCGCGATGCCGCCGGGGCGGTGGTGGATGGAGATCCCGAGGCCATCGTGGACATGACCGACGTGTGGACCTTCGCCCGCACGCTCGGCGCGCGCGATCCCAACTGGCTGCTCGTCGCCACCGAATCGGGCCAATAGGGCCTCGCGGCGGATGATGGCCCGTGCGTCGCGCGGTGTCCGGCGCCGTCCTGGCGCTCCTCGGCTGGCTGGCCTGCGCCCCGGCCGCCGGGGCGGCTGAGAAGGCTCCTTCCTTCGCCGATCTCCCCGGCTGGGCCGGGGACGATCATGCCGCCGCCCTCGCGGCCTTCCTGCGGACCTGCCGGGGCGGACGGGCCCTCTGCGCGGCGGCCCGGGCGGCGCGGGACGCGGGAGGCGCCGCGCCGCGCCTCTTCTTCGAAAGCTGGTTTGAGCCCGCGCAGGAGCAGCAGGGCTTCCTGACCGGCTATTTCGAGCCCGAGGTGCCGGGCTCCCTGACGCCGGACGCGGCCCATCCGACGCCCCTTCTCACGCGCCCGGCCAGCCTCGCCGGCCTGCCCGACCGGGAGGCCATCGAGGCGGGCGCGCGCCGGGCGCCGGCCGGCCCCCCCGTCTATCTCGATCCCGTCGACGCCTTCATGGTCCATGTCCAGGGCTCGGCCCGCATCCGGCTGGGGGACGGGCGGGTGCTGCGCGTCGGCTTCGACGGCAAGAACGGCCATCCCTACACGGCGATCGGCAAGGTCCTCGCGGAGCGCGAGGGGCTGCCTCCCTCCGAGGTGACGGCGGACCGGCTCTGGGCCTGGCTCAAGGCGCATCCCGGCAAGGCCCCGGAGATCATGCGGGCCAACCACTCCTACATCTTCTTCAAGCGCGTGGGGACGGAAGCGGCCCTGGGCCCCGTGGGGGGCGCCGGGGTGCCGCTGACGGCCGGCCGCAGCCTTGCGGTGGACCGCCGCGCCCGGCCCTACGGGACGCTCGTCTGGCTCGAGGGCGAGCTGCCGCAGCCGGAAGGCGGGACGGCCCCGCTGCGCCGTCTCGCCGTCGCGCAGGATACGGGCACCGCGATCGTCGGGCCGGCGCGGGGGGATCTCTTCTTCGGCTCGGGCGAGCGCGCCGGGGCGACGGCGAGCCTCGTGCGCCATCCCGTCCGCTGGGTCGTGCTGCGGGAGAAGCCGCAGGCGAAGAGGGCGCGCCGATGAGCCGCCGGTCCCGCCGCATCCTGTCGCCCGAGGAGAGCTGGCTCTGGGCCGAAATCTCCCGCTCGATCGTGCCGCTGCCGGGGGGGCGGGCCCCGGCCCCCTTGCCGGAAGCCTCTGCGGCCGCCGGATCGCGGGCGAGGTCCGTCCCGGGGGGTCCAGCCCCGCCTCCCCCGCCCGCTCCGATCCGCGAGCCGTCCCTCCCTCCCCTCGCGCCGCTCGAGCGGCGGATGACGCGTGCCCTGGCGCGGGGCCGGGCCCGGGCGGAGGGAACGCTCGACCTGCACGGCCTCACCCAGGCCGAGGCTCACGAGCGGCTGCTCGGCTTCATCCGCCGCTCGCACGGAGCGGGCCTCGGGCTGGTCCTCGTCATCACCGGCCGGGGCGGAGGCGAGGGCCGGGGCGTGCTCCGGCGCATGGTGCCCCATTGGCTCGGCCTGCCCGGCCTGCGCCAGGTGGTGCTGGGCTTCCAGGAGGCGGGAACGAGGCAGGGCGGCGCCGGCGCCCTCTATGTCAGGCTGCGGCGCCGACGCGAGGCGTGATCCGCGGCTTGACCAGGCGGACGGCGCGGTGCCAGAGCGGGCGGCTTTCCCGAAATGATCCTTCAGAACAGAGGCGACATGCCCACCCTCGACATCCTCGCGCTCGGCAACGCCATCGTGGACATCCTGTCCCAGACGGACGAGGGCTTCCTGCGGGACCAGCGCCTCGCCAAGGGCACGATGGCGCTGATCGACGAGGCGCGGGCGGAAGCTCTCTACGGCCTCACCGGCCCGGCCACTGTGGTCTCGGGCGGCTCGGCGGCGAACACGGCGGTCGGGGCGGCGATGCTCGGCGCCCGGACCGGCTTCGTGGGCAAGGTCCGCGACGACGAGCTGGGCCGGCTCTTCGCCCACGACCTCAAGGCGGTGGGGGTCGCCTTCGACACGCCGGCCGCGGCCGAGGGGCCGGCGACCGCGCGCTCCTTCGTGCTCGTGACGCCGGACGGCGAGCGCACCATGAACACCTATCTCGGCGCCTGCACGGGCCTCTGCCCCTCCGACGTCGCCGAGGACGCGGCCGCCTCGGCATCGATCGTCTATGTCGAGGGCTATCTGTGGGATGCGCCGGCGGCCAAGGAGGCGATCCGCCGGGCCGTCGCGGCGGCGCACGGCGCCGGCAACAAGGTCGCGCTGACCTTGTCCGATCCCTTCTGCGTCGACCGCTACCGCGACGAGTTCCGCACGCTGCTGCGCGACGGCAGCCTCGACATCCTTTTCGCCAATGCCCACGAGCTGATCAGCCTCTATCAGGCGGCCAGCCTCGAGGAGGCGCTCGCGGGGCTCCGCGAGGAGAGGGCGCTCGGCGTCGTCACGCGCTCCGCCGAGGGGGCGCTCGTCGTCTCCCGCGAGGGCACGGAGGCCGTGCCCGCCTTCCCCGTCGAGCGCGTGGTCGACACGACCGGCGCGGGCGACCTCTTCGCCGCGGGCTTCCTGGCCGGCCTCGCCCGCGGCTTCGACGGGCGGAGCTGCGCCCGGCTCGGCGGCCTCGCCGCGGCCGAGGTCATCACGCATATCGGGGCGCGGCCCCAGCAGGATCTCATGGCCCTCGCCCGGCGGGAGGGCCTCGCGGGGTGAGAGCAAAAATCCCGCGCGGATAGTCGGCTGTTGTTCATCCGCGGCGTGCTGTAACCGCCGCCATGCGCGACGGCGCCCTTCGGCTTCCCTCCTTCCGGCGAAGCCGGGGCCTCGTCGGGCGACAACCCTTGGGTGCTCCCTTGAAGATCGCCGTCATCTCCCATCTCAAATACCCGATCCGCCAGCCCTATCTGGGCGGGCTCGAGAAGCACACGCATCTCATGACGCGCCTGCTCATCCAGCGGGGGCACGAGGTGACCCTGTTCGCGTCCGCCGGCTCCGATCCGGCCCTCGGTCCGGTCGCGGTCTGCCCGCCGACCGGGGAGGCGACCGGCGATCCCGTGGGGGATGCCGCGATCGACGCCGCCGAGGAGGCGGCCTATGCCGTGATCGTCGAGGCCATCGCGGGCGGCGACTTCGACGTGGTGCACAACAACTGCCTGCACAGCCTGCCCCTCTACCGGCGCGCCGAGATGGGCCTTCCCATGGTCACGGTGCTGCACACCCCGCCCTTCGAGCCGTTCGAGGACGGGGTCCGCGACGCGGCGGGCGACATGACCGTGCTGTCGGTCTCCCGGACCCTCGCGGCGGAATGGCGCGACATCGTGCCGGACCCGATCGTCGTCGGCAACGGCATCGAGCTGTCCAGCTTCCCCTTCAGCCCCACGCCCGGCCCGGACGGCCATGCCTTCTGGAGCGGCCGGATCGTGCCCGAGAAGGGCTTGCACCTCGCCATCGACGCGGCGCGGCGGGCAGGGGTGAAGCTCGAATTCGCCGGCCCCCGCAAGCCCGGCCGCTACTGGAGCGAGGAGATCGCCCCGCGCCTCGGCCCCGACACGATCGATCTCGGCCATCTCGCCCAGCCCGATCTCGCCCGCGCGATCGGCCGCGCCCGGGCCGTGCTCGTCACTCCGCGCTGGGAGGAGCCTTTCGGGCTCGTCGTCGCCGAGGCCATCGCCTGCGGAACCCCCGTCGCGGGCTTCCGCCGCGGCGCCCTCTCCGACATTCTCGGCCCCGAGGCGGGGCGCCTCGCCGTGCCCGACGACGTGGAGGATCTCGCCCGCGCGCTCCGCGAGGCGATGATGCTCGACCGGGCGGCCTGCCGCGCGCGGGCCGAGGCCACGGTGGATGCCGAGACGATGATCGATCGCTACGAGGCCGTCTATCGCTCGCTGGTCGGCGGAATCGGCCGGCGCCGCGAGGCGCCCCGCGAACTCGTTCTCGACGCCCTCGGCCAGTAGCCGGACGCACCCATGACCCGCCTCAGGTCCCCGGAGGGGGCCGTCGTCTGCGTGCCTGCGCGCAACGAGGCCGAGCGGCTGCCCGGCCTTCTCGAATCACTCGCCGCCCAGTCCGGCTTCGGGCCCCGGGCGAAGCTCGGCGTCGTCGTGGTGGCCAATGGCTGCACCGACGACACCGCGGCCGTCGCCCGGCAGGCCGGCTCGGCCGGCACGCTCGCCCTGCGCGTGATCGAGACGACCTTCCCGCCCGAATCCGCCCATGTCGGCACGGCGCGCCGGATGGCGCTCGATGCCGGCGCCGACTGGCTGGAAGCGGAGGGCATGCCGGCAGGCGCCCTCCTGACGACGGATGCCGATGCGCGCCTCGCCCCGCATTGGGTCGAGGCCAATCTCGCCGCCCTGCGCGAGGCGGAGGTGGTCGGCGGCGCGCTCGTCATCGACGAGGAGGGAGAGTCCGATCCCGAAACAAGCCGCCTTCATGCGCAGATCGCGGATTATTGGCGGGCGGTGCGGGGGATCGAGGATTGCCTCGATCCCCCGCCCCACGATCCGCCGCCGCGCCATGGCGACCATACGGGGGCGAGCCTCGCGCTCCGCGCCGACACCTATCGCGCCGTGGGCGGCCTTCCGGCCCTCCCGCTCGGCGAGGACAACGCCCTCGTCGCGCGGGTGGTGGAGGCGGGGGGACGGCTGCGGCACGATCCGGCCGTCTTCGTGCGGGTCTCGGACCGCGTGATCGGACGCGCGGCGGGCGGCATGGCCAAGGACATGGCGCGCCGCCGGGCCGTGGCGCGCGGCGAGGACGCCTATCGCCTGCCCACCCCCGCCTTCTGGCAGGCCCTGGTCGAGCGCCGCGCCGCCTTGCGCCGCGCCTGGCGGGCCGGTCCCGGCCCGGCCGCGGATCTGGCGCGCCGCCTCGGGCTCGACGAAGCCGCCCTCGGCACGCTCGACATCGCGGGCTGCCCCAACGACATCGCCTTCGTGGAGAGGGCGGGCCGCCTCCTGCCCCCCCTCCCCGCGACCCAGCCCGAGCTGCCGGTCGCCGAGGCGCTGGCGCTCTTTCCGCCGCTTCTCGAAAGCCTGCGGGACGCCGTCCGATGAGGCCGATCGGCTATTACGTGCATCATCAGGGCGCGGGCCATTGGGAGCGTGCCCGGCGGATCGCCGCGCTGCTGCCCCGGCCCTGCACGCTGATCGGCACTCTCGCGGGTTTCGAGACCGGGGGGGCGCCGGGCCCGGTCCTCGACCTGCCCGACGACCGCATGTCGGTTTCCTTCGACGGATGGGACGGCGGCGGCGACCGGCCGCAGGGCCTGCATTACGCCCCCCTCGGCCATCCCGGCATCCGCCACCGCATGGCGCGGATCGCGCGCTGGGCCGAGGAGGCCGATCCGGTCCTTCTCGTCGTCGACGTCTCGGTCGAGGTGACGATCCTCGCGCGGCTCCTGTCGGTGCCGACCCTCGTCTTCCGCCTGTCGGGATTGCGCGACGACCCCCCCCATCTCGAAGCCTACCGGGCAGCCGAGGAGGTGATCGCCTCGTTTCCCGAGGTGCTGGAAGACCCCGAGATGCCCGAATGGGTGCGGGCCAAGACCTTCTATGCCGGGCTTCTCGCCGAGCCGGCGCCAGCGGGCGGTCCGCGCGGGCGCGACGTGGTCGTGGTGCTCGGGCGCGGGGGTGTGGGAATCCGCCTCGCCGAACTCGCGGCGGCGGCGCGGGCGGTGCCCGGCCGGACCTGGCAGGTCCTCGGAACCGTGCCGGACGCGCAGGACGGCTCCTGCGCCCTGCCCCCGAATCTCGTCCTGCACGGCTGGGTCGAGGATGTGGCGGCGCGCCTTGCCGGAGCCGGGCTCGTGGTCGGGGCGGCGGGGGACGGCGTCGTGGCCGCGGCCGCCTCCGCCGGCGCGCCGTTCCTGTGCCTTCCCGAGCCGCGCGCGCACGAGGAGCAGGTCAGGAAGGCCGCGGCCCTGGCCCGCCTCGGCGCCGCCATCGTGCATGAGGGCTGGCCCGCGGCCTCCGACTGGCCGACTCTCGTGGAGCGGACCCTGGCGCTCGATCCCCGGCCGCTCTCGGCCCTTGCGGAGCCCCGCGCGATGGAGCGCCTCGCCGCCGAGATCGAGGCCGTCGCGAAGCGGATCGAGGCCCGCCCGCGGCCGGGCGTAGCATAGGCAGCATCTGCCCGCTTGACTTCCCCCCGCGATCGCGTCGGAACAGGGGGCCGGCCCGAGTGCCGGAGGGAGGAATTCGATGTCGTCTTCGGTGCATCGGCTGGCGGCCGAGTTGCGGGCCGGAAAAGCGATCTATGCCCATTGGTGCGGCATTCCGAGCCCGATGGTGGCCGCCCTGCTGGCGCGCGAGGAGGGCTATGGCTGCGTCGTGCTCGATCTCCAGCACAGCGCCATGGACTTCACGACCGCCCTCCAGGCGATCCCGCTCGTCGCGGCGGCGGGCGTGCCTTGCGTGGTCCGCATTCCCGTGGGCGAGTTCCAGACCGCCTCACGCTTCCTCGATGCGGGGGCCGCGGGCATCATCGCGCCGATGATCAACAGCGTCGCCGATGCCCGCCGCTTCGTCGAGTTCACGAAATTTCCCCCGCTGGGCGGGCGCAGCTGGGGCCCGTCCGGGGCGATGCCGCTCACCGGCCTGTCGGCGGCGGATTATTTCCGTACGGCCAACGATTTCTGCCTCGCTTTCGCGATGATCGAAACCCGCGAGGCGCTGGATGCGGTCGACGACATCCTGGCGGTGGAGGGAATCGACGGCATCTTCGTCGGGCCTGCCGACCTGTCGGTCGGCCTCTCGGGGGGCAGGGTGCTCGATCCGCTCTGCCGGGAGGTCGACGAGGCGCTCGACCACGCCGCCGCCCGGGCGAAGGCCGCGGGCAAGATCGCCGGCTCCTATACGGGGAGCGGCGAGCGCGCCGCCGACAACGTCCGCCGCGGCTACCGCTTCGTCGCCATCGGCACCGACGCCGCCTTCCTGAAGGCCGGTGCGGCGGCCATGCGCAAGGCGGCCGGCTGAGGCCCCGGATCGCCCCTTGTCATCCCCTTCCCGGAGGGGATGACAGCGGGAGCTTCGAACATCTCAACTGGAGATGCGGGTGCCGCTGATCGCGTCGACGATCGACTTGAACGCCTGCCCGAGCTGGCCTGCATTCTGGACGTCGAAATAGTTGGTGCTCGAGGAAGCGCACTTCCTCAACAGGTCCGCATTGCCGTCGACGAGCCGGATCGTGAAGACCTCGACGCCGAAATCCTTGGCGGCGGAGCAGGAGGCGAGCGTCTTGGTGTCGATCTGCGCGGTGGATTGGCTCTTCGCCCCGTTGACGTGGTTCATGGTGTTGTCCCCGTCGGTGAGGATGACCATGTATTTCTTCACCTCCGTGTTGGAGGCGGGCTGCGCTTCGGAGAAGGGATCGGTGGGGCTGAGGGTGGCGAGGCCCCAGATCGCGCCGAGCGCGATGTCGGTATAGCCCCGCGGCTGCATGCCCGACACGACGGCCTTCAGGGAGTTGTAGTTCGTCTCGTCATAGAGCGTGGTGAGCGGCCGGATCGTCTGGAGCGAGCCGGCCATGGAGGACGTGGTCTCCTGCGGCGCGGGGAAGAGCGAATCCGCGATGGCGGCGGAGGGGGCGGCGTCCGAGGTCGCATAGCTGTTGTAGCGGTCGAAGACGTAGCCGGTCCATTTCGTCTTGTCGGTCTTGGTCCGCGTCCAGTCGAACCAGGGCTTCGCGCGATAGGTCGCCGGATCGAGCCGCACCTCGGTGTCGAAGGGCACGATCGACACCTTCACGGTATCGGCCTCCTTCGCGGCGCCGCGCAGGTCGGAGAGCAGTTGGTTCGCGGATTCCTTGAGCGCGTCGATCTTGCGGCGCCCGCCGCCGATCGAATCTCCCATCGAGCCGGTATTGTCGAGGACCAGGGCCAGCTCGATCTTCTTCGCGGTCCAGACCGCCTGGGATTGCGCGCCGATCTGCGTCGAGGGAATGCCGAGAATCCCCATGAAGGTGCTCTCGGAGATCCCGTTGGCGGTCACGCTGATGATCTTGCCGCTGCGGCTGGCAGAGAAACCCTCCAGCGTGACGCCGGAGGCCGAGCGCGTGCTCATGGCGAAGCCGAAGGTCGATTCCAGCGAATCCTTGGCGATCTGGTCGATGGTGGCCTGCGAGGCGTTGAGGGGCAGCTTGACGATGCTGAGCGCGGCGAGGTCGATCGCAGCCTGCATCTTGCTCTGCGCCATCGAGGCGCGGGAATAATCGATCGCCGCCCCCACCAGGCCCAGGATGGGAATGAGCGTGAAGGCGAAAAGGATCGCCGTCGCCCCGTTCTGATCCGTTTTGAAACGCCCGCACAGTCCCATTTCGGCCTCCTTCGCCCGTCTGGTTCGCTCGCAGGGATGCGAGGGCGAGCCTCGTGCCAGAGGCGGAAGCGTCATCCGCCAATGGTTTCGGATGCGTTGCCCTCCTCATGCGTTGCTTCATAAAAGCTTACGCTTTAAGGCCCGGCCCTTGTCCTGACCCTCGGGGAACCATTGTGGCGAGCGACGGCCTGATCAGCCCGGAACTGGTGCGTCAGCACGGGCTGACCGCAGAGGAATACAAGCGCTTCACCGACCTGATCGGCCGCGAGCCGACGCTGGTGGAGCTGGGCATCGTCTCGGCGATGTGGAACGAGCACTGCTCCTACAAATCCTCGCGGCTGCACCTGAAGACGCTGCCGACCGCCGCTCCCTGGGTGATCCAGGGGCCGGGCGAGAATGCCGGCGTCATCGATATCGGGGACGGGCTGGCCTGCGTCTTCAAGATGGAATCGCACAACCATCCCTCCTTCATCGAGCCCTACCAGGGCGCGGCGACGGGGGTGGGCGGCATCCTGCGCGACGTCTTCACCATGGGCGCGCGGCCGATCGCGGCGCTGAACGCGCTCCGCTTCGGCTCCCCCGACCATCCGAGGACGCGCCACCTCGTGGCCGGCGTGGTCGCGGGGATCGGCGGCTACGGCAATTCCTTCGGCGTGCCGACGGTCGGCGGCGCGGTCGGCTTCCACACGCGCTATGACGGCAACATCCTCGTCAACGCCATGGCGGTCGGCCTCGCCCGGGCCGACAAGATCTTCTACGCCAAGGCGACGGGAATCGGGAATCCGATCGTCTATCTCGGCTCGAAGACCGGCCGCGACGGCATCCACGGCGCCACCATGGCCTCCGCTGCCTTCGACGACGAGAGCGAGGAGAAGCGCCCGACCGTGCAGGTCGGCGACCCCTTCGCGGAGAAGCTGCTGCTGGAAGCCTGCCTCGAGCTGATGGAATCGGGCTCGGTCATCGCCATCCAGGACATGGGCGCGGCCGGTCTGACCTGCTCGGCGGTCGAGATGGGCGCCA
>NZ_DAOLAJ010000074.1:0-17622 GCF_035325185.1 Enterovirga sp. | reverse complement strand
CGTGCTTCAGCTCGCCCGCGGCATAGCCCTCGGCGTGGATGTAGGAGATCTCCTTGAGCTTGAGCGCGCCTTCCAGGGCCAGGGGATAGGAGGTTCCGCGGCCGAGATAGAGCACGTCCTTGGCCTTTGCGACCTCCCGGGCGAGGCCCTCGACGGCGGGCTCGGCATGCAGGGCCTCGGTCATCAGCCCCGGCACGGCGATGAGCGCGTCGACGGCGCGCCGCTCCTCCTCCTCGGAGAGATGGCCCCGCGCCCGGCCGGCGGAGATGGCGAGCGAGAGCAGGACCGCGAGCTGGCAGGTGAACGCCTTGGTCGAGGCGACGCCGATTTCCGGCCCCGCCAGGGTCGGCGCGACGACGTCGCTGTCGCGCGCGATGGTCGAGGTCGGCACGTTCACCACGGAGAGGATGTGCTGCCCCCCCTCCTTCGCATAGCGCAGCGAGGCGAGCGTGTCGGCCGTCTCGCCCGACTGGGAGACGACGATGGCAAGCTCGCCCGGATCGAGCGGCGCCTCGCGGTAGCGGAACTCGGAGGCGACATCGATCTCGACCGGCAGCCGCGCCAGCCTCTCGAACCAGTATTTCGCGACGAGGCCCGCATAATAGGCCGTGCCGCAGGCCGTGATGGACAGCCGGCGCAACGCCTTGAAATCGAAAGGCAGGTCCGGCAGTGCCACCCGGCCCGAGGCGAAATCGATGTAATGGGCGATGGTCCGGCCGACGACCTCCGGCTGCTCGTAGATCTCCTTGGCCATGAAGTGGCGGTAATTGCCCTTCGAGGCGACGAAGGACCCGGGCGGGATCGTCTGGCGGAGACGCTCGACGGGATGGCCGTGCTTGTCGCGGATCACCGCGCCCTCGCGGCTCAGCACCACCCAGTCGCCGTCCTCGAGATAGGAGACCTGGTCGGTGAACGGGGCGAGGGCGAGGGCGTCCGAGCCCAGATACATCTCTCCCTCGCCCCAGCCGATGGCGAGCGGCGCGCCCTGGCGGGCGCCGACGAGCTGGTCCTCCTCGCCCTCGAACAGGAAGGCGAGCGCGAAGGCGCCGCGCAGCCTGGGCAGGGTCGCGGCCACGGCCTCCAGGGGCGACTTGCCCTGCCCGATCTCGTCCGTGACCAGCTGGGCGACGACCTCGGTATCCGTCTCGGTCCTGAAGACCACGCCCTTGGCCTGAAGCTCTTCTTTCAGCTCGCGGAAATTCTCGATGATGCCGTTATGGACGACGGCCAGCTTGTCGGTCGCGTGAGGATGGGCGTTGGTCTCGGTGGGGCGGCCGTGGGTGGCCCACCGGGTATGGCCGATGCCGATGGCGCCCGTGAGGGGCGCCTGGGACAGCTTCAGCTCCAGGTTGCGCAATTTGCCCTCGGCGCGCCGGCGCGTGAGGTGCCCGTGCTCGAGCGTCGCGATGCCCGCCGAGTCGTAGCCCCGGTATTCGAGGCGCCTCAGCGCATCGACGACCTGCATCGCAACCGGCTGCCGGCCGAGTATCCCGACAATGCCGCACATAAGCTGACCTCCGCCTTCGCAAATCGAAATTTCGGCGTTCCTAGCCCACGCCCCCCGGACAGGACCAATCACGGTAGATGTAAAATCATTACATGCGAGAAGCCTGCCAGGGGAACCTGCGTCAATTGGAGCCAGGCTCGCGCCGCCGATCTCGGGAGGGCATCTCAACTCGCCTTCGTCTTGCCGCGCGCCCATCCTTCCTTGACCGTCTGGCGCCCGCGCCCGACGGCGAGCGCCTCGGCCGGGACGTCGTCGGTGATGACCGAGCCCGAGCCGATATAGGCGCGGTCCCCGATCCGCAGGGGCGCGACCAGCGAGGAATTGGTGCCGACGAACACGTCCTCCCCCAGGACCGTCCTGTGCTTGCGCAGGCCGTCGTAATTGCAGGTGATCGTGCCCGCGCCGACATTGGTCCGCGCACCGATCTCGGCATCGCCGAGATAGGCGAGATGGTTCGCCTTCACCTCCTCGCCGAGAACCGAGTTCTTCACCTCGACGAAATTGCCGATATGCGCCCTGGCGCCGAGCCGCGTGCCCGGACGCAGCCGCGCGAAGGGCCCGACCACCGCGCCCTCGCCGATCTCGGCACCCTCCAGATGGGAGAAGGCGCGGATGACGGCGTTGTCGGCGACGCTCACGCCGGGCCCGAACACGACGTGCGGCTCGATCACGACATCGCGGCCGAGCCGCGTATCGGCGCAGAGACGGATGCTGCCGGGATCGACCAGCGTCACGCCCGCCGCCATCGCGGCGAGCCGCAGCCGCCCTTGCGCCAGCCGCTCGGCCTCCGCGAGCTGCGCCCGGTCGTTGACGCCGGCGACCTCCTCTTCCGGGGCCGTGACGACGACCGCCCTCTCGCCCGCCGCAACCGCCACCTCGACCGCGTCGGTCAGGTAATATTCGCCCTTGGCATTGGCATTGCCGATCCTCTCCAGAAGCGACAGCGCGACATCCCCCCGCAGCGCCATCAGGCCGGCATTGCAGAGCGTGACCCGAAGCTCCTCCCCGGAGGCGTCGCGCTGCTCGCGAATGGCGAGGAGCCGCCCGTCCTCGACGAGAAGCCGCCCGTAGCCGGCCGGATCGGCCGCCTCGAAGCCGAGCACCGCCACGGCGGCACCCTCCGCCAGCGGGCGGCGCAGCTTCGCGAAGGTATCGCGCGTCACGAGCGGGGTGTCGGCATAGGCGATGACGACGTCGTCGCAGCCTTCCAGGAGAGCCTGCCGGGCCTGGAGGACCGCATGGGCCGTACCGAGCCTCTCGCGCTGCTCGACCGTTCCCGCTCCGGGCGAGAAGGCCCGGGCCTCCCTTACCACGTCCTCGCGTCCGGGGCCGACGACGACCTCGATCCGGGAGGCTCCCGCGCCGCCGACGGCATCGAGGACATGGGCGAGCATCGAGCGGCCGGCGATCTCGTGGAGCACCTTCGGGAGGGCCGAGCGCATCCGCGTGCCCTCGCCTGCCGCGAGGATGATCGCAAGGCACGTCCTGTGTTCCGCACCGGGTCTCGAAGGCTCCGCTGGCATCGTCTCGTCTCGGCAGGCCGATCTCGGCTCCCCCGGCACCTAGCGCAGGATGGTTTCATCTGGCAAACGCCGAGCCTCGCCCTCGGCTTCGCACCGATGCCCGCCCCTATGGCTTAAGACGGGGTTGGAGAGCCCTCGCCCCCCCGCTATGAGACTGCTTCCAGGCGCCCCAAATCCGGGCGCCCGTGCCGACAAATGGCGTCTCGCCGCTCCGCGGGACGACCCGCCCAAATTCCGCCGCGGAATCGCCCGCTCTTTCGGAGGACTCATGAAACGCAGAGACTTCATCGCCGCCGGGGCCGCCGGCCTCGCCGCCACGCCGGCGCTCGCCCAGCAGGGTCCCCTCTCCGCGCCGGCGGCACCCGCGACCCCCGCAGCACCTGCCATGCCCGCGGCGCCTGCCATGCCCGCGGCGCCCGCCACGCCCGCGGCACCGGCAGTGGTCTCCGACTCCCCGGAGATCAGGTGGCGCCTGACCTCGGGCTTCCCGAAATCCCTCGACACGCTCTACGGCGCCGCCGAAATGTTCGCGAAATCCGTCTCCGAGGCGACGGACGGCCGCTTCCAGATCCAGACCTTCGCGGCCGGCGAGATCGTCGGCACGCCGCAGGCGCTCGACGCGGTCGCCAACAACACCGTCGAGATGGCGCATACGGCCTCCTATTACTATGTCGGCAAGGATCCGACCTACGGCATCCTGACGGCCGCCCCGTTCGGGCTGAATACCCGCATGCAGAATTCCTGGTTCTACCAGAACGGCGGCATCGACATCGCCAACGAGTTCTACGGCAAGGCCGGCCTCTACGCCCTTCCGGGCGGCAATACCGGCACGCAGATGGGCGGCTGGTTCCGCAAGGAGATCAAGACCGTCCAGGACCTGAGCGGCCTCAAGATGAGGATCGCGGGCATCGCCGGCAACGTGATGCAGAAGCTCGGCGTCGTGCCGCAGCAGATCCCCGGCGGCGACATCTATCCGGCGCTCGAGCGCGGCACGATCGACGCGGCGGAATGGGTCGGGCCCTATGACGACGAGAAGCTCGGCTTCTACAAGGTCGCGCCCTATTACTACTATCCCGGCTGGTGGGAAGGCGGGGCGATGATCAAGTTCTTCTTCAACAAGGAGAAGCTCGCCTCTCTGCCCAAGAGCTACCGGGCGGTGATCGAGGCGGCGGCGGCCTATGCCAATATCGACATGACCGCGAAATACGACGCCCGCAATCCGGGCGCGCTGCGGCGGCTCGTGGGCGGCGGCGCCCAGCTCAAGCCCTTCAGCCAGGAGATCATGGAAGCCTGCCTCAAGGCCGCCAACGAGTTCTACGAGGAGACCTCGGCCAAGAACGCGGAGTTCAAGAAGGTCTGGGACAATATGAAGGCGTTCCGCAACGAGGGCTATCTGTGGTTCCAGGTCGCCGAATACACCTATGACAACTTCATGATCCGCGCCCGCGCCCGCGGCCTGTAGCCGGCTTCGAGGGCGGCGCCCGTGAAGGCCGGTCCGATCGGGCCGGCCTTTTTCGTTCGGCGACCGGCCATTTCCGGACATGCCCGACCAACCGGGCCGGCATGTCCGAAAAGTCTCTTATCCGCGCAGCCCGCCCGTGCCAGAAGCCGGTCTCGGAGCGGACGGTCCCAACGTCCCGGGAGGGAGATTGCCGCCATGCGGTTGCACGCCTGCGAGGAGGCCGACATGGCGGCCGTCGGTCCGGGCGGCTCCCCACCCGCGCCATGATCACCCGCCGGCTCGTCTGGGCGCTCGGCGTCTCCCAGCTTACCCTGTGGGGCATCTCCTACTACATGATCGCGGTCTTCGGAGAGCCGATCGCGCGCGAGACGGGTTGGTCGAGGACGGCCGTCTACGGGGGCTTCTCCGCGGCCCTGGTCGCGATGGGTCTTCTCTCCTCGCGCATCGGGCGGATGATCGATGTCGATGGCGGGCGGCGGGTGATGACGCTCGGCTCGCTCCTCGCGGCGGCCGGCTGCCTGCTCATCGCCGCCTCGAGCCATCTCTCCGTCTATTACCTCGGCTGGCTCGTGCTCGGCGTCGCGATGCGGATGTCGCTCTACGACGCCGCCTTCGCCTCGCTCGCGCGCATCGGCGGCCCCGAGGCGCGCCGTCCCATCTCGCAGATCACACTCCTCGGTGGCCTCGCCTCGACCGTCTTGTGGCCGGTCGGGCAGATTCTGATCGAGCATTGCGGCTGGCGCTGGGCGCTCGTCGCCTATGCGGGCCTCGCCCTTGCCACCGTCCCCTTGCACCTCATGATTCCGCGCGGGCGCTACGCGCATGGCCGCGGGCGGCGGGGAAGCATCGCCGCTCCGCGGGCCGACACGCCGAGGCGGATCGTCCTTGCCGGCTTCCTCTATTCCGCCATGGTGACACTGACCTCGGCCCTCAACTCGGCGATGTCGGCGCATATGATCGCGATCCTGACCTCGCTCGGCCTCGCCGCCGGCGTCGCGGTCGGCATCGGCACCCTGCGCGGGATCGGGCAATCGGCCTCGCGCGGGGCCGAGATCCTGTTCGGGCGCCGGCTCGATCCGATCGCGCTCGGCCTCCTTGCGACCGCGATCGTCCCGGTCGGCTTCGTGATCGGGCTCTGGAGCGGGGTCTCGGCCTGGGCGGGCGTCGTCTTCGCCCTCCTCTACGGGGCGGGAAACGGCCTCGTGACGATCATCCGCGGCACGCAGCCGCTCGTGCTCTTCGACCCCGCCTCCTACGGGCAGGTGGTCGGACGCCTGATCGGGCCGAGCTTCCTCGTCTCAGCCCTCGCGCCCGCGCTCCTCGCCTTCCTCATCGAACGCCACGGCGCGGCCTCCGCGCTCTACATCTCCACTGCTGTCGCCGTGCTCGTCCTGGGGAGTTCGGTCTGGCTCTGGCTGGCCTTCAGGCGCTGATCGGGGTCAGTCGTGCAAGAGCATGTCCCGCAACCGCTCCTCGGTGAGACGGGGGGCTCCTTTCGCCTGAGATTGCACGTCGACGGCAGGAGGGGGTGGATGAAGGCCGGCTCCGTGATCCCTCTCCATGTGGATCGCGACGATGACCCAGCCCGCCAGGGTGATGGCCGCCAGCCGGATCGCAACGACGGGCAGGATGAAATCGAGCCCCTTGATGGGCGGTGTGGTTTTCATGCGGCCATGATCGCCTTCCCGCAGGCTGCCGCAATGCGGGATTCGTCATGGCTGCCTTCACGCCGGGCGAAGGCGGCCCGCTCCGGCCGCCTCCTGAGGAGGCTCAGAACAGCCGCTGGACCCAGCCGTGCGGATCGGGGGCCTTGGCGCGCTGGATATCGACCAGCCTCCGGCGCAGCGACTCCGCGACCGGCCCGGCCGCACCGCCCGAGATCTGGAACTCGCCCGAGCGCCGCTTGACCGTGCCGATCGGCGTGATCACCGCGGCGGTGCCGCAGGCGAAGCATTCCTTCAGCCGGCCCGAAGCGGCATCGGCGGCCCATTGGTCGATGGCGTAGTTCTCTTCCCGCACGTTCATGCCGGCATCGCGCGCCAGCGTGATCAGGGAATCTCGGGTGACGCCCGGCAGGATGCTGCCGCCGAGGGGCGGGGTGAGGAGCGAGCCGTCCTCGAAGACGAAGAAGACGTTCATGCCGCCGAGCTCGTCCACCCAGCGCTTCTCGACCGCATCCAGGAACACGACCTGGTCGCAGCCGCGCTCGATCGCCTCCTGCTGCGCGCGCAGGCTCGCGGCGTAGTTGCCGCCGAACTTGGCCGCCCCGGTGCCGCCCGGCGCCGCCCGGACATATTCCTCAGAGACCCAGATCGAGACCGCGCTAGCCCCGCCCTTGAAATAGGCGCCGACCGGCGAGGCGATTACGAGGAAGAGATATTCGGAAGACGGCTTGACGCCGAGGAATACCTCGCTCGCGAACATGAAGGGGCGCATATAGAGGCTGCCGTCCGGCGAATTGGGAATCCAGGCCCGGTCGATCGTCGCGACCTGGCGCACCGCCTCGATGAACAGCGCCTCGGGGAGCGGCGCCATCGCCAGCCGCTCGGCCGATTGCCGGAACCGCCGCGCATTGGCGTCCGGCCGGAACAGCACCGCGCCCCCGTCCGCCGCGCGATAGGCCTTGAGGCCCTCGAAGATCTCCTGCGCGTAATGAAGCACCGCGGCGGCGGGGTCGAGCGAGAGGGGGCCGCGCGCCGTGACGCGCGCATCGTGCCAGCCCCTGTCCTGGCTGTAGCGGATCACGGCCATGTGGTCTGTGAAGACTTTGCCGAAGCCGGGATTCTCGAGCAGCGCGGCGCGCTTTTCGGGGGGCACCCGGCCCGGATGTGTCTCGACGGTGAATTCCTGGCTCGGCTGGTCCATGCGCGCCTCCTTTTGGCGGCGTCCGATACGTCGCGGCTCGATTGCGTTGCGACCTTCTACCCGCGCCGGAGCGAAATTCCAGAGGCCACAGCCCTCCCCCTCCTGCGCTATCGCATTTGGCGGTTTCGCCGCACCAACCCTCCCCCCGCTTGCGGCGGGGAGGGTTGACGCGGCGGAAGCCACCAGATGCGATAGCCCTTCCTATCCCTCCCGGAGGTCTGCGCGCTGGAGCCGAGGCGGCGGATGGAGAGCGTGCGCTCGGCCGCCTCCTTCTTGCCGGCCACCAGCAGCACCGGCACCTTGGCCAGCGAATGCTCGCGGACCTTGAGGTTGATCTTCTCGTTGCGCAGATCCGTCTCGACGCGCAGGCCCGCCTTGCGGGCCGCGGCCGCGACTTCGAGCGCATACTCGTCCGCATCCGAGGTGATGGTCGCGACGACGGCCTGGAGCGGCGCCAGCCAGAGCGGGAAATGGCCGGCGAAATGCTCGATCAGGATGCCGATGAAGCGCTCCATCGAGCCGCAGATGGCGCGGTGGACCATGACCGGCGGCTTCTTCGCGCCGTCCCGGTCGACGAAGGTCGCCCCGAAGCGCTCGGGCAGGTTGAAATCGACCTGCGTCGTGCCGCATTGCCAGTCGCGGCCGATGGCGTCGCGCAGGACATATTCGAATTTCGGCCCGTAGAAGGCGCCCTCGCCCGGATTGATCTCCGTGCGCACCCGCCCGCAGGAATTCTGGCGGATGGTCGAGAGCACCTCCTCCATCACCGATTCGGCATGGTCCCACAGCACGTCGGAGCCGACGCGCTTCTCGGGACGGGTCGAGAGCTTCACGACGATCTCGCCGAAGCCGAAATGGCCGTAGGTCGAGAGGATCAGGTCGTTGATCTTCAGGCATTCCTCGGCGAGCTGGTCCTCGGTGCAGAAGATATGCGCATCGTCCTGCGTGAAGCCGCGCACGCGCATCAGCCCGTGCATCGCGCCCGAGGGCTCGTAGCGGTGCACCGCCCCGAACTCGGCCAGCCGCAGGGGAAGGTCGCGATAGCTCTTCAGGCTGTGCATGAAGATCTGCACGTGGCCGGGACAGTTCATGGGCTTGAGCGCGAAGACGCGCTTGTCCTCGGCCAGTTCGCCGGCCGACTGCGCCCCGAACATGTTCTCCTTGTACCAGCCCCAATGGCCCGAGGTCTCCCAGAGCGAGGTGGAGAGGAGCTGCGGCGCGTTCACCTCCTCGTAGCCCAGCGCGCCGAGGCGGCGGCGCATATAGGCGATGAGCGTCTGGAACAGGGTCCAGCCCTTCGGATGCCAGAACACGACGCCCGGCCCCTCCTCCTGGAAGTGGAAGAGGTCCATTTCCCGCCCGAGCTTGCGATGGTCGCGCCGCTCTGCCTCCTCCAGCCGGTGGAGATAGTCGGCGAGATCCTTCTCGCTCGTCCAGGCGGTGCCGTAGATGCGCTGGAGCATCGGGTTGTTGGAATCCCCGCGCCAATAGGCGCCGGCGAGCTTCATGAGCTTGAAGCCCTGGCCGATCTGGCCGGTCGAGGCGCCGTGCGGCCCGCGGCAGAGGTCGAGCCAATCGCCCTGCCGGTAGATCTTGAGCGGCTGGCCCTCCGGGATCGCGTCGATCAGCTCGACCTTGTAGCGCTCGCCCGCTTGCGCGAAATGGGCCTTCGCCCTCTCGCGGTCCCAGGTCTCGACCGTGAAGGGCGCGTTGCGCGCGATGATCTCGCGCATCCTCTTCTCGATGCGTTCGAGATCCTCGGGGCGGAAGGGCTCCTCGCGGGCGAAGTCGTAATAAAAGCCGTTCTCGATCACGGGCCCGATCGTGACCTGCGTGCCGGGATAGAGGTCCTGCACCGCCTCGGCCATGACATGCGCCGCGTCGTGGCGGATCAGCTCGAGCGCGTCGGGCGCGTCGCGCGTGACGATCTCGATCCGCGCCCCGTCCGCCACCGGCTCGGAGAGGTCGGCGAGGCGGCCGTCGATCCTCGCGGCCATGGCCTTCTTGAGCAGCGACTTCGAGATCGCGCCCGCGATATCGGCGCCCGTCGCGCCGTCTGGGAACTCGCGGCGAGCGCCATCGGGAAATGTGACGTGAATCATGTGAACAGGTCGGATCAAGCGCGGAAGCCGCGTTCTCTCGCGCAAACCGGACGCCAGGACAAGCAGGCCCCTTGCGCCGCCGGGTTGACGGGCGCGCCGCTCTCCGCCCTGATGCACGCGGTCGCCAAGCGCGGCCGGAAGGAAACGACCCCGGTGCATTCCCCCCTCGGCCGCATTCGCCAGATGCACCGTCGCCTTCTGATCAAGCCGCGCTCGAAGGTCGATCTCGCCGCCTTCGATCCCTCCGACACCCGCCATCTGGGAGGCAAGCAGGAGGCGCAGGCCCAGCTCCTGCGCGACGCCGAGGCCATCGACCTTCTCCAGGACCGGCTTTATGCCGAGGGCAAGCGCGCCCTCCTCGTCATCCTCCAGGGCATGGATACGAGCGGCAAGGACGGCGCCGTCCGCGCCGTCTTCGGCCGGACGGGACCGCTCGGCATCTCGGTGACCTCCTTCAAGGCGCCCAGCGCCGAGGAACTCGCCCACGACTTCCTCTGGCGCGCCCACCGGGCCTGCCCGCAGCGGGGCACGATCGGCATCTTCAACCGCTCCCAATACGAGGACGTGCTGATCGGCCGGGTCAGGATGCTGGCGCCGCCCGACATCATCGAGCACCGCTACAACCAGATCAACGCCTTCGAGGACATGATCTCCTCCTCGACGCGGATCGTGAAATTCATGCTCCACATCTCCAAGGACGTGCAGCGCGACCGTCTCCAGGAGCGGCTCGACCTCTCGCACAAGCACTGGAAGTTCGACCCGTCGGACATCGAGGAGCGCAAGCTCTGGGACGACTACATGAACGCCTACGAGACGATGCTGAGCCGCTGCTCGACCAAGATCGCTCCCTGGTACATCATCCCGTCCAACAAGAAATGGGCGCGCAACGCCACAATCGCGGCCATCGTGCGTGCGACGCTGGAGGACATGGACCCGCAATATCCGAAGCCGGAATGGGACCCCGCCTCCTTCACGATTCGCTAGAGAAGACCGCAGGATGAAGATCACGAAGGTCGAGGCGCTCTACGAGGGCTGGGGGCAATATCTCCTCGCCGTCGTGACGAAGCCGGACGGGAGGCAGATCCGGCGCGAGGTCGAGAGCCACGGCGATGCGGCGGCGGTGCTCGCCTACGATCCGCGACGGCGGACCGCCCTCCTGGCGCGCCAACTCCGCGTGCCGATGCTGCTCGCGGCCGGGATCACCGAGACGCTGGAGGTCGCGGCAGGACTGATCGACGGCGACGAGGAGCCGGAAGCCTGCATCCGCCGGGAGGCCGCCGAGGAGTTGGGCCTGACCCTGCGGGACCTCGAGCCGGTCGTGACTATGATGACCATGCCGGGCCTCTCGACCGAGCGGATCCACCTGTTCCTCGCGGCCTACGGCGCCGAGGACCGCACCGGCGAGGGGGGCGGGCTCGCGTCCGAGGAGGAGGATGTGACGATCGCGGAGATGTCGCTGGCCGAGTTGGCCGCCCTCGCCGATCGCGGCGAGCTGGCCGATGCCAAGACCCTGGTCCTGCTGCAAACCCTGCGCCTCAGGCGTCCCGGCCTGTTCGGCCCTGCGGCGGAAGGTGCCTCCGAATGGCCCCATTTGTCGCAGAACAACGCCATCAAATAGACGATGTGGGGCTCGATGGACATTCGAATCTGGCTGGCCGGGGTGGCCGCCGTGACGCTCGCCGGCACCGTGCCGGCCGCCGCCCAGGAGTCGCGCTCGCTCTTCGCGGAGGCGCCCGCTCCCGCCGCCGTCGCGCCGGTGACGATGGGGCTGGACCTGTCTCCCTCCTCGATGCCGATCGCGGCGCCCGGTTCCTTCCAGCCGCTCAGGCCGGCCACGCCCGCCGAGGCCCAGCCGGCGAAGCCCGGCCCCTCCACGGCGAAGACCGGCCAGACTCCTTCCGAGTCGGCCTCGCCGCGTTTCGCCGCCTATATGGACATCCTGCCGCCGCGCCGGCCCGCCGGCCTCTCCGCCCTCGTCCTGCCGCCGCAGGCCGCACCCAGCCCGCTCGCTTCCGCGCCGACGGCCCCGGAGGAGCAGCCGGCGCCTGAAAGCAACCCGTTCCAGGGGCTTTTCGGCGTCCGGGAAGTCCCGCGGGGGGATTCCTCGATCTCCTCGGGCAGCCGGGCGCGGATCAACGCCCTCGTCGCCTATCACGCCCGGCTCAACAACGTGCCCGAGGCGCTCGTCCACCGGATCATCGTGCGGGAGAGCAGGTACAATCCGCGGGCCGTCGGCCGCGGAGGCGCGCTCGGCCTCATGCAGATCAAGACCGCAACCGCGCGCGGGGTCGGCTATCCGGGCGGGCCGGGCGGCCTCCTCGACGCCGAGACCAACCTGACCTACGGCATCAAGTACCTCGCCGGCGCCTGGCGCGTCTCGGGCGGCAATTACGACCGGGCCGTCTCGCATTACGCCCGCGGCTATTATTACGAAGCCAAGCGCATGGGCCTCGCCAGCGCGATCCGGGGCCGGCGCGGCCACCGCGCGGCGGAGCCGGACACGACCGCCGCCGCCCCGCAAACGCCGTCCTTCCTCTCGCTCTTCACGCAGCAGGCCTCGGCCCGGTGACCGGCGCCCGGCCGGACGGGATACCGCCCGGCCGAAGACCATGCCATGAAGGATGCCCGCGTCCGAGGCATCCATGTCCGAGCTTCTTTCTCTCGATCTGGCGGCACTCGCCGCCGGCTACCGCGCCAGGCGCTTCTCGCCCGTCGAGGTGATGGCCGCGGTGCTCGCGGCGGCCGAGCGCGCCAATCCCATCGTCAATGCCTTCACGCTGATCGATCAGGAGGCGGCTCTCGCCGCCGCCCGCGCTTCCGAGGCGCGTTGGGCGGCGGGCAAGCCCGCGAGCGGGCTCGACGGAGCCCCTTTCACCGTCAAGGACAATATCCTTTGGACCGGTCGACCCGCCCGGCGCGGCTCGCGCACGTCCCCCGACGCTCCGGCCGCCGAGAACGCCCCCTCCGTCGATCGCCTGATCGAGGCGGGAGCGGTTCCCTTCGCCAAGACGACGCTGCCGGAATTCGGCTGGAAGGGCCTCGGCGACAGCCCGCTGACGGGCTTCACGCGAAACCCCTGGGATACCCGCATGACGACGGGCGGCTCCTCGGCCGGAGCCGCCGCCGCCGCCGCGCTCGGCATCGGCCCGCTGCATATCGGCACCGACGGGGCGGGATCGATCCGCATTCCCTGCTCCTTCTGCGGCATCTTCGGCATCAAGCCTTCCTTCAGCCGCGTTCCCGCCTATCCGCCCTCCCCCTTCGGGATCGTCTCGCATCTGGGCCCGATGACGCATGGCGTCGCCGATGCGGCCGCGATGCTCGGCATCGTCGCGCGGCCCGATCCCCGCGACATCGACGCGCTCTGGATTCCGGCCCCCGACTACATGGCCGGCCTCGAGGACGGCATCCGCGGCCTGCGCGTCGCCTGGAGCCCGCGCCTCGGCTACGTCACCGACCTGCATCCCGAGGTCGAGGCGCTGACGACCGAGGCGGCCCGGGTCTTCTCCAGCCTCGGCGCCGACCTCGCCGAGGACGATCCCCACATCTCCGATCCGGTCGAGATCCTGCGCGTCCTGTGGCGCACGGGAGCCGCGCTGGTGCTCGACGGCATTGCCGAAGAGCATTGGGGCGAGCTGGACCCGGGCTTTCTCGACGAGGCGCAGGCGGGGCGGACGCTCTCGGGCGCCGATTTCGTGCGCGCCGCGAATGCGCGCGCCGCGAACGCGCTCGCCATGGCCGGCTTCCACGAGAGCTACGATCTCCTCCTCACGCCCGCCGTCGCCGTCCCGGCCTTCGAGGCCGGGCACAACACACCGCCGGACGGCAGCTACGGCCAGGACTGGCTGAACTGGACGCCCTACAGCTATCCCTTCAACCTGACCCTCCAGCCGGCGGCGACCGTTCCCTGCGGGCTCACGGCGGGCGGCCTGCCGGTCGGTCTCCAGATCGTCGGGCCGATGGGACGCGACGATCTCGTCCTCAAGGCCGCGCGGGCCTTCGAGAAAGCCCGCCCCTGGCCGCGCCTCGGGGCGCCGCGCGTGACGCACCAGGACGGCTGAGAGACCTCCGCCTCACAGCCGCGTGAGCAGCCGCTCCATCAGCGCGAGGCGCGGCAGGAGGCAGGAGACGAGAGCATGCTCGTGCAGCGTATGCGCGCCGTCCCCCTCGACCCCGAGTCCGTCCAGGGTCGGCGTGCCGAGAGCGGCGGTGAAATTGCCGTCCGAGCCGCCGCCCGTCCGGGGCGCCTCGCCGAGATCGAGGCCGAGTTCGGCGGCGAGCGACCGCGCCTTCCCGAAAAGTGCGGCGATGGCCTCGCTCCGCTCGTAGGGCGGCCGGTTCATGCCGCCCGTGACGCGGACGGCGACATCCCTATCGACGGGTCGGAGCCCGAGGATGCGGGCCACGTAGTCCTCCCCGTCTTCCGAGGTGACCACCCGCAGATCGACCGAGAAGCGGCAATGTTGGGGCACGACATTGGCGGCTGTGCCGCCCGAGATCATGCCGACGCTCGTCGTGACGCCGCGCGCGTAATCGGTCATGCCCTCGATGGCGAGGATCTGATGGGCCGCCTCGCGGATGGCGCTGCGTCCGTCCTCGTGGCGCGTCCCCGAATGCGAGGCCCGCCCCTCGATCTCGACATCGAACCGGCCGACCCCCTTGCGGGCCGTGACGCAGCGCCCGCCCTCGCGGGCCGGCTCCGTCACGAGCACCGCCCCGGCCCGCCGGCCATGGGCCTCGATCAGGTCGCGGCTCGTGGGCGAGCCGATCTCCTCGTCCGGCGTGAAGAGGAAGGCCAGAGGCCGCGTCCCCGCTCCGCTCCGCGCCGCATCGAGGAAAGCCCGGAACGCCAGATAGGCGCCCCCCTTCATGTCGTAGATGCCCGGACCGTAGAGGCGATCCCCCTCGCGCCGCAGCACGAGATCGCGCTCGATCGTGCCGGCCGGATGGACCGTATCGAGATGGGACAGGACCAGAACCGCCCCATCCTCGCGCGCCGGCCCCGCCCGCAGCACGAGATTGTCCCCGAGCCCGTCGCGCCCCGCGATGCGCTCGGTCGCGACGCCCGCCCCCTCGGCCTCCCGCGCAACGAGATCCATCATCGCGTTGACGCGCGCCGCGTCGTGGGTCGGCGATTCCACCTCCACCCAGGCCGACAATCCGGCGACGAGTTCCTCTTCGGTCATGGGCTGGCCCCGGAGCTGGCTGGTTCGGATCGTGCTCTAGAACGGAATGTCGTCGTCCAGATCCTTGGAATAGCCGCCGCGCCCGCCCCCGCCGCTCCCGCCTCCGCTGCCGGCCGGAGCCGGCCTGCGCTCCATGGGGCCGGAGCGGCCGAAATCGCCGCCGCCCCTGACCTGGCCGCCGCCCTCCATGTCGTCGCCGTAATCCCCCGCTCCCCGCTCGCCCCGTCCGTCGAGCAGGGTCAGGTCGCCGCGAAAGCGGCTGAGGACGATCTCAGTGGAATAGCGGTCCTGGCCCGACTGGTCCTGCCATTTGCGGGTCTGCAGCTGGCCCTCGACATAGACCTTCGAGCCCTTGCGCAGATATTGCTCGGCGATCCGGCACAGGTTCTCGTTGAAGATGACGACGGAATGCCATTCCGTCCTCTCCTTGCGCTCGCCGGTGCCGCGATCCTTCCAGGTCTCCGAGGTGGCGATGCGCAGGTTGACCACGGGATCCCCCGAGCCGAGCCGCCTCGTCTCGGGATCGCGGCCGAGATTGCCGACCAGGATGACCTTGTTGACGCTTCCGGCCATGTGAAACTCCACTCGGGCACTCTTCGCCCGCACCATCCTGCCATCGGGCCGCGGGGGCAAGCCCGGCCGGGCTGGCGTCCACCGCGTTAGTTTGTTCTATATTTGTTCCGACAACACCACAAGAGGCCCGCCAAGCCAAGCCCGTGGCCGGATCAGCTGCGGATGCGGTCGCGCAGCTCGGCGAGGGGGGCCCGCTCGCGCGGCAGGGATTCGGGCACGGTGGTCCATGTTCCGATCCCGAGCACGTCACCCTTCTGCCGCTCCGTATTCGCGGCCGACAGGAGGGTGGGATCGAGGCAGCGGCGGTTCGCGCCGAGGGTGAGGCAGATCGCGGCGACCGGCGTCGGGGAGGAGCCGACGGGCGCCATCTCCGCGGACCAGCGGCCATGGACGATCTGGAGCAGTTCGCCGCGCAGCAGGGAGGCTTTCCCGCCGGGATCGAAATAAAGAACCTCGTAGCTGTCGCTCGCAGCCGGCCGCAGGAACGAATAGCCGGAGGCGAGCGCCCGCGCCTCCTCCACCGTCATGCCCGAGGGCGCGGCCTGCGCCGCCGGCGGAGCAGAAGGCTCGGGTCCCACGGCGCCCCCGGCCGGGGGGGAGCCGGAAGGAGAACAGGAGGCCGCGCACAAGGCGACCAGACAGACCGCAACGACTTTCATCCGCATCGGAATTCCTCGGCCGCAGCGGCCAGATCGGCCGACCCGCCCTTGTCGCCTCACGCGAGCGGTCGCCGCCTTTTGCATCCCATGGTAAAGCCGGCCCCGGACCGAGGTTCCGGGGCCGCCCGCTTCAGACGAGCATCGACATCGGATTCTCGATGAGCCGCTTGAAGGCGGACAGCACCTCGGCCCCGAGCGCGCCGTCGACGACGCGGTGGTCGAGCGACAGCGTGACCGTCATGGCCTGGACGACGGCGGGGGCGTCGTTCTTCACCACCACCCGCTTCTCGCCCGCGCCGACCGCGAGGATCGTCGCATGGGGCGGGTTGATGACGGCCTGGAAGTTCGAGATGCCGTACATGCCGAGATTGGAGACGGCGGTCGCGCCGCCCTGATATTCCTCGGGCTTGAGCCGGCGCTTGCGGGCCCGGCCGGCGAGGTCCTTCATCTCGCCGGAAATGGCCGAGAGCGTCTTCTGCTCGGCCCGGCGGATCACCGGAGTGAAGAGCCCACCCTCGATCGCCACCGCGACCCCGACATCGGAATGGCGGAACTTGAGGACGCGGTCCTCGGCCCAGACGGCATTCGCATCCGGGACCTCCTGGAGCGCCAGAGCCAGCGCCTTGATGACGAAATCGTTTACCGAGAGCTTGAAGAGCGGCTTGCCGTCCTTGTCCTGCGGGGCGCTCGCATTGAGCTGGGTCCGCAGCTTCAGCAGCGCATCCAGCTCGACATCCAGCGACAGATAGAAATGCGGAACGGTCTGCTTGGATTCGGTGAGGCGCTTGGCGACGGTCTTGCGCATCCCGTCGAGCGGCACCTCCTCATAGCTGCCCTCCTCGTACATCGCCTTGACCTGGGCGAGGCTCGGGCCCTGCGCCAGCGCGGCGCCCGCAGCCGCAGAAGGCGGCGCCTTGGCCGCGGCGGGAGCGGGGGCCGCCGTCGCGGCCGGCTTGGCGGCACCGCCCTCCACCGCCGCCTTCACGTCAGCCTGCACGATGCGGCCCTTGGGGCCCGAGCCGGCGATCGAGGCGAGATCGACGCCGCTCTCCTTGGCGATGCGCCGCGCGAGAGGCGAGGCGAAGACGCGGTCGCCGGCATGCGCCGCCGGTGCGCCGACGCCGTTGGGCTTGGGAGCAGGAGCCGCGGGAGCAGATGCGGGGGCCGGAGCCTCGGCCTTCGGCACGGGAGCGGCGGACGCGCCCGAGGCCGCGACGCTCTTGGGGTCTTCACCCTCCCCCGCGATGATGCCGATGACTTGGTTCACCGGCACGTCGGCGGTTCCCTCCGGCACCGTGATCTTGGCGAGCACTCCCTCGTCGACCGCCTCGACCTCCATCGTCGCCTTGTTGGTCTCGATCTCCTTCTTCAGCCACTTGGCGAGGTTCCCTTTCTCCATCGTGGGCGAGAGGGCGGGCATGAGAATGTTCGTGGGCATCGGCGCGGTCTCTGATCAGGCCTCTTGTGAAGGCGGCGTATCGAAGGGGAAAAGGTCGTTGGGCGGCACGGCATCGAGGTCGGTACAGGCGACGCGATGTCGTGCGGGGTCGCCCATGTCAGGCTCCCCGCGCAGGCAGCCAGCCGGCCTCGCGCCGACAGGCCGCACGGGCGGAGAAGAGGCGCCTCACGGAAGCCCCTACCGGTAGCAGACGGCCTTCGCCGCCGCGACGACCTCGCCGACATTTGGCAAGGCGAGCTTCTCGAGATTGGCCGCATAGGGCATCGGCACGTCCTTGCCGGTGATG
>NZ_DAOLAJ010000073.1:0-17692 GCF_035325185.1 Enterovirga sp. | reverse complement strand
AGCTGACTCTTAATCAGCGGGTCCTAGGTTCGAGCCCTAGTGCGCCCACCATCGCCTCCCTAAACTCGTCATCAATTTCAACCTATTAGGGCGCCGCCCACGGGGCGGAAGGCCATGCGCTTCACGGATGGCTTCTGCCGTGAAGCGCAGGTGAAGCAGCCTGATTCTCCCATCGCGCCGCCGCCGCCTTCCTGGCGATCTCCCTGCGCCGTTCCGGGCTGAGGCGGTCACTGCGGGCCCTGGCCCCACGCTTCGCCCTCTCCGTCTTCGAGAGGCGCTTCCGGAGGCTTCCTTGGCGGACGGCGACCAGTTCCAGGCCGAGAGCGTCCATGAGGAGCGGCAGGGCGGTCCACCCGATCGACCGGGCATTCACGGCGTTCGGGCTGCTCAGGACCGCCTCCAGCTTCCCCGTATAGCCGCCGGGGAGGCCAGTGCGCTCGTCGAGTTCGAGCTGGCACATGCCGAGTTCCATGCGGCGCTCGCGGACGGCGGCGGTGAGATCGTCGCGGCTGTTGATCGTGGCAAAGGCAAGGGGAGAGTCGGTCATGCCCGACCCTCCCCAAATTCCGATGCTCGCCAACGCACAAGCAAGCATGGTCCCCGTCACGCCGCCGCATCGAGTGCGAGAAGGTCGCGAACGATCGACATCGCGAGGCACGTGTCCAAGGCGTCGTCGTCGCAACCGGGTTCGTCGTCGCCGTAGATGCGCTTGATCGCCCGTGCCTTGACGATCATGTCCGCGAGCGTCGTGGCCGGCGTCGCAACGAGTTCATCGTTGAGCGCGCGCGAAGCATAGGCCGCCTCCATCTCGGCCTCCTCCGCAGCGAGAAGGCCCAAGGTATGGTCCAAGCGGCGCTTCTCGGCCTCGAACCTCTCCAGGGCCTCGATGATCTCCTTCCGGCGCTCTTCATATCCGGAAGGAACGACCGTCATGCGCCGAAGCGAAGACAGGCAGGCGGCATTGTAGCGCTGTTTCCCGTCGAACCCCGACCTGTGTGGCCGAACGAATTCCCATGGGTCGTCGGGTCGTACCGCGAGCGCGTCCCGGAGCGGAATAAGCGCTTGGTCCCGCGCCTCTTCGATGTCGCAGCGTTCCAACTCCAGACGTTCGTAACGGAGGGAAGCTGCAATGGCGCGCTCGGCGACATCCTGCACCGCCGAGACGGCGGCCGGTGCCGCCATCGTCTGCCCGGTGAGTGTCGTGCCGCCGCAGGCGAGAGGAAGCGTGGCGAGGCCGCGAAGGAAACCGCGGCGATCCGACGGGGCGCTCATGCGTCACCTGCCAGCACAACGCCGACGACACGGCCGACGATCTTCTGACGCATGTCAAGGGGTTGAAGAGGCCCGTCGCATAAGGACATCCTGCCGGCCCGGAGCTCGGCGATGACTTCCTCCCGGGAGAGGCGCCCATGGTGCCGGATCAGGCTGAAGTGCATCCACCATCCGACCGAGTCCTCAGCGTCTGGAACGGCGCGACCATCGGGCAGGATCGTGCCCATGCGCAGGAGCTTCGGCCGAAGCTGGACGAGCCTGAGCCGAATGCCGTCGGGTTCCAACGGGCTCATGATCTTGACGAGGAACAGCTCGCCCGCAACCGGCCCGCGGTCCTCGGGATCAATGACGGCCATCTCGCCCGCCTTCAGATGCGGTGCAAAAGCGTCGTCGGGCACGCGCGCGGCGCCGCAATCGATCGGAGGCCGCTCGTAGACACACAGGGCGCGCAGCTCGCCGGTGACGACGCATGGCGAAGGGAGGAGCGCGTCGCGGAATGGCGCAAGCGCAGGAGGCGCCGGCACGTCGTGGATGTTCATGGGTACTTTTCCGATTGAGGCTTGTCACAGCCGCGCCCCGTGACGGACGAGGCAGCCGGGAGGTGACAACCTGCTCGGAAGACAGGTCGATGCGCTTTTAAGCTTGGCGGCTCTGGACATGGCGCACCGCTCCCGGCCATACTCGTGGCCAGGTTGGTGCGCCCGCCAAGGCGCATCTCACTCGCTAGGCTGCCTCGCCAAAGGCCGCCATCGCGATATTCGGACGCCGACCACCGCCAAGCGGTCGACGCCTATTCCAAGTCCGGGTTGTCACACCCACGGACATGCTCCACGAAAAGCCGGTGCACCGCAAGGGCCCACCGGCTTTCGTGCATCTGGGCTACTTGGCTGCGGCCTGATCCCTCGCCTCTTGTGCCCGCTTCGTGGCCTCGGCCAGGGGTGCGGCTTCTCACAGAGGCCGGATAGCGTTAGGCCCGGCCTGCAACTCAGAATCGCCGATGCCCGAAATCAACGTCACCCTGCCGTACCGGCTCACCGGCTCATCCGTCGGTCATGTCGTGTCAAAATTTGAAAAAGACTGCCAAGGCATAGTCCCCCGTCGGGTCAATATTGATTTCCGTAATCTTGGATTTATAGAACCGGCTGGAGTGACTTTCCTTAGTAACTTTGTTTGGTGGGCTCATCATCGTGGTATTGAAGCCTTCTTCAGAAATCACGCGCCCGATAGGGAGGCAATAAGGTTCTTGGACGACTCTCTTTTTTTTGAGCAACATCTAAATAAGAAGCTAAACCAATACGCCGCTCCGCGGATTACAACAAAACCGCTACAAAGAGTCGGCGTAGCGAGTAGTCACGATTGGATCAGAGTGAACCTCGTGCCCTGGCTTGCAAGTCGAACTGGGCTTTCCGAGGCGTCGTTCTATATGATTCAGGTTTGCGTCTCCGAATTGTTCAATAATATACTAGATCACTCAACGAAGAACAACGGAAGCATCTTTATGCAGCATTTCCCGCGGCTTGATAAAATAAGTATATCTGTCGCAGATTTCGGTGTAGGAATTCCAGACTCAGTTCGAAAAATCCAACCTGAAATTAGTTCAAACGACGCTATATTGCGAGCTGTCGAGGAGGGTTTCACTAGCCAGACGACGCCACGCAATCGCGGCGTGGGTCTCCATTATCTTCTGAAGACCGTGGTTGAAGGCAACGGCGGTACGGTTTCGATCTATTCCTTTGATGGGTCCGTGTGTTTTTCGCCTTCTCGCGTTGTTCCGGGCTTTACCGTCGGTGGATTTTGTCCTGGGACGACCATTGACATCAGCCTCAGAACCGACACGATCGTGTCGATCGAGGACAAGCCGGAGGATCTAGAATGGTGATCCGAATTGCCGACCTCGTCGGGGCGGCCGACACAGGTGACCAAGGTGCCATCGTATATCGCCGCATTTCCATGGGTCTGCGCCGCGGTGGGCCAATCGTAATTTCGTTCTCAGGAATTACGACGGCCACGTCGTCCTTCGTCAACGCGGGATTCGTAGAGTTGCTGCGCGACCATCCGTTCTCGGAGATCAAAGATCGCTTGCGGGTGATCGACTCGACACACCAGATCAACGATATGATCCGCACGCGTCTGAATGGCGAAGCCAGCAAAGCCGCCGCCTAACATTGTGGATGGTGATCGCCTTTGATCACCGTCCCATCACGTTCCCGAAGGCGGGCATGCGCGAGGGCGCGGCCTCTCCCGGCGCCCAATAGAACCTCTGCCCATAGGTCTTCATGGCCGCGTTCTCGCGGCGGGCGGAGCCCTGCGCGTAGTCGGGGGCAAAGGGGCGGTGCAGCTGGTCGGAGAGCAACCGGTCGGTCCCCAGGCGCGCCCACAAGACTTTCTGGCGGGGCGTGCGGTGGGGGACGACATCGATCACCTCCCCGGCCCCGCCCCATCCCTTCGTCGCGACGGCGGGGAGGGCGCGGCCGGTGTCGTCGACCAGACCGCCGATGGGGCCGGAGAACTTGCCGATGATCGACCTGTCCGAGGATTCGACCGCGTTCCCGATCAGGTCGCCGTAATATCCGAGCCCGCCGCCCGACATCATGGCCGCTACCCAAAAGCGCGGCGAGTCCATGCTGATGGGATCCCGACCTTGAAGCACCTGCCTGGCCTGGAGGATGACGGCGCCGGCCATGATGTGCAGCCCGAGGAAGGCGACGCCGTTCATCACCTTGTTCCCGAGCGAGCCGCTTTCCGTCGCGATCTTCATCCAGTGCGTCAGCATCATCGTCTGCGCGAAGGAGGTGAACATGGACAGGTTCCGGGCCAGCTCGCCGACGATCGTTCCGGCCTGCGTCCCGCCGGTCGTGATCGACCGCACCCGCGCATCCGGCTCCAGCACGGCATAGGCCCGCTCGGTGAGGACGCCCTCATAGATCTTTCTGGCGAGGGGATCGTCCGCGGCCATGGCGCTGTCGAAGAACTTGGCCCCGCCCACATCCTGAAGAGGCCGGGCGCGGATCGCCTCCCATTCGGCGGGCGTGACGCCGTAGCGCTCCAGGAACGAGCGGAAGGGCGCGTCCACCGCCCCGAAGGCCCGATCGGCCTGCTTCGCCACATAGCCGAGCATTTCCAGGGTGAAGGCCCTCTTCAGCCCCTCCGTCCAGGCGGTGAGGCCGCTCGCCCGGATCACGACGTCGGCGACCTTGCGGAGAAGCTCCGGCCCTGCGAGCTGGTCCGCATAGCGCAGGGTGCTGACAGCGTGATCGGAGATGGCGTGGCCGGTCACCAGAAGCCGGGCGGCGTCCTCCTGCGACATGCCGGGCTCCACGATTCTGCGCAGGATCGCAGCCGTCTCCAGCCCGTTCCAGCGCGCCGCGAGCGCGGTCGTGAGGCTGTCGCCCGGCACCGCCGCTATGACGGCGGATCCGAGGGAAGAGCCCGACATCATGGATCGGAGCGCGCCGAAGAAGCCGGCCAGGGCAGTGGATTCCACGCCGTTCGCCCGACCGGAGAGGACGTTGTAGGTTCGCCCGACGGCCCGGCTGGTCTCGGCGCCGAGCCAGCGCTGCGGGCGCCAGGGCGAGCCGGCCTGCCCGAGGCGTTCGGCGGCACGGGCATTCTTCTCAAGGAGCGCCGCCGTCGCCGCATGCTGCGGCCCGAGGATGTCGGTCAGCGCCGCGTCCTGCGCCATCCGGCCGAGATGTGAGCGGAGCGTCGCGAGGATGTCCTGGCCGGCCCCGTACTTGCCCTGCAACGCCAGCCAGGCGTCCGCTCCGGCCTTCCCATCCTCGAAGAGGAACGTCCGCTTCTCGGCGGAGAAGGCCGGGGAGGAGCCGGCTTCCGTGACGATGTCGCGGGCGGCTTTATCCAGCAGGAGGTCAATGCGAGCCGGATCGGTGGCGACCACCATCCGCTCCTTGTCGAAGACCTTCAGGCCGCCCGCGGCGATCGCATCCTGCACGTCGGCTTTGAACGCCTGCGCCCCGAAGCGGCGCACCCGGTCGGAGTTCCATGCTTGCGGAAGACGCCAATCCTCGGCGGCCTCGAAAATCTTGCCGGCCTTCTGCACGTACTCGGTGCCGTAGGAAACGGCGTCCTGCCAGCCCTTCGCGGCGGCCTTCGCCACCTCGTCGCCGGTGTCGACGCCGAACAGCTCGCGCACCATGTTCTGCGGTCCGACGGTGTCCTGCTTCAGTCCGGCGAGGCGGGACGAATAGGCTTCGAGGCCGGCGTTGAAGCGAGAGAACAGCGCCTCGCGGATCGTCTGCGCCCGTGTGTCCACATTCGCCGTGCCGGTCCGGTAGATGTCCCGCGTGAGAAGCGCCATGGCGCCCGCGACCGGGCCCCATTCGTGCTGATGCTGCACGCGCTCCGCCTCCGTCTGCCGGATCGTCTGCAAGGCGACGGAGCGCTTCTTCTCGGCAGCCGTCTGCGCCATCGTCCGGGCGGCCTGGAGGGCCGCGGCGGCGTCGGCTTGAGCAGGCGGCATGTCGAGGCTGAACCGGCCCTGGTAGCGCTCCCAGAGGGCTCGGGCGGCCCGCGCCGCATCCGGCGTGACCCGTCCCGTGGCCTCCAGCTTGTTCAGGCAGACAGCGACGCTCATGACATTCCCCTCATGGCCGTGGCGCTCCCGCCGGCCACAGCGCCCGATGCGCCGATGACGCACGCCTCCAGCTCGCGCGCGGCCACCGCCATGGCGTCAAGCTCGTCCAGCACTTCCGCCAGCGGCCGTTCGGTCACGCGGACCGTCCCGTCCGGGTCCGTGAACGACTCCCGGTAGAGGGTGCTCGGATGGCGGTTGCGGATCTGGTCCATCTCGCGGATCACGATGTCGTCGACGGCGGGATCGGCGCGCAGCTTCTCGACGGTCTCGGCTCCGCCGTCCCGCCCCATGCCGGCCATCAGGTCGCGCCGCAGATCGGGCGTCCTGACCTCCGCCGCGGGCACGGGCGGCATGTCGAAGCCCGGCGCGGGCCGCTCGGCGAAGGTGATCGGGCGGAGCATGTACTCCGCCAGCACCCCCTCCGCCTGCGCCGGGCTCGCGTCGATGAGCTGGTCGGTCAGACGGCCCACCTCGTCGAGGGAGAGGTCGTGCCCGTGTTGCCGGGCGAAGGCTTCGACGCGGGCCTCCATGTCCTGCCGCCAGCGCGGATCCACGGCGCGGCGCGGCAGGGTCGTCTCCGGCGTCTTCGGGCGCGTCGCCAGATCCTCCGACACCTGCCGGAGAAGGGCGGGAATATCAGCGTCGGGCGCCTGGACGAGACGCTCCGCCAGCGTCTCCGCCTCGCCATCCGCGAGGCGCAAGCCGTAGCCTTCCTGCGCGAGCCGGTCGATGGAGCGCCGAAGCTCGCGGATCGCGGCCGTCCTGCGCCCTGCGAAGCGGGTTCCGGCCACGCTGCGCTCAAGGCCGATCCCGGCGCGCTCGCCCTCGACATTGGCGAGGCTCCTCTGCACCGCCGCCTCGAGGCGGCGCGCGCGGCCCTCCTCCCGCTCCAGGGCCCGCGTGAGGCCCATCACCTCCTGCGCCATGCTGGCGTGCTCGGGCGATCTTGCGGCAAGGGTCGTGGCGATCTGCTCCCGTTCCGCCTGAAGCGCGGCCCGGCGGCCGGCCGTGACCGTGCCGGAAAGCTCGTCCTGGATCGCGGCGAGCCGACCGGCCGTCATCTCGTCGACCGCCTCGGGCGGGATGAGGCCGGCGCGCTGGTCGCGCTCCAGGCGCAGGGCTTCCGCCTCGTTCGTGATCTCCGCGATGCGGTCGCGCCGGCTCCTGATCTGCGTCTCGCGGGCCGCGAGGGCCTCCTCACGCGCGACGAAGCTCGCGAGCTGGCCGCTCGCCTCCGTCTCGATGGAGCGGACGCTGTCGCGGAGCCCGAACAGTTGCAGCTCGGCAAGCCGCTCCATCGTCGGCGGGAGGCCGCCGTCGGGGGCGA
This sequence comes from Enterovirga sp., assembly GCF_035325185.1. Taxonomy (GTDB): domain Bacteria; phylum Pseudomonadota; class Alphaproteobacteria; order Rhizobiales; family Beijerinckiaceae; genus Enterovirga. Next base: position 10,499 of record NZ_DAOLAJ010000073.1, on the reverse strand, counting down.
GCCGAACCCGCGCATCCATGATGGGGGCGATGCTCTCGCGGAAGCTCTGGCGAAGCGCCGGGTCCATGGCGTCGAGCGCCGTCACCCGCTCGCCACGGGCGATCTGCTCGACGGCGGCCCGCAGCGCATCGCCATGCGCCGCCTCGCCGGCCACGCCCGGCAAGACGTTCGTGGCTGCGACCTGAGCCTCGCTCGTCGCCGCGGCCAGATCGTCCTTCGCGGAGGTCGGCAGGGCCTTCGGATCGATGCCCAGAAGGCGGCCCAGCGCGCGAAAGCCCATGCCGGCGGCGTGGAGCCCGCCGCCCAAGGCCGCGCCGCCGAGCCCCGCCTCCAGGACGTTCCCTGGCGCTTCGGCGAGGGACCCGGGTACGGCCCGCTCGCGCGTCGGTGCGGCGATCACCTCGTTCACGGCCTGGCCGCCGGCCCCGATCGCCGCGAACTGCGCCATGCGAAGGAGCAGGCCGCCGGAGCCGAGGCCGATGGGCGCGAGCGCGATGTTGACCGGATCGGGGACCGAGCCAACGATCGACCCGAGAAAGCCGCCCACCTGCGAGCCGATGGACTGCTCCCGGCGGGCCATGGCGACCGAGCCCGCCCGCGCCTTGCGCATGCGATCCAGCGTCATCCGGTCGATGTCGCCCTCGGTCAGCTCGGAGAGGCCAAGGTCGGGCTGGCCCGCATTCAGCTCGCGGACCTTCGCGTTGTAGGTGTCGAGCGACGGGCCGATGACGAGGCCGGGATTCGGCAGGACGGCGCCCGTGCGCGTGCGGATGTCCTGCACATGATCGCGGAGCGTATGCTCGCGGGCCATCAGGTAGGCCGTCGAGTTCCCGTACTCCAACGCGCCTGTCAGCGCTGCGTCGAAGGACTCGCCGAAGGTCGCGGGCAGGTCCGGCGCGATGTTCCGGCTCGCCTCGTCGATCGCGTCCCGGTTCGCGTTCTGGAAGATATCGAGGCTCACGGCAGGACCATTCCCGGATCGGTGCGGGCGAAGAACGGCGGCGGCGCCGGCTCGCGGCCCTTCAGGTTCAGCACGAACGCCTTGCCGAAGGCGGTCGCATATTGGGGAGCCGCGTCGTTGCGGTTCAGGACGACGAGATATTGGGCCTCGCCGACGGCCTGGAGCCGGGCGGAGGATCGCAGGTAATTCGCCGTGATCGGCCGCCCGCTGCCCGTCGTGACGCCCGCGAGGTCGCCATCCGTGATCCCGGCCATGATGGAATCGAACCCGCGCTGGTCCATGCCGCGGACGGGCGCGATCACCGGCGCCCCGTTGTGCCAGAGAACGCCGCCCGTGACGTCGTTCGTCGCCTGCCGCAGCCGCGTCTCGTTCGGCTTGCCCGTGGTGTCGCCGGCCTGCGCGGCGAGATAGGCGTAGCGCGCATCGATCGCCTGCGACATGGCCGCGAGCGGGCCCGAGCCGTCGGCACGGATGGCCGGCGGGAAGGCGGCAACCGGAAGGGCCGCGTCCTTCGATGAGCGATAGACGGTCGCGTTCGCTCCCGTCTTCGGGATGTAGCCCTCCTTCGCGGTCATGGCCGCATGGCCAACGACCAGCGACCGGGCGATGTCCGGCGCCTCCTGCGCGAGCCCCCCGGCGAAGGCGAAGACGGCCGCCTCGCCGCCCATCCCGATCTGCTGCAACGTCGCGTTCCGGACGCCCTCGGGCATCTGCGCGATGCTGGAGAGAAGGAGGAGCCTCTGGTCGACCGTTCCCTGGCTGGCGATGGCCTTGACCTGCGCCACCTCGGGCGGCCCGAGGGCCGGCTCCAGCGGGTTGCCGCGGGCGGCGCCGCGGTCGCGGGCGGCGTCACCGTGAGCGGCGATCACCTGCGCGATGCGATCGGGCGGCGCGCTGAAGTCGATCGGCGGGACCGGCGGATGCCAGCCGCGATCGGCGCCCTCGGCGACCGGATCGTTCGTGAGGCGCGTCCGACGGCGCTTGGCGGCTTCCTGCGCGTCGCGCTCGATCGCCTGATGATAGAGCGAGGCGCCCTGTGCGAGCTGGTGCACGCGGCTCAGGAACGACGCTCCGGCCGCATCGGTCATGTTCCCGGCGGCGCGCGCGATCTCCGACCCCGCGGCGAGGGTGGAGATCTGCTTGATCTTCTCGGCGAGGCCGGCCTCGGGGGGGTTCGTGCGGGCGATCTGGAGGACGGCGGCTGTCGATTCCTCGTTCGGGCGCTGGTCGTGCTTCAGGGCCGCGATGACGCCGTCCGCCTGCATCGTGGCCCATCGGACCTGCCTATCGGAGGCACCGGCCGCGGCTGCCAGCCAGTCCGGCAGGAGATGCGGATTCGCCTTCAGCTGCTCCGCGGTCCAGGGCATCGTCGGCACCTGAGGGACGCCGCCCGAAGAGCCTCCTGCGGCATGCGCGGCCTCCTGGTTCCGCCGGTTGGCGTTCACACCGCCATTGTGGCCGGCGAGGCCCCTGATCGCTCCGGCGATGGCGTTCACGTCGCCCGTCCGAGCCGCCTCTGCGACGCTGCCCGGCAGGCTCCCGTAGTTGTAGGTGACCGAGACCAGCGCCTCTTTCGCTGCCTGTGGCAGGCCATCCCAGGCCCCGCCCACCGTCTGCGCCGCCTTCGGCAGGAACTCGGTGTTGATCCGGCGCGCCAGGTCGCGCTCCGCATCCTCGCGCGACACCTGCATGCCGGGCGCCACCCGGACCACGCTCCCATCCGCCCGGGTGATGGTGTCCGAGCCATAGCCGGACCGATACGCATTCACATCCCAATAGGGCGATGCGTGGAACCCCTCGAACTTGCGCAGCAGGGAAGCCCCGATCGCCTCCCCACCGGCCGAGCGCGCGAATCCTGCCCCGAGCGTCGGCGACGCGCCGGGGATCAGCGTCGGACCGGACGGCGCCGGTGCGCCGGGGAAGGCCGCATCGGGCGCGCTGCGGGAGGCCATGAAGGTGGCTTCGAGCGCCCGGCCAGTCATCAGCCGGGAAAGCAGCCCGTCATCGCCCACAGCCTGAACGCGCTTCAGGGCCTCCTGATATTGGCCATCCGGGACGGGCTTGCCCTTGCCCCAGAGATGCGTCCAGAACGCATCCACCGTAGGCTTGAGGCGTTCGACTTCGATCTGCCGCTCGCCCTGAAGCTGCGCCAGCTTCGCATTCGCGAAGGTCGCAATATGCGCCCTGTCCGCGTCGCTCAGATGAAGCGATGTATTGTTGGTGATATTTTCTTCGATATACTTGCGGGCGCCGACGACACCATTTTCCTTCCAGGCTTTCGTCACGCCGCCGGACGCGGCCATGCCGAGCCCAAGGTCGCGCCAGCGCTTCAGGTTGATGTCGACCTCTTCCTGCGAGACGTTATAGGCGGGGATCGCTCGAAGCTGCTCGAAAACGTCCTGGAGGTTCTTCACCGCCTGCTGATAGGCAGGCGTCTCGGTCCCGCCTTCACGCGCCAGGGTGAGCATGTCGTTCCCGGCCACCTGCGCGCGGGCAAGCATGCCTGCCTTGCCCGCTTCGGTGTCGTTGTGCGCGCGGGTGATCTGGAGCTTGTTGCGGGCCTCGCCGCCGGTGCGGTTCGCATAGTCGCTCAACGGCCCGCGCAGCACCTTGTCGCCGGTCACGGCCAGCCGTTTGGTGAAGGCGGTCCATTCCACATCGAAGCCGGCCGGGTCGTTCTGGTGCTTCGCGATCGTATCGGCGCGGGCCCGGTCGACATCCGTCATGCCCGCGGAGAGCGCGCGCTGCCTCGCCACGGCGTTATAGGCCCGGTCGCCGGCCGAGAACTCGAAGGGACGGAGTTCGAGCTGCACATTCCCGTCCTGGTCGCGGGTAACGACCCTCTCCTCGGCGGCCTGCCGGTGCCAGTCGACCGTCGCCTCGTCCACCACGTTGCCGAGATGCCCGACCGCCCGCGCCACCATCTGGTAGGGCGCGGTGATCGCCTCCGCCGACATCCGGTTCTCCGGCACCGAGGCCAGGGCGCGGGGCCCCTCGGGTTTTGCGGCGCCAGAGGCGTCATAGGCGTTCGGCATGCGTCACTCCCCCTTCGTGCCGACGATGTTCGCGAGGGCCGTGCTCAGGTCATCGACCGGGCCGAACCGATTCTCACGGTCCAGGAGCTGCATGGCGGCCAGCCGCATCGTCGCGGACACGCCGAGCCCGTGCCGGACCGCATACGCCTCGATTCTCGTCGCCTCAGCCTCGGTGAGCCTGATGGCGATCCGGCGATCCCGCTCGCCGCGAGCGGGAATGGATACGACCTGGCCCATCATTCGCCCCTCTTGTCGGCTTCGCGGAGGAGGCACATCGTGTCGCCGGGAAGCGAGATCTGCTTGGCGAGGTCGAGGATGCGAGTGCCTTGGCTGCCAAGGCCAGGGAAGATCGGCTTGTTAGGAGCGACCGCCTGAATGGCATTGTATTCGATGAAGTCGGGCCGGGCCCTGGAAAATTCCGTGACAACGCCGATCGTGCGGATGACGGCCAGCTCAGCGTCATATGCCCTGACGGCTGCGTAGAATGCATCGGCCGCTGCATCGGCCGCGGCCGCGGCCTCCTTCGCCTTCTCGATCGCCTTCAGCGTCTCGCGGGCGTCGGAGATTCGACGTTCGCGCGTTTCCTTCGCCAGGGCTTCGTCGAGGCGCCGTCGGGCTTCCGACCTCGCGGCCTCCAGATCCGACAATTCGGCCTCGATGACGGGAACCCGGGCCGCGAGTTCCGCCAGCTCGGCCTTCGCCTTCTTGTCGCCGCGATGCGCGTCGAAGGCGATCAACGTTCGGCGCCGACCGATCTCGACAAGGGCCTGCTGGCCCGCCCGGACCTTGTCCGTGACCTCGGCGATGAAGTTCCCAAGCTCGCTGCTGTGCATCTTGCGCCCCGTCTGAAGAGATAGAGCAACTGTTGCCATTCGGCGCACAGCGGCAACGCACAAGACCGTCGATAAGTCGGCAAATTTGCCGACTTTGCTTGAACCCGTCCGCTTCAGTTAAGTCCTTGATAACAATGGGTCCAAAATTGGACCGGCGGAAGTCGGCGATCTCCTACTTGGAGATGCGCGGGCTGGCGGCGCGGCGGCGGGCCTCGGTGAACTTCTCCGTTTCCGACAGATCACCCCATGCGCGAGGCCGGCGATCGGGCGGCGGGAGCGCGCCCTGCGTCGGATCCTCGAAACGCTCGGCAGCAGCGCGGAGCCGGTCCCCATGGGTGGGCTCCGGCGAGCGATGAGCGGCAGGCCGCGGGGGAAACGTGATGCGGAACATGCTCCGAGAATACGCCGCGACAGAGATCCTGCTACGCACAGAGCGGAGGATGTCCCGGACACCGTCGGGACATTCCGACACCGTCTTAAACGTCTGAATTCAGCGCTGAAACGTCTGAATTCAGCACCGTCGCAGGGACCGCCGCCGGGGCTGGAAGGCAGCCCGTGCCCGCTCGGCCTCCCACCGCGCCGCCAGGGCCCGCCGGATCGTCCATAACTGCCGCCATTGCGCATCCGACCAGCCGTAGGGGACGGGAGGCAGCGACCGCATCCAGGCTTCGTCCGAGGAGATGGTTTCCTGCACGACAGGATGATCGACGGGGCGCGCCGCCTCGACCTCGACCGCGCTCGTGCTCAGCCGCGCCATAGGCATAGGGCGAGGCGTCTCCTCCGCGATCAGGGTGTCCATCACGTCTGGCTGGCACCGCAGCGCCCGCGCCGCCGCGATCCGCAGCCCGCAAGCCTCGGCGGCCGTCTTCCAGTCCACACCATCCCGGACCCGCCGAGCCCAGTCTCGCGCGCGCTCCCGGAACTCGTCGTGCTCCAACTTCCGCAGAAGCCGGCGCCGAACTTCAAGCCGCTCCACCCGCGGCGCCGGCAACTGTCGCCCCGACATCACCGCTCCCTCGTCAACATCCCGATCATCATGCTCACATCGAGCCGGCAGGCAGCGCACACGAGGGGGGAAGGCCGGCCGGTGAAGACGCGACGCGTAACGTAACGCGTAACGCCGAATTCCACCGGAAAATGATCGAGCAGGAAAATTCTGGACGGCCCCCGATGTTCCAGAGGTCAGGCGTGCGGGCGGAGGACGAGCCCGAGCAGGCGATCCCGTTTTTGCCCCCACCCCCAAGGGCACCCCTTCCGGGCCAATGAGAGGCCATGGTGGGGTCCATCGCTTGTTCGGCGATCGAAGATCAGCGGGTCTACGCCTTGCAGATGGACGTTCACCTCAAAATGAAGCGCCAGTGAAGCGCTGGCGCCCTGAACGGTCATGCCGCCGGTTGGTTGCGGGACGCCTGCACCGGCTCGCGAATATTCCGCGCCCTCTCGCTCGTTCAGGGAACCATCCTCACCGCGATCACGCGGGCGCGCGTGAGAGGAGAAGTCCCGTCCTCTGTTCGACCCGCCGGAGGCGTGGGAGAACTTGGAAGACGTCCTCCGTCCCGACGCCTTCCGAATGCCATCGCGCGCAGGGCACGTCACCCGAAGGGCCGGAGCGTCAGCGGAGGAGGGCGAAGCCCTTGGCGTGCCCGAGCACGGTGGCAGGCTCACCGTCGATGGGGTGGCAGCGTCACGGCTGGTTTCCGCCTGACGGCGGCGCGCCAAGGCGCGCGGTTTTCGCTCAATCCTCTGCGATCCAGTCGGCTACTTTGCCGGGCTCCCAAGGGGCCCTGTGAGCATTACGGCGGGCGTTTTGTTGTTCGCGCGAGATGCGTGTGCGGCTGGTGTTTATATCTGTTCCCCCAGATCGGGGGGTAGGGAGGTCCTCGGAGTGGGGGATACCCCCACCCCCCAGATCGGGGGGTATCTCGCTTGGAGCGCAAAGATAGATTCGCCGGTCGAAACCGTTGCTGCCCCTTGGCACATGGACGCGGATGATCAGGCCGCGATCCTCGAGCAGCTTGAGGATCTCCTGAAGATGCTTCGCGGGGCGTCCCTCCGTGGTCTGCATGCCAGTTTTTTCCGCGAGGTATTTGTCTCCGGCCGTGGCATAGCCATTGGATGCGGATAGGCCCTGAAGCACCCATGCGAGGCGCAGTGCCCGGGCGACGCCACCAACCCGCTCGAAGACGGCCCGTTGAAATGCCAACAACGATCTGGACCGCTGCTGCGCACTCCAGGATAGTGCCGCGCTCGGTGGCAACTCTGATGCCTTGCACACGCTGAACCTGCGCGAGGTTACCGCCTCGACGCTGTCATCGTCGCGATCGACCGGCCGGCTTGGGACCGTTCTCACGCGCGGCCTCCCACCATGACGATCCGCCAGAGCGTGGCTCTGATGGCGAGTTCCAGGGCACGCATCTCCTGGCGGATGCGCTCTCCGGAGATGCCGCGGCGCTCCATGGTCTCGCGCTGGACGCGGATCTGTTGCGCGAGATACCGCTCGGCCGCCGCGGCCGGCATTTCAGCCATGTTGGCGGCGTGCTTTGCCACGAAGCGCTGGTGCCGGCTTCGAGGGAACGGCAAGATCTCTGCGGCAGGGACGGCGCGGCGCCCGCTCACGTTGGCCCCCATCATTCCTGCCCGCTCGGATCGAAGCGGCGGTGCCACTCGCGAAGCGCCCGCTCGGCTTCCGCGCGCAATTCCTCCTTCGAGGGCTGCGGCGGATATCGCGGCGACCGCGGGAGGGACGCGAAGATGGGCTTGCTGAAGGTCGACCGCTCGGTGCCCTGCCGGCGCATCCGATCGCGGCTGCTGGGGCCGCCGGGCTGGCGTCGGCGGGTCATGGCCGCACCTGCGGGCGCCAGGGCGAGGTCGCCCGACCGAAATAGTCGTCGAACGCGGAGACAGCGGTCGACACCGCCTCATCCAGGCTCGCGAGGTCTACGTAGGCGGTAAGATGCTTGCGAGCATCTTGCGCGAACCGCGCGCGGTGGCCCAGCGGCAGGCCGCCGGACGGATACGCCGCCGCCGCCTCAGACGCGCGATGACGGGCGAGCCAGAACGCGGGAAATTCCACCGAGGTGATGTTGGAGCGGGTCATGGGCGCTCTTCCTGCTTCCGGAGGGCCGCCGCGGCAGAGATCGCCGCCAGGGCCTCAGCGCGGCTCAGGAAGGCTCCGAGACGCCTGCCAGTGGCGCCGTAGGCGTGATGTTGCCGCCCGCGCCTGACGACGCTCCCAAGGCGCCTGCGGCCGTCGTAGGCCACGACGGTGGATTCGGCGGGGGGCGGCCATCAGGCGCCCCGTCCAGCGACTTCGAGCGCGACACCGAGCTGAATACCGAGCTTGCGACCGCCGGTGCTCGTCGGAGCGGGGATAGCGCCCTTCCGCCAGCGGCGGCGTGCGGCATCGAGGGACAGGCCAAGAAGCGCGGCGTACTCGGCCGGGGTGATCCGGCGCTTTAGCGCAATCTCACGCTGCAACTCGGGGGGAAGGTCTTCAAGATAGCTGGCCACGACGCGCTCCGGTGATTTACCGAGCGGAACGTGGCCCTAGATCGCTTGCGTGTCGGGTGTCCAATAGGTGGGAATGGGTGACAATTACCGCAGGCGAAGGCTGTTCCATATCTCCCGAATGTGCGGCTTCGCCCACTCCTCATCCGGCCGATGGCCGCTCTCCTCAGCATATAATTTGAGCGCGCGACGCGCGTGTTCGGCCTGTGTCGGGATATTTTCCTTGTCCTCCCAAATAACCCGATAGGCGCAATGCAGAAATTTCTCCCACGAATAAGTGGGCCTTCTGCCAGCTCTTCTTCTCTGAGAAGAACTGCCGTTTAGCCATGCTTCGACATCCGCCTGCAAACAAAACACCTTGGCGACTTGGCCTTCTACCATAACCAACCACGCCCTCTCTGGCAGCGCCACCTCGTCGCCATTGCCGGCCGGGAAGGCGTAGCCGCCGCGCCAAGCATCATCGGCGATGTCGAAGATCTCCCGTTCTATCGTCTGGCCTCGGGCGCGGAGGAGGCCACTCCTCAGCGCTTCAAGCGTCCGTTGCCAAGCGGTATCCCAGCGAGCCCGCCGTTGGGCAACGGTCAGACGCGTAGGGCCTGCCGCGATCTGCCGAGCTTCGACGGCTCGCACGACATCGCACAGGTGGAGATATCCAGGCGGCGCATAGGTGCCGATTGGCGGATCGGGCGTATCCATCACCGCGCCACCGCTCGGAGCGGCGAGACCTTCGCCGGATGCTTCGTCGTCAACGCGACCACGCGGTCGCTCCACAACGTCAGAACAACCGTCTTCTCCCGGCGGTACGTGGCCCGGTTATAAATGCGTGCCACCCCGCTCCTGTGTCCTGAAATATGATTGAGGACTGCCTCAACGACGTGGGGCTGCACTGCGAGTTCGTCAGCCATACGGGTTGCCACGGTCCGCCTCAGATCGTGGAGCCGCCAAGCGGCGATCGGCGCGAGGCCAGCCTCCTCCCGAGCCTTCGCAACTCGCTCGTCCAGGGCCTTCTTGCTTTTCGACCAGCCGCCATAGCCGGCCTCTCCGAGGCCGAACAACAGATCTCGATTCTCGCGACGAGGAACGGCATTCAGGATCGCCAGCATCGCATCCGTGAGCGGCACCTCTTGCGAGAGGCCATTCTTCGTCCGAGCACCTGGAATGATCCACATCCGACGTTCCAGATGGAGTTCCGACCACGCCATCGCGCCGACCTCTTCGCGCCGGCAGGCGGTGAGCGCGAGGAGGCGGACAATGCGCCCGTAATCGTCCTCTCCACAGGCTGCCCATACGGCGCACAGATCCTCATCGGTGAGGAAGTGGTCGCGCGACGATTCCGCGGCGGGGCGGTTGGTGCCGGCGACAGGGTTCGCGTCCGCGAGTCCTTCGCCAACAGCCCACTTGAAGTAACTGGACAGCGCCACCCGGGCCCGGTTCCCCGAGATTGCGCCGCTGGCAGCCGTGATCTTGGCGAGCTGCGCAGCGACATTCTTTCGCTCGACTGCATCAACCCGGAGCGCGTGCAGAGGCTTCCACGCCACCTTCAGATATCGGCGCGTGTCCGTGACGTGCTTCGGTGAGCGATCGTGCTTCTCAAGGTGCGAGAGGAAGGTTTCATAGGTCGCGCCAAGCGTAATGAGGTTCTTGGCCGCCTCCATCTTTACGACCTTCGCCGCGGCTACGGCAGCCGCCTTTGCGGCGTTCGGGTCGCCATTGATAAGGCGTTGGGCATTGTAGGCTTTCGCGAGCGCCCTTGCCTCCTCCAAGGTCACGTCGTTCGCGTTGGCGAGCACGCGCGACCGCGAGGCGCCATTCTCCCGATACTGTAGAATGTAGGTTCTCCGGACGCCCGCGACCCGGACTCCGAAGCCCGTCGGCGCGTTGCGGCTCGTGTCGAAGACGCGTATCTCGGACTTGCCGGGGGGCAGCGTCAGCCGGTCGACGATGTCCTGCTTCAGATGCATTGGGGCCTCTGTGAAGCGGATGTGAAGCAGGGTTGTGCCATTTCGTGCCTCATTCCGCTTACAAAAATCAGCGAGCCCTCGCGTCGTCAAGAGGGAAACGCAGCTTCTGCTGCTTCATGCTTTCTTATGCGGTGAGGTGGTCGGGTGCTCTTAATCAGCGGGTCCTAGGTTCGAGCCCTAGTGCGCCCACCATCGCTTTCAA
>NZ_DAOLAJ010000072.1:0-17735 GCF_035325185.1 Enterovirga sp. | reverse complement strand
CCGCCGTCGATGGCGGCGCGGGCCTGCGCGATCAGCTTGCGGTCGAGCACGTCGTCGATCGGATGGTGCTGGCGCTCGACATGGCGCGTCGCCGTCCCCTCGGGGACCTGCGGGCGATGGAACAGGGCGGCGAAATCGAGCCCGTTCGCCTTCCAGTGCCGGATCGCCGTCTCCCGGTCGAGGAAATCGACGCGCCCGACCAGCTCGTCGATGCGGCGCACGCCCATCTGCGCCATCAGCTCGCGCAGCTCCTCGGCCAGGAAGAAGAAGTAGTTGACGACGTGCTCGGGCTGGCCCTTGAAGCGCTTCCTCAGCACCGGGTCCTGGGTCGCGACGCCGACCGGGCAGGTGTTGAGATGGCACTTGCGCATCATGATGCAGCCGGCCGCGATGAGCGGCGCGGTCGAGACGCCGATCTCGTCCGCCCCGAGCAGGAAGGCGACGAGCGCGTCGCGCCCGGTGCGGATGCCGCCGTCGGCCTGGAGCGCCACGCGGCCGCGCAGCTTGTTCAGGACGAGCGTCTGATGGGTCTCGGCGAGGCCGAGTTCCCAGGGCGAGCCCGCATGCTTGATGGAGGTGAGGGGCGCCGCGCCCGTGCCGCCCTCGTAGCCGGACACCGTGATATGGTCGGCCCGCGCCTTGGCGACGCCGGCCGCGACCGTGCCGACGCCGATCTCGGAGACGAGCTTGACCGAGACATCCGCGGCCGGGTTCACGTTCTTCAGGTCGAAGATGAGCTGGGCCAGATCCTCGATCGAATAGATGTCGTGATGCGGCGGCGGCGAGATCAGGCCGACGCCCGGCGTCGAGTGCCGGACCTTGGCAATCTTGGCATCGACCTTGTGGCCGGGAAGCTGGCCGCCCTCGCCGGGCTTGGCCCCCTGCGCCACCTTGATCTGCATCATGTCCGCATTGACGAGATATTCGGTCGTGACGCCGAAGCGTCCCGAGGCGACCTGCTTGATCGCCGAGCGCTTCGAGCGCCCGTCCGGCAGCGGCCGATAGCGCTCGGACAGCTCGCCCCCCTCGCCGGTATTCGACTTGCCGCCGATCGCGTTCATGGCGATCGCGAGCGTCTCGTGCGCCTCGCGCGAGATCGAGCCGTAGGACATCGCGCCCGTCGAGAAGCGCTTGACGATCTCGGCGGCGGTCTCGACCTCTTCGAGCGGCACGGGGCTCGCGCCCATCTCCTCGGCGCTCCTGATGCGGAAGAGGCCGCGGAGCGTCTTCAGCCGCTCGCCCTGCTCGTTCACGAGCCGGGCGAATTCCTGGTAGCGCTCCTTCGCGTTGAGACGCACCGCGTGCTGGAGCGCGGCCACGCTGTCCGGCGTCCAGACATGGTCCTCGCCGCGCAGGCGATAGGCATATTCGCCGCCGACATCGAGCGCGCTCCGATAGATCGGCGCGTCGCCGAAGGCGTCCCGGTGCCGGCACGCCGTTTCCTCGGCGATCTCGGCCAGGCCGACGCCCTCGATCTTCGTCGCGGTGCCGAAGAAATACTTCGCCACGAAATCGGACTTGAGGCCCACCGCGTCGAAGATCTGCGCGCCGCAATAGGACTGGTAGGTCGAGATGCCCATCTTGGACATGACCTTGAGCAGCGCCTTGTCGATCGACTTGATGTAGCGATAGACGATCTCGTGCTCCTCGACCTCCGGCGGCATCTCGTCCTTCATGGCGAGCAGCGTCTCGAACGCGAGATAGGGATTGATCGCCTCCGCGCCGTAGCCGGCGAGACAGGCGAAATGATGCACCTCGCGCGCCTCGCCCGTCTCCAGCACGAGGCCGACCGAGGTGCGCAAGCCCCGCCGGATCAGGTGATGATGCACCGCCGCCGTCGCCAGCAGCGCCGGAATCGGGATGCGGTCCGGCCCCACCGCCCGGTCGGAAAGCACGATGATGTTGTAGCCGCCATGCAAGGCCGCCTCGGCGCGGTCGCACAGGCGCGCGAGCGCCCCTTCGAGCCCGGCCGCGCCGGCCTCGCTCGGATAGGTGATATCGAGGGTCTTGGTGTCGAAGCGGTCCTCGTAATGACCGATGGAGCGGATCTTCTCCAGGTCCTCGTTGGTGAGGATGGGCTGGCGCACCTCGAGGCGCTTGCGCCGGCTGGTCCCTTCGAGGTCCAGAATGTTCGGCCGCGGCCCGATGAAGGAGACGAGGCTCATCACGAGTTCCTCGCGGATCGGGTCGATCGGCGGGTTCGTAACCTGGGCGAAATTCTGCTTGAAATAGGTATAGAGCAGCTTCGACTTCGAGGAGAGGGCCGAGATCGGGGTATCCGTCCCCATCGAGCCGACCGCCTCCTGGCCGGTCACCGCCATGGGCTGCATGAGCAGCTTCAGGTCCTCCTGGGTGTAGCCGAAAGCCTGCTGGCGATCGAGCAGGGAGACGTCGCCGCGCGGCTCGCGCGGCTGCACCTTGCGCAGGTCCTCCAGCACCATCTGCGTGCGCTTCAGCCAGTCCTTGTAGGGATGGGCGGTGGCGAGCTGGCGCTTGATCTCCTCGTCCTCGACGATCCGCCCCTCTTCGAGATCGATCAGCAGCATGCGCCCCGGCTGGAGGCGCCACTTCTGGACGATCGTCTCCTCGGGGATCGGCAGCACGCCGGCCTCGGAAGCGAGCACGACGAGCCCGTCCTCGGTCACGAGGAAGCGCGCGGGGCGCAGGCCGTTGCGGTCGAGAGTGGCGCCGATCTGTCGCCCGTCGGTGAAGACGATCGCGGCCGGCCCGTCCCAGGGCTCCATGAGGGCGGCGTGGTATTCGTAGAAGGCGCGCCGGTCCTCGTCCATGAGCGGATTGCCCGCCCACGCCTCGGGCACGAGCATCATCATGGCATGAGGCAGCGAATAGCCGCCGCGGATCAGGAATTCGAGCGCGTTGTCGAAGCAGGCGGTGTCCGACTGGCCCTCGTAGGAGATCGGCCACAGCTTCGAGATGTCGTTGCCGAACAGATCCGAATCGACCGAAGCCTGTCGGGCCGCCATCCAGTTCACGTTGCCGCGCAGCGTGTTGATCTCGCCGTTATGGGCGACGAAGCGATAGGGATGCGCAAGCCGCCAGGATGGAAAGGTGTTGGTGGCGAAGCGCTGGTGGACGAGCGCGATGGCACTCTCGAAGCGCGGATCCTCGAGGTCGCGGTAATAGCGGCCCAGCTCGTGGACGAGCACCATGCCCTTGTAGACGACGGTCCGCGACGACAGGCTGACGGGGTAGAACTTCGACAGATCCGTGTCGCGCCGCTCGTAGACGGCATTCGAGATCACCTTGCGGACGATGAAGAGCCGGCGCTCGAAGGCTTCGGCATCCTGGATGGGCTTCGCCGAGCCGATGAAGACCTGGCGCTGCCCCGGCTCGGTCGCGGCGACCGAGGGGCTGAGGTCTTCGGAGCGGACCGGCACCTCGCGCCAGCCGAGGAGGACGAGCCCCTCGTCGGCCACGACCCGGGTCACGATCTCCTTGACCTCGCGGCGCGCCTCCTCCTCGCGCGGCATGAAGAAATGGCCGATGCCGTACTGGCCGGGCTCGGGCAGCGTGATGCCCAGCGCGGCGCATTCCTCCGCGAAGAAGCGGTGCGGGATCTGGACCAGGATGCCGCAGCCGTCGCCCATCGTCGGATCGCCGCCCACGGCGCCGCGATGATCGAGATTGGCCAGGATCTGGAGGCCCTGCTCGACGATGCGATGGCTCTTGCGGTTCTTCATGTCGGCGATCATGCCGACGCCGCAGGAATCGCGCTCCTGCGCCGGATCGTAGAGACCCTGGGCGCCCGGCAGCGCCGGATCGTCGCCTCGCAGCGCGGCCGCCGGCAATCCGCGGCCAAGTCCCATGCCCCTTCCGATGCCCGTGCTCTCGCCCATCATATTCCCCGCCATTTCCGTCCTTCGGCAAGGACAGCCTCGACTCGCCCGGATCGATTGTGGGGATCGTCCCGGGCCGTGATCACCTCATCGAGGCGGCCGCGACCCGATCTTCGCGCCCGCCTGTCGCGGGCAGGCGCAGCCTTTCAGCCGCGCGTACCCTCCGTGCCGTTGCGCACGCCTTCCGTGTCCGTTTTCGTCGTCGCCGCAGCGTTCACGACAAGCCTCTCCGACACTCGGAACTCGGGTCAGGTAGGACAGCATCCCTGTCCTAGTTTTGAACCGTGACAGATTTCACGGCCGCGCACAAGCGGATCATCGCCGAAAAATCGTTCCGCCCACGGCGCGTCTTGTGGGACGGCTCGGCCTCGGCCATCAGGCTCTTCCCATGACCACCGGCCTCTCCCTGAACTTCGCCAGCGACAACGTGGAGGGTGCGAGCCCTGGCGTGATGGAGGCGCTCCTGCGGGCCAATGCGGGCCCCGCGCCGGCCTACGGCACCGATGCCTGGACGAAGCGGGTGGAGGCGCGATTCGCCGAGCTGTTCGAACACGAGGTGGCGGTGTTCCCTGTCGCCACCGGGACCGCCGCCAACGCTCTCGCCCTTGCCGCGGCCGTGTCTCCCTGGGGGTCTTGCCTCTGCCATGTCGAATCCCATGTCGCCGACGACGAATGCGGGGCGCCGGAATTCTTCAGCCACGGCGCCAAGCTGATCGGTCTCGCCGGAACCGGATGCAAGCTCGATGCCGCAGAGGTCGAGAGGGTGCTCGACCGCCTGCCCGACCACGTCAAGCAGATGCCGGCCCAGGCGGTCTCCCTCTCGCAGGCGACCGAATGCGGCCTCGTCTACGGCCAGGACGAGATTGCCGCGATCGGAGCGCTGTGCCGCTCGCGCGGGCTCGCCCTGCACATGGACGGGGCACGTTTCGCCAACGCCCTCGTGCGGCTCGGCGCGAGCCCGGCCGAGATGACCTGGAAAGCGGGAATCGACATCCTCTCCTTCGGCGCCACCAAGAACGGCTGCCTCGCGGCCGAGGCCGTGATCGTGTTCTCCCCGCGCCTCGCCGAAAGCCTCGCCTACCGGCGCAAGCGCGGCGGCCACACCTTCTCGAAGTCGCGGTTCCTGGCGGCCCAGCTCGAAGGCTATCTCGACGCCGATGCGTGGCTCGCCCATGCGCGCCACGCCAACGCCATGGCAGCGCGGCTCTCGGGCGGCCTCGCCCGCCTTCCCGGCGCGAGGCTCGCCTGGCCGACCGAATCGAATGCCGTCTTCGCGATCCTGCCCCGCGCCATCGACCGCGCCATCGCGGCGGCCGGCGCGCTCTACCATCCCTGGTCGCCCCGCTTCCTGCCGGAAGGGATTCGGGTGGGAGAGGACGAAACGCTCGTCCGTTTCGTGACCTCCTTCGCCACCCGGCCGGAAGCGGTCGACCTGCTTCTCGCGACCGCCGCTTCCGAGAAATGGTAAACAAAACGTTAGCGCGACGCCGCGAGACCGCCCCAATCTGCAACGAAGCTGGGAAGGACATCCGCTCGGAGGCTCGCCTCACGGCCGCACCATGACCGCTCGATCCGCCCTGACTTCCTCGATGTTCCTGCTCCTGGCAGGCGCATTCTCCGCCTCCCCGGCCTCGGCCCAGTATTATGTCGAGCTGGGCTACGGCTTTGGCTACAGCCTGCCCGCGAGCCCCTATTTCTACAACGAGCCGCCGCCGCCCGGATATGACCGGCCCCGCGGCCGGCATCCGGCCGCCCGCGCACCGCGCCCGCTCCCGGCCGGCGCGATCGTCGACCGGCTGGAGGAGATGGGCTTCGAGGATGTCGGCCGGCCCCGCTTCACGGGCACGCTCTACATCGTCCAGGCGACGGGGCCCGGCGGCATGCGCCAGCAGATCGTCGTCGACGCCATCCGCGGCATCATCCTGAACCGCACCGCCGTCGCGGGTCCGCCCGCCCCCTATGGCGAGGAGCCCGCCCCGCGCCCGCGCCGCTATGGCGGCCGCCCGCTCGATGCCGACGAGCTTTATCCCGAGCCCGGCGCAACCCCGCATCCCGCACCCCGCCCGCGCAGGGGTGCGGCTGCTTCAGGACCGGCGCGAGGCGAGGCCCTGCCCTCCCCCGCCGATCCGCGCCTCGCCGATCCCCACCCCTTCGAGGGACGCGCGGGAAGCCGCCAGGCCCGCACCGAGAGCCGGGGCGACCTCGGGACGGGCGGGCCCGGCGCGCCGCCTTTCGGCATCGACCCCGGCGGCGCGTCCAGGCCGAAGCGGAGCACGAAGGACGGAGACGGACGCAAGGCGGCGCAGCCGCCCCCTCCGCCGAAGAAGCCGGTGGCCGAGGCCCGCCCGGCCGAGCCCAAGACGATTCGCGTGATTCCCGGCGTGACGCCCCTCAATGCGGGCGCGGGCGCCTCGCAACTCGACAACCTTCCCCAGCCCCCGGATCCGCCCCCGCCCACCGGGGAATAGTGGGCCTGCCCATGCGAAAACGCCCCGGCAAGCCGGGGCGTGGATTCTCTCTACAGCGGCCGGAGCCGCCGAATCGCGGGTCAGGCTGCGACCTTCACGCTGCCGTCGATCGTCTTGGGAGCAGCGCCGCCGATGGCGATCTGCCGAGGCTTCTTGGTCTCGGGGATCTCGCGCACCAGATCGATATGGAGCAGGCCGTTCTCCAGCACCGCGCCGGTCACCTGGACGTAGTCGGCAAGCTGGAAGCGGCGCTCGAAGCTGCGCGCGGCGATGCCCTGGTAGAGAACATCCGCCTTCTTGTCCTGGTCGAGCTTCTTCTCACCCTTCACGGAGAGAGCGTTCTCCCGCGTCTCGATGGCGAGGTCGTCCTGGGTGAAGCCAGCCACCGCGACCGAGATGCGATAGGCGTTCTCGCCCGTGCGCTCGATATTGTAGGGCGGATAGGAGGGGGCGGATTCGACGCCGCCGAGATTGTCGAGCATCGAAAACAAGCGGTCGAAGCCGACGGTGTTGCGATAAACGGGAGCAAGATCGTACTGTCGCATGGCATATCCTCCGTAAAGCGACATGCAGTATGAAGGTCCGCCCGAGGGCCGGACCGTCGTGCCGCCGTCATGGCCGGCACAGGCGTGAATTGGTGAGGAGATCGCGCCTGTTCAAGATCGTCCGCCCCGAAAATGTGATTGCCCGGGCGTCCATGGGGCTGCTCGAAACGCCGTTCAACCCCGCCCCCGCGGGTGCGGAGATCACTCCCCTGCGGGCGGCCGACGGGATCACGCTGCGAAGCGTCTTCTGGCCGCGGCTCGCCTCGGCGCCCCCGGATCGCGGGACCCTGCTCCTGCTCCAGGGGCGGGCGGAATTCGTCGAGAAATATTTCGAGATCGTCGCGGAGCTGCGCAAGCGCGGCTTCGCCGTCCTCGCCTTCGACTGGCGCGGCCAGGGCGCCTCCGACCGCCTGCTGGCGGAGCCTCATGCCGGGCATGTGCGGCTCTTCACCGATTTCCGGCTCGACTACGAGGCGGCGCGGGCGACGATCCCGGCCGGGGAGCGGGTGACGGTCCTCGCCCATTCGATGGGCGCGGCAGTCGCGCTGACGGGCGCGCATGAAGGCTGGCTCGGAGCCGAACGCCTCGCCTGCATCAACCCGATGGTCGGCCTCAGCCTGGTGCGCCCCGTCGCACCCGCCAAGCGCCTCGCGCATCTGCTCGTCCGCGCGGGGCTCGGCGAGCGGATGGTCCCCGGCGGCCGCCGCCCCTCGATCTCCACGCGCCCCTTCCGCCACAACCTGCTCTCGAGCGATCCCGGACGCTACGAGCGCGACGCCGCCCTCGCCCGCGCCCTGGACTGGCAGGCCATCGGATCGCCGACCATCGGCTGGCTCGCCACCGCCTATGACGCGATGGACAACCTCTCGCGCCCGGAGGTCGCCGCCTCGATCCGGCTGCCGGTCCTGATGGTGCTGAGCGGAAGCGACCCGGTCTGCTCCACCCCCGACATGCTGCGCTTCGCCCAGGCCCTCCCGGACGGACGCATCCTCGTCCTGCCCGAGGCGCGCCACGAAATCCTGATGGAGAGCGACGCCATTCTCGAGCGGTTCTGGGAGGCTTTCGACGCCTTTGCGGCCTAACCCGCCAGCAACTCCAGCACCTGCGCATGAAGGCGCCGGTCGCCGCAGGCCACGATCGCGCCTCCGCCCTCGGCGCGCTCGCCCGTCCAGGTGGTCACAATCCCCCCCGCCCCCTCGATGATCGGGATGAGGGCGACGATGTCGTAGGGCTTCAGCCCGGCCTCGACCACGACGTCGATATGGCCCGACGCCAGCATGCAATAAGCGTAGCAATCATAGCCGTAGCGGGTGAGGCGGGCGGCTTCCTCCACGCGCCGGTAGCGTGGCAGGAGATCGCCCGGGATCAGGCTCGGGCTCGTCGTCGAGAGCGTCGCCTCCGCGAGACTCGCGCAGGGGCGCGTTCGAATCGTGCGCGAGCCATGCGGCCCGCGATATCCGGCCCCGCCCCCGTCGCCGAAGAATCGCTCCCCGATGAAAGGCTGGTGCATCATGCCGTAGGCGGCCCGGCCATTGCGCAGGAGGCCGATCAGGGTGCCCCAGAGCGGAAAGCCGGAGACGAAGGACTTCGTGCCGTCGATCGGATCGAGAACCCAGACGAATTCCGCATCCTCGCGCTCGTTGCCGAATTCCTCCCCGACGATGCCGTGCCCGGGAAAGGCTCCGGCGATGAGCCGGCGCAGCGTCACCTCGGCGGCCTTGTCCGCTTCCGTCACCGGGTCGAAGACGCCCCCGCCCGACTTGTCCTCCGCCGCGAGGGTGGTGCGGAAGAACGGCAGGATGCTGCGGCCGGACGCCGCCGCCAGTTCTTCGACGAAGTCGGAAAAATCGATCGGTTTCATGCCTGCCTCGCCATTGCGGCCCCGGATCGAGATCGCCGCCTGTCACCCGCGCCTGTCACCCGATTGCCGCAGTCCCCGGCCGAATGCGCTGCACGCCACGATTGGACCTTGCAGGACTTGCAGCATGCCCTATCTTTATCCATGCAACGTCTTTGGGCGTTGCTGCCCTCCTTGGGCGTTTCCTCCCTAGACTTGGGCCGCCCTGCGGGGCGGCTCTTTTTCTTGGCGGATCATTCGGCCGCCATCGGCCGCGGCTCCTGGCCGATCTCCAGTTCCGCCATCACCTCCGCGAAGATGTCGACGATCTGCGTCGCGATCCTCCCGAAGCTCGGGGACGGCACAAGCGTCTTCTCGTCCATGTAGATCGCACGGTTGATCTCGATCTGGAGCGCATGACGCCGGAACGCCGGCGCGCCGTGATGCTCGGTGATGAAGCCGCCGGCATAGGGCTTGTTGCGCACGACGCCGAAGCCCCGCGCCCGAAAGGCGGCCTCGATGGTCTCGGTGAGGCGCGGCGCGCAGCTCGTGCCGTAGCGGTCGCCGAGCACGATCTCGGCCGTGCCGCCCTCGTCGCGCAGGGGTCCCGTCGAGGGCATGGAATGGCAATCGATCAGGATGGCCTCGCCGAACTGCGCGAAGGTCCGCTCGAGCAGGGCGTCGAGCGCCAGGTGATAGGGCCGGTAGAGCGTCTCGATGCGCCGGAACGCCTCCTCCAGGGGCAGGCGGCGGCGATAGATCTCGTGGCCGTCGGCGACGATCCGGGGAATCGTGCCGAGCCCGCCCGCGACCCGCATCGAGCGCGTATTGGCATGGGCCGGCAGCCGGCCCTCGAACATGCGCGGATCGAGTTCGTAGGGCTCGCGATTGACGTCGAGATAGGCGCGCGGGAAGCGCGCGCTCATCAGCGGCGCGCCGAGCGCGACGACCCCGCCGAAGAGGCGGTCGATATGAGCGTCCTCCGAGCGCCGCAAAGCGGTCGGATCGAGGCTCGAGGCCGCGATGAAGCCGGGAGGATAGATGCAGCCCGAATGCGGCGTGTTGAACACGAAGGGCGTCGCGAGCCGCAGCGGCTCGACGACGTCGAAGGGCGGCTCGAATTCGGGGTCCGGGAGATAGGGGCTCAAGGCAGAATCGTGCGGGAACGCGTCACCATCGCTCCTAGTCTGGCGAGCGGGGACCGCGCTGTCCATGCTCCAAATCGCCCCGAGCTTCCTTTACCGCTCGTTTACCCTGTTCAAGGTTTATGGGAAAGGTTCGGCCTCGACGTCGATTAGGCACACCCGATGAAGATCCTGCTGGCGGAAGACGATAACGACATGCGCCGCTTTCTGGCGAAGGCGCTGCAAAACGCGGGCTACGACGTGTCGTCCTTCGACAACGGCGCCTCCGCCTATAACCGCCTGCGCGAGGAGCCTTTCGAGCTGCTTCTCACGGACATCGTCATGCCCGAGATGGACGGCATCGAGCTGGCCCGCCGGGCGACCGAACTCGACCCGGACATCAAGGTGATGTTCATCACCGGCTTCGCCGCCGTGGCGCTCAATCCCGACCTGAAGGCGCCGCGCGACGCGAAGGTGCTCTCCAAGCCCTTCCACCTGCGCGAATTGGTCAACGAGGTGGAGAAGCTCCTCCAGGCGGCCTGACCCTCCCCTGCTTCTCCCCGTGAAACGGGGAGAAGCAGGGCCGCTCCTCAGAGCGACCGGATGAGCAACCGTGATGACCTGCATCACGGTTTCTCGTTTGCGGCCCTGGCACGCAGCCTGCAATTTCGCGGCGGATACGGAGACCGCGATGCTTCTCGTCGGAATGCTCGACAGCCCCTATGTGCGCCGCGCCGCCGTCACCGGCACGCTGCTCGGCCTCGATTTCGAGCATCGCTCGGTCTCGGTGTTCCGGCACATGGACGCATTCCGCGCCATCAACCCGCTGGTCAAGGCGCCGAGCCTCGTCGCCGACGACGGCACGGTCCTCACCGATTCGACCCTGATCATCCAGCATTTCGAGGACGTCGCCGGCCGCTCGCTCCGCCCCTCGGCCTCCCTTGCCCGCACGCGCGACCTCGCCCTGACGGGCATCGCGATCGTGGCGGCCGACAAGGCGGTGGGCGTGGAATATGAGCGCAAGCGGCCCGAGCCGCAGAGGCATCGGCCCTGGATGGAGCGGATCGTCGTCCAGCTCGAAACCGCTCTGGGCCTCCTCGACGCCGCCGCGGCGGAGGGCCGCCTCGGCGCCGTTCCCGACCTTCGGCCGGCAGGCATCATGGCGGCGGTCGCCTGGGGCTTCTGCCGCTACGTCATCCCTGAATATGTGGACGAGGCCCGATGGCCGGCCCTCGCCGCCCAAGCCGCCGCCTGCGAGCGGCTGGAGGTGTTCCAGCGCTGGCCGATCGATCGGGAGTGAACCGCTTCTGCCCGCTGGCGGGCTACGTCCCCGGCAGGCGGTAATCGGCGAAGCGCCGGCGAAGCTCGGTCTTGAGCAGCTTGCCGGTCGCCGTATGCGGCAGCTCCCCGACGATCACCACGTCGTCCGGCATCCACCATTTGGCGATCTTCGGACGCAGGAAGTCCAGAACCTCCTCCCGCGTCGGCGCCGCGCCCGGCGCGGGTACGACGACGAGGAGGGGCCGCTCGTCCCATTTCGGATGGGCGATCCCGATCACCGCCGCCTCGGCGACGGCGGGATGGCCGACCGCCAGGTTCTCGATGTCGATCGAGGAGATCCATTCGCCGCCCGACTTGATCACGTCCTTTGCCCGGTCGGTGATGCGCATGTAGCCGTGCGGACTGAGCGTCGCGACGTCGCCGGTGTCGAAATAGCCGTCCTCGTCCAGGATCTCCTCGTCCTCGCGCTTGAAATAGCGCCGCACGACGGCCCAGCCGCGCACCTTGAGGCGGCCGAAGGTCTTGCCGTCGCGCGGCAATTCGCGGCCCTCGTCGTCGGTGATCTTCCATTCGACGCCGAAGGGCGCGCAGCCCTGCGTGGCCTTGGTGGCGAGCAATTGCTCGTAGTCGTCGCTCGCCACCTCGGGCTTGATGGAGCAGATCGAGCCGACCGGGCTCATCTCGGTCATGCCCCAGGCATGCAGGACCTGGACGCCGTATTTGCGCTCGAAAGCCTCGATGACGGCGGGCGGGCAGGCCGAGCCGCCGATGGCGACGCGCTCCAGGTCGGGCAGCCGGAGGCCGAACTGCTCCATGTGCTGGAGGAGGGCGAACCAGATGGTCGGCACCGCGGCGGTGAAGGTCACCTTCTGCGTCGTCAGGATATCGTGGACGGAGGCGCCGTCGAGCCTGGGGCCCGGCATCACGAGCGCGCTGCCGATCATCGGCGCGGCGAAGGCGAGCGACCAGCTATTGGCATGGAAGAGCGGCACGACCGGCATGACGACGTCCCGCGCCGACAGGCCGAAGGCGTCGGCCTGCGAGGTCATCAGCGCCTGGAGCAGGTTCGTGCGGTGCGAATAGAGCACGCCCTTGGGCTCGCCGGTGGTGCCGGAGGTGTAGCAGAGGCCCGCGGCCGTCGTCTCCTCGACATCCGCCCAGCGGAAATCCGCATCCGCCTCCGCGATCCACTCCTCGTAGGGAACGGCGTTCCGAAGGCTCGTCGGCGGCATATGCGCCCCGTCCGTCAGCACGACGTAGCGCTCGATCAGGGGCAGCTTGTCGGCCAGCTTCTCCATCAGCGGCACGAAGGTCAGGTCGAGGAAGAGGATGCGGTCCTCGGCATGGTTGGCGATGTAGAGGATCTGCTCGGGGAAGAGGCGCGGATTGATGGTGTGGTAGACGGCGCCGAGCCCGGCAATGCCGTACCACGCCTCGAGGTGGCGGTGATTGTTCCAGGCGAGGGTCGCGACGCGGTCGCCGGGCCGGATCCCGTCGCGCGACAGGCGCTTGGCGACCTTCAGCGCCCGCTCCCTCACCTCGCGGTAATTGGAGCGGTGCAGGGGTCCTTCGGTCAGGCGCGAGATCACCGCCCGCTCGGGATGCTCGGCGGCGGCGTAGTCGATCACCTTGTGGATCAGGAGCTTCCAATCCTGCATCAGCGCGCGCATGCATCGCCTCCGGCAGCCCGCATCGGGACGGGCATCGGCCCGGAGGTTTAGGACAGGCGCTGTCCCGCGCCAATCGGACCTTGGCGGGGGAAGCCGGGGGCAGGCCGGCGACCGGGCAGGGCGTCCAGCACCGCCACCGCGAGCCCGGCGGCCAGGACCGGCCAGCCCGGCCGCAAGCCGAGATCGGGATCGGCGATGCTGGCGAAATATTGCGGCAGGAAATCCCGCAGCGGCTGGTGGAAGGCGAGCGCAAGGCCGATCCCCTCGCCGAGGAAGACGAGCGCGGAGGCCGCGATCGCGAGGAGGGCGAGCCGCAGAGGCGTCAATCCCGCCTCGCCCGAGCGCGCTGCGAGCAGGCGATAGGCCATGAGCCAGAGGAAGAGCCCGGCATAGAGGGTCGGGACGACGATATCCGCCTTCGTCTGCTGGAAGAAATGGACGAGCGCGAGCAGCGCGATGACATAGGTCGCTTGGTGCAGGCGGCGCCAGCGAAGCCCGCCGAGCCGCTTCACCATGGCGTCGTTCGAGGTGGCCGCAAGAACTGCGAGCCCGAGCAGGGCGAGGAAGCCGATCGTCAGGTAGAGGCGCGAGACGATCTCGGTCGCCGCCTTCACGAGGTCGAGCTTCAGGTCTACGACGAAGAGCGCGACGTGAAGAGCCGCATAGGCGAAGCTCGCGACGCCGATCATGCGGCGGACATCGAAGAGCTGGGAGAAGCGGCCGGAGCGACGCAAAGGCGTCACGGCGAGCGACGCCAGGAGGAAGACGAGCGCCCACCAGCCGGTGCGGTGGATCGCCGCGTTCAGCGGCCGCCCGCCGAGCGCACCGCGCACCGCGTCGAGCCCGAGCAGCAGGACGGGGGCGGCCAGCACGGCAAGGGTCGCGATTCGCAAGGGAGACGGCCGCCCCTTCCGGTCGCGCCACAAGAGCAGGATCTCAGGCATCGCCTCGGCTCATTCCCTCGAGCAGGATCCCGAAAGCCGGTTCCCGCCTCCGGGATCATGCACTCGGCGCGCCGGGCCGCGGTGCGCCGAAGCGCATGGCGCTCGCGGCAGCTCCCGCGAGGGCTACTCCGGCCGCGACCGTGAGCGCGAGCTTTTCCCCTCCCCCCTCCGGGCGCAGCGCGAAGAGGATCGCCACCATCGTCGCGCCCGCCGTCTGGCCCGTGAGGCGCGCGGTCGCGAGCATGCCGCCCGCCGCGCCCGAGCGGCTCGGCGGGGCCGCCATGATCATCGTCCGGTTGTTGGGCGACTGGAACAGCCCGAAGCCGAGGCCGCACAAGGCCATCCGCCAGGCGACGTTCCAGAAGGAGGCATCGGCGGGCAGAAGGGCGAGCGCCCCGAGCCCCACGGAGAAGACGAGAAGACCGACGCAGCCCATCAGGGCCGCCGAGACCCGGTCGGCCATGGCGCCGGCGAAGGGCCCGAGCAGCCCCACCATGATCGGCCAGGGCGTGAGCAGGAGGCCGATCTGGGCGGGGCTGCGATGCATGACGTGGTCGAACAGGAACGGCAGCGAGACCAGCGCCAGCATCTGCGCGCAGAAGGAGCAGATCGAGGTCGCGACCGACAGGCCGAAGATCGGAATCCGCAGGAGGTCGGTCGGCAGGATGGGATTGGCCTCTCCCCGGCCCTTCAGCGCGAGCACGACGAAGGAGGTGAGGCCGCCGGCCATCAGCAGCGAGCCGACCACGGGCTGTCCCATGCGGGTGAGGAGGTCCACGCCGCCGATCAGGAGGCCGAAGGCCACCGCGTTCAGGAAGGCGCCCACGAAATCGAAGCGGCGGCGGACGCGCGGGATGCGCGGCAGGGCGGAGGCGGCCAGCGCCATGGCGAGCAGGCCGATCGGGATATTGACGGCGAACAGCCACGGCCAGCTCGCCACCGACAGGATCGCCGCCGCGAGCGACGGGGCGGAGGCGGAGGCGAGCGACACCACCATCGCGTTGAGCCCCATGCCGCGCCCGAGCATGCGCTGGGGATAGGTGAAGCGCACGAGGGCGGCGTTGATGGACATGACGCCCGCAGCGCCGAAGCCCTGCACGATGCGGGCGGCGGTCAGCTCGACGAGCGTGCCGGACAGGGCGCAGGCGAGCGAGGCCAGGGTGAAGAGGGCGAGCCCGACGAGATAGACCCGGTGATAGCCGAAGATCTCCCCGAGCGAGGCCATCGGCAGGAGGGAGACCACGATCACGATCTGGTAGGCGTTGACGATCCAGATCGCCTCGTGCGGCTCGATGCGGAACTCCCGCGCGATCGTGGGAAGCGCGACGTTCACGACCGCGGAATCGAGCACCGCGAGCGTGATGGCAAGCCAGATCGCGACGATCGACCAGTAGCGCCTGGGAACGGGCAGGCCGTCGCTCGGGGTCTCGCTCAACGGACCGTCTCCCATCGGCTGCCGCCAGCATGATATCCGGCGATCGGCCGCGGGGTTTTTCTCTTGTTCCAGGAATAATCAAGCCCTTCGGGGCCGCCTTCGGCCCGCCTACGGTCCCGCGCAGAGGCCTCGCCCCTTGCGCCACAGGCTTTTCGCAGGGGAGGGTTGCGGGTGAGGCCGGAGCTTGCTTCCCCCACGCCCCGACGCTCGTGTAGAGCCGTACGGCCCGGATCTCAGCCGGGCGGGAGTCCCCGATGGCGCGACGTTTCGCGACCGTGGCCTTCGTCTCGAGCCGCACGCCGGAGGCCGAGGCCGCGGCGGAGATGCTGAAGGCCGAATATGCCCACGTTCCGCCCCGGGAGGCGGATGTCGTCGTCGCGCTCGGCGGCGACGGGCTGATGCTGGCGACGCTGCACGAGTTCCTCGGCACCGGAAAGCCGATCTACGGGATGCACAAGGGCACGGTCGGCTTCCTGATGAACGAATTCCGGGCGGAGGGGTTGCTCGAGCGGCTGGAGGCGGCCCAGCGCAGCGTCGCCCATCCGCTGCTCATGGAGGCCGAGGACACCGCCGGCCGGCAGCATCGCGCCTATGCCATCAACGAGGTGCACATGCTGCGGCAGACGCACCAGACCGCGAAGCTCATCATCGAGGTCGACGGCAAGATCCGCCTCGCGGAGCTGATCTCGGACGGCATCCTGCTCGCCACGCCCGCCGGCTCGACTGCCTACAACCTCTCGGTCGGCGGCCCGATCCTGCCGCTCGGCTCCTCGCTCCTGGCCCTGACGCCGATCTCGGCCTTCCGGCCCCGGCGCTGGCGCGGCGCGCTCCTGCCCGACCGGGCGAGGATCGCCGTCACCGTCAACGAGCCCGAGAGGAGGCCGGTCAGCGCCGTCGCCGACCATTTCGAGTTCCGCCGGGTCCGCCACGTCGCGGCCTCGATGGACCATTCCGTCGACCTCGTGATGCTGCACGACCCGGACCACAGCCTCGACGAGCGCATCCTGCGCGAGCAATTCGGGGTCTAGGCGGCTTCGCGCCCCGGCTCCTCGACGAAGGCGGCCGGCGCATATTCCAGGACGAGCGCGAGCGCCGCCCGATCGGCGAGGTTGGAAGCGACGCGGCGGGCCTCCTCGCGCGCGGCCTCGGCCTCGAAGCGGCGCAGGAGCGCGACCAGCTTGCCCGCTTCCTCCGCCGGCAGCGCCTCGCAGAAGGCGAGCGTGCGCTCGACCATGCGCCGCGAGAGGGAGGCGTCCGACCGGCCCTTGGCGCGCAGCTCGCGATGGGCTGCGAGAGCGGCCTCGAAGGCTGGCCGCAGCGTCTGCGGCATTCCCGCGCGTGCATAGAGCGAGCGGAAGGCGCTGCCACGCTCGTCCTTGAGGATCGCGACGACGCGGCCCGGCGCGAGGCCGGACAATTCCGCGAAGGCGGCCTCGGCGAAGCCGATGCTGCGCGAGAGGATCGCGCGCAGCATGAGGGCCGGCGTGAGCTGCCCCGACCGGCGCAGATGGCCGACGAGCCGGGACGCGTCCTCGCCCTCCGCCTCGCCGGAGAGAGCCACGGTCGCGCGCTCGCGCGCCTCGCGCGTCACCCGGCCCGACCGTTCCGGGCTGAGCCAGCCGCAATCGGTGACGAAGCGGCCGAGCGACTCGGCGAGCGCCGCGGCGATGGCCTGGGCGATGTCGACCGGCAGGTCCGGCCGCGCCAGGAGAGCTTCGCGAAGCGCGCCCTCGCCTCCATGCCGCTCGATCATCCGCGAGAGGCTGAAGGCGGGGATGTCGGCCTCGCGGTTGGAGGCGAGCGCGACGAGGGCGGCCGGCCCGCCGATCTCCGCAACCGCCGCGGACACGGCCCGCGACAATCCCGGCCGGCCCGCGATCGCGCATTGGACGCGCTCCTCGCCGAGAGCGGCGGCATCGACCAGGTCGCAATCGGCCAGGAGGGGAGAGCGCCCGAGCACGATGGCCGCGATCTCGGCGGCATCGTTGGCGAGGGCCACGATCAGGTGGCGCGGGGCCGCGGTCGAGGAGGCCAGGGCCTCGGCCATGGCGCGCCGGACCAGCGTCGAGGAATCGTCCAGCATCGCCGTGAGGGCCGTCCTCGCCTCCTCCCGGTCCTCGGGCGAGAGATCCGAATAGAGAAAGGCGTTGGCGAGCGCCGCCGTGGCCTCGGCGCGGTGGCCCGGGGGGGCCGAGCGGGCCCAGAGCAGAAAGCGGCTGACGATCATGGATGGACGCCCGGGAAGAGAGGCTTCACCCTGTCAAATCATGGTAAATGAACTCGAAACGGGACCCTCCGCGAGATCCGGGGAAAGAACGACCGCATGACCATATCCGAAGCCCAACGTCATCCGCGCGGCGGCCTGTATCTCGAGGATTTCGAGGTCGGGCAGGTCTTCCGCCATCGCCTCACCCGCACGGTGACGCAGATGGACAACATGCTGTTCTCCAACATGACCCTGAACCCGCAGCCGCTGCATATCGACGCCCATTTCTGCGAGCGGGAGACGGAATGGGGAAAGCCGCTGATGAACTCGCTCTTCACGCTCGGGCTGATGATCGGCATCTCCGTCAA
>NZ_DAOLAJ010000071.1:16936-17816 GCF_035325185.1 Enterovirga sp. | reverse complement strand
CGGGCTGCGCCACGTCTCCGTCGCGCAGCGCGCCACGTCTCCGTCATTCCGGCGAAGGCCGGAATCCATCCGCCGGTCCTGGACCCCGGCCTCCGCCGGGGTGACGGCCGCGTGTGGCACGGCCGCCGCCATCCTCCCCCGTGAAACGGGGGAGGGGGACCATGCGAAGCATGGTGGAGGGGGCACCCCGCACCCGGCATGCACAGATCAAAGCCACTCCTTGAGCCGCCGCACCGCCTCGCGGCAGACATCCTCGCCGCCGGCGAAGGAGAAGCGGAGGTGGTGGCTGCCTTCCGCGAGGTCGAAATCGACGCCCGGAGTCGCCGCGACGCCGGCCTCGTCGAGCATCCGGCGGCAGAAGCCGATCGAATCGTTCGTGAAGCGGGCGATGTCGGCATAGAGATAGAAGGCACCGTCCGCCGGATGGATCTCGGTGATGCCGAGACCCGGCAATTCGTCCAGGAGGACGGCCCGCGCCCGCGCGTAATCCGCCTTGACCGCCTCCAGTTCCCCGGTCGCGTCGAAGGCCGCCAGGGCCGCCACCTGCGAGAGATAGGGCGGGGAGATGTAGAGGTTCTGGGCCAGCGTCTCGACCGGCCGCACGAGCCGCTCCGGCACGACGATCCAGCCGATGCGCCAGCCCGTCATGCAGTAATATTTCGAGAACGAGTTGATCACGACCGCGTCCCGATGATGCCGGAGCGCCGTGTCGGCAGGCTCGCCATAGGTGAGCCCGTGATAGATCTCGTCCGACACGAACCAGAGCCCGCGCTCGCGGCAGAGGCGGGCGGGGCCCCCGGGACCCCCCCCGCCCGTCAAGGGGGCGGAGGGGGTTGGGGGGGCCCTCGCCCCGGGGCCCCCGGGCCGCCCCCCCCCCCCC
>NZ_DAOLAJ010000071.1:0-16926 GCF_035325185.1 Enterovirga sp. | reverse complement strand
GGGGTTGGCGGGACTCATCGCCAGGATGCCCGCGAGCGGCCCCTCCCCCGCCGCATCCGCGATACCCGGGGCGGTGAGCCGCCAGCCATCAACGGCCCGCAGCGGCACCGCCAGCATGTCGAGATCGAGCGCCGCGAGGATGTTCCGGTAGGCCGGATAGCCGGGCGCGGAGACGGCGACGCGGTCGCCCGGATCGAACATCGCCAGGAACGCGAGGACGAAGCCGGCCGAGGAGCCTGTGGTCACGACGACCCGCTCCGGCGCCACCGCGATCCCGTAGGCGTCGCGGTAATGCCGGGCGATCCGCTTCCGGAGCGGGGCGATGCCGAGCGCCTCGGTATAGCCGATGCGGCCATCCGCGAGCGCGACGCGGGCCGCTTCGAGGACGGGCCGCGGCGCGGGCGCGGAGGGCTGGCCGACCTCCATATGCACGACGCTGCCGCCTGCCCGCTCCTTCGCGGCCGCGGCGGCGAGGACATCCATGGCGAGAAAAGGCTGGACGCGGGCGATGCGACGGGCCGCGGCCGGCTCCGCCGCGTCCCGGACGATCGTCTCCGCTCGTGTCGCCACGTCTTCCGCTCCGAAAATCCCGCGCGCGAGGGCTCCATAAAGAGCTTGGGGTTTCGGCGAAATCGCCACCCCTCCGATATGGGGTAGAACAGGTTGCGGGCTAATGCCCGAACTTGCCCCGCCCCGGCGCCGCGGCGAAAAGGGCCTTCGTATAGTCGTGCTCGGGATGCACGAAGACGCGGCTCGACGGGCCGCTTTCCACGACCTTGCCGTTCAGCATGACGACGACGCTGTCGCAGATACGGGCAGCCACCCGCAGATCATGCGTGATGAAGAGGATGGCGAGGCCGAATTTCTCGCGGATATCCTCCAGAAGCTCGAGCACCTGCTTCTGGACGGAGACGTCGAGGGCGGAGACGGCCTCGTCGGCGATCAGCACCTGCGGCTTCATCGCCAGCGCCCGCGCGATGGCGATGCGCTGGCGCTGCCCGCCTGAGAATTCGTGCGGATAGCGCTCGAGCCCCGCCGGGTTCATGTCGACGAGCTGGAGCAGCTCGCGGCCTCGGGCCCAGGCTTCCTCGCGGCTCGTGCCGTAATTCATCGGCCCCTCGATGATCGACTGGCCGACCGTGCGGCGCGGATTCAGCGAGCGATAGGGGTCCTGGAAGATCACCTGGATGCGGTGGCGAACGGGCCGGAGGGCGGCGGCGGATTTGCGGCCGATCTCCTCGCCGTCCAGCAGGATCTCGCCGCCGGTCGGATCGATGAAGCGGGCGATGCAGCGCGCGAGGGTCGATTTGCCCGAGCCGGATTCGCCGACGATGCCGAGCGTCTCGCCCGGCTTGAGCGCGATCGACACCCGGTCGAGCGCCTTGACCGGGCGCCCTCCCCCGAAGACGCCCCCGCCATAGACCTTCTCGACCTCCCGCGCAGCGATCACGGGCGGCTTGTCGGGGATCGTCCGGGGCGGCGGGGGCTCCGCGCCCGGCACCGCGTCGATCAGCATGCGCGTATAGGGATCCTGCGGGTTGGTCAGGATCTCCTCGGCCGTGCCCTGCTCGACGAGCTTTCCCCGCCGCATCACCACGACCCGGTCGGCGATCTCGGCCACGACGCCGAAATCGTGGGTGATGAAGAGGATGCCGCTGTCGTGGCGAGCCTGAAGCTCGCGCATCAGCTTGAGGATTTGCGCCTGGGTGGTGACGTCGAGGGCGGTGGTCGGCTCGTCGGCGATGATCAAAGCGGGCTCGTTGGCGAGCGCCATCGCGATCATCACGCGCTGGCGCTGGCCGCCGGAGAGCTGGTGCGGATAGGCCGAGATCATCTCGCCCGCCCGCGGCAGGCGCACGTCCTCCATCAGCTCGAGGACGCGCTGGCGCTTCTGCGCGCGCGACAGCCGCGCGCCGTGCCAGTCCAGGGCCTCGGCGACCTGCTCCCCGACCGGCAGGACCGGGTTCAGCGCCGTCATCGGCTCCTGGAAGATCATCGCCATGCGGCTGCCGCGCAATTCGCGCAGCCGCGCCTTCGAGGCGGTGAGCGTGTTCTCGCCCTGGAGCAGGATCTCCCCCGCGACCGGCTTCAGGACGGGCGGCAGGAGGCCCATCGTCGAGAAGGCCGTGACCGACTTGCCCGAGCCGGATTCGCCGACCACGCAGACGATCTCGCGCGGGCGCACCGTGAGCGAGATGTCCTCCACGGCATGGCGCCGCTCGCCCCCGGTCGGAAGCGCGACGGTGAGGCCCCTGACCTCGAGGACAGGCGCGGCCATCACACGTTCCCCAGCCGCCGCGCGAGGCGCGGATCGAGCGTGTCGCGTAGCCCGTCGCCCATCACGTTGATGGCGAGGACGGTGGCGGCGACGCACAGGCCCGGAAAGAGGACCACCCAGGGCGCGATCTGGAAGCTCTGCCGGCCCTCGGCCATGATGTTGCCCCAGCTCGGCACCTCGGTCGGAATGCCCGCCCCGAGGAAGCTGAGGATGGCCTCGGTCAGGATGGCGAAGCCGCAGATATAGGTTGCCTGCACGATCAGCGGCGCGACGGTATTGGGCAGGACGTGCCGCCACAGCACCAGGGGCAAGGGCGTGCCGGCGCCGATCGCCGCCTCGACATAGGGCTCCTCGCGCACCGTCAGCACGACCGAGCGCACGAGCCGCGCGACCCGCGGGATCTCCGGGATCACGATGGCGACGATCACCGTGAGGATGCCTGCGCCCGAGAGCGTCACCATGGCGATGGCGAGGAGGATCGAGGGGATCGCCATGATCCCGTCCATGATCCGCATGACGATCATGTCGAGGATGCGCACATAGCCCGCCACCACGCCGACGAGGGTGCCGATCGTGACGGCGACGATCGCGACCGAGAAGCCGATCATCAGCGAGACGCGGGCGCCGTAGACCACGCGGCTATAGACGTCGCGGCCGAACTGGTCGGTGCCGAGCCACGCCGCGGCCGAGGGCGGGCGCAGGCGCAGGCGCGGGCGCAGCAGGATCGGGTCGGAGGTCCAGAGCAGGGGCGCGGCGAGGGCCGCGACCAGGACGATCGCGAGGACGACGAGGCCCGCGACCACGCTCGGATTGCGCAGCGCGCGGGGCAGGCGCCGCCGGGGAGCGGCAGCGGCCGGGGCCTGTGGGGCGTCGGCGGCGCTCAATAGCGGATCCTCGGATCGAGAAGGGTATAGGCGACGTCGATGCCGAGATTGATCAGCACGTAGAGGAAAGCGAAGAGCAGCGTCACGCCCTGGATGACGGGATAGTCCCGCGCCAGGACCGCATCGACGGTGAGCCGCCCGAGGCCCGGCAGGTTGAACACGCTCTCCGTGACGACGACGCCGGAGATCAGGAGCGCGATGCCGATGCCGATCACGGAAACGATCGGCACGGCGGCGTTGCGCAGCGCGTGGCGGGCGAGGACCGAACGCTCGCCGACGCCCTTGGCGCGGGCGGTGCGCACGTAGTCCTCGCCGAGGGTTTCGAGCACGCTGGCCCGCGTGATGCGCGCGATGAGCGCGATGTAGATGACCGACAGCGTGAGCGTCGGCAGGACGAGCCGGGTCGCGAAGGGCAGGAAGCCGTCGCGCAGCGGCGCATAGCCCTGCACCGGAAGCCAGCGCAGCTCCATGGCGAAGCCGAGGATCAGCAGATAGCCGAGCACGAAGACCGGGATCGAGAAGCCGATGACCGAGAAGGCCATCACGGCGCGGTCGACCCAGGTGCCGTGCCGCCAGGCGGCCAGGACGCCGAGCGGCACCGCGACCAGCACCGCGAACAGGATCGTCGATCCTGCGAGGGCCAGGGTCGGCTCGATCCGCTCCCCGATCAGCCGGGTGACGGGCTGGTTGGAGATGATCGAGGTGCCGAGATCGCCCTGCAGGAGCCGCCCCATCCAGTCGATGAACTGGATATAGGCGGGCTGGTCGAGCCCGAGCCGCATGCGGATCGCGGCGATCTGCTCGGGGGTCGCGACGTCGCCGGCCAGGATCGCGGCCGGATCGCCCGGCGCGAGCCGCAGCAGGGCGAAGACGACCGTCGCCACGACCAGGAGGACCGGGATCGTGGCAAGGACGCGGCCGAGGAGGAAGCGACCCATGGCGCGCCGCTATTTCTTCTCGATGTTCCAGAAGACCGGCGCCGCCGCGCTCAGGATGCCGGTCAGGCCGCGCGAGGCGACCGGCATCTTGTAGCTGCCGGTCGGATAATACATGCCGAGATCGTAGGCGATCTTCTGCACGTCCGCGGCGATCTGCTTCTGCTTGGCGGGATCGGTCTCGCGCGCATAGGCGTCGCGCAGCTTCTCCGCGTCGGGAACGTCGGGCCAGCCGAACCAGCCGCCATTCCTGCCGCGGCCGTTCACGCCGATATTGGCGATCGGGTTCAGGAGGTCGGCATTCTGCCAGATGGTGTGGAAGATGTTCCAGCCACCCTGCGCGACCGGATCCTGCTTCGCGCGCCGCCCGACGAGGGTCTGCCAGTCCATGGACTGGAGGTCGACCTTCATGCCGATATTGCGCAGGGCCTGCGCGGTGACGGGGCCGAGCGGCGCCACGATGGCGAGGTCGGTCGGCTGCATGATGACGACGGGCGTGCCGTCATAGCCGCTCTCCTTGAGGAGCGCCTTGGCCCGGGCGAGGTCGGTCTTCGGGGCTCCGGCATCGGTCCCGTTCGGCGTGCCGCAGACGAACATGGCCATGCAGACGCGATAATAGTCGGGATCGCCGATCTGCGCGTCGAGATAATCCTGCTGGCTCACGGCCAGCATCGCCGCCTGGCGCACCTTGACGTTGTCGAAGGGCGGCTGCGTCCAGTTCATGCGCATCATGCCCGAGAAGCCGAGATCGTCGTAATTGGTCAGCGTGATGCCTTTTTCCTTCTTCAGGATCGGCAGGAAATCGTGCGGAGGCTGCTCGATATAGTCGATCTCGCTGTTGATGAGGGCGTTCACGGCGGTCTGGTAGTCGGGGATGTTGATCCACTCGACGCGGTCGACCTTCACGACCTTGCCGCCGGAGAGATAGCTGGCCGGCTCGGAGCGCGGCACGTAGTCGGTGTTCTTCACGTAGACGACCTTGAGGCCGGGCTGGAACTCCTCCTTGACGAACTTGAACGGGCCCGAGCCGATCTCCTCCGGCACGTTCTGGTCGGCCGGGGTCATGGCGATGCGCTTGGGCATGATGAAGGGCGTGTTGCCGGAGGGCTTGCCGAGGGAGGCGAGGACGAGGCCGTAGGGCTCCTTCAGGACGAGCTTGAAGGTCTTGTCGTCGACCTTGACCCATTCCTTGGTGAAGTCGGCGAGCTTCTGGCCCATGCCGTCGCGCTTGCCCCAGCGCTGGATCGAGGCGATGCAGTCGTCGGAGGTGACGGGCGCCCCGTCATGGAACTTGAGCCCGTCGCGCAAGGTGAAGGTATAGGTCAGCCCGTCGGGGGAGACGCTGTAATCCTTCACCATCTGCGGCTTGACCTCGAACTTCTCGTCATAGGCGAAGAGGACGTCGTAGATCATGTAGCCGTGATCGCGGGCGATATAAGCCGTCGTGATGATCGGATCGGTGATCCGGAGGCCGGAATGCATCACGGCCTTGATGGTCTTCTTCGCCTGGGCGAAGGCCGGAGCGGCACCGAGCGAGATCGCGGCCACGATCACCGCGCCGAGCACCGGCCCGAGCCGGCGGCCCATTCCCGTCTTCATTCCCTCACTCCCCTTTTATTGTCGCGACCATCATGCACGGCGCGGGCCAAAGGGCCAGACGGGATTGCCGGTTTTCCAGGCGCAAGGCGGGGAGACGCCAAGGCGGGAGGACGCACTTGCCGGCCGGCGCCTTCCCCGGCCAAAATCCCGCCTCCCATGAGGGCCGAGGAATCCGCCGGGTGAAGATCTTCATCGCCACGCTCGCCACCGAGACCAATACCTTCGCGCCCCTCCCGACGGGATTGGCGGCCTTCAAGGAGAAGGAATATTTCCGCCGCGACGGCAGCCGACAGCCGCCGCGCATCGGCAATATCCCGCTGATCGAGTGGCGGCGCCTCGCCGAGCGCGACGGCCACGAGGTCGCCGAGAGCATCTCGACCTTCGCCCAGCCCGGCGGCACCACCCTGCGCGGGGCCTACGAGCAACTGCGCGGGGAGCTGCTGGAGGACCTGCGCGCCGCCATGCCGGTGGACGTGGTGCTGCTCTTCCTGCACGGCGCGATGGTGGCCGAGGGCTATGACGATTGCGAGGGCGACACGATCGCCCGGGTGCGGGAGATCGTCGGGCCGCAGGCGCTGGTCGGGGTCGAGCTGGACCTCCATTGCCATCTCACGGAGGAGATGCGGAAAGAGGCGGACGCGCTCGTCCTCTTCAAGGAATACCCGCATACCGATATCGGCGAGCGGGCGCCGGAACTCTACGACATCTGCGTCGACGCCGCGAGGACCGGCCGGCGTCCGGTCACCGCCTATGCCGATTGCCGCATGGTGAGCATGTGGCGCACCTCCCTCCCACCCATGCGGGCCTTCGTCGAGCGCATGCGGAGCTTCGAGGGCCGGGACGGCATCCTCAATGTAGGGCTCGGCCACGGCTTCCCCTGGGGCGACGTCGCGGAGGTCGGGGCGCAAATGGTGGTCGTCGGCGAGGACGAGGCGAAGGCGGCGGCGCTCGCGGACAAGCTCGCCGGCGAGTTCTTCGACCTGCGCGAGGCCACCGGCACGGCCTTCGACACGATCGACGAGGCGATCGACCGGGGCCTCGGGGGGCCGGCGGGCGCGGGGCCCCTGGTCCTCGCCGACGTCGCCGACAATGCCGGGGCGGGAGCCGCCTCCGATTCGACCTTCATCCTGCGCCGGCTCGTCGAGCGCGGCGTGCGCGACGTCGCGACCGGCCTCTACTGGGACCCCCTCGCGGTCGAGATCTGCCGGGAGGCTGGGATCGGGGCGAGCTTCGACCTGCGCATCGGCGGCAAGGTCGGGCCGGCCTCGGGCCAGCCGGTCGACCTGCGCGTCACCGTCCGGGGCCTGTCGGAAGCGCATGACCAGGGCGGGCTCAGCGGCGGGCGCCAGCCGCTCGGGCCCTCCGCCTGGGTCGAGCACGAGGGCATCCACATCGTCCTCGTCACGATCCGCCAGCAGGCTTTCGCGCCGGACGGCTTCACCGGGCTCGGCCTCACGCTCGGCGACAAGGCTTTCGTGGTGGTGAAGTCGATGCAGCATTTCCATGCCGCCTTCGCCCCCGTCGCGCGCGAGATCCGCTATGTCGCGGCGCCGGGCGCGGTGCCGCCCGACTACGCCGCGATCCCCTTCACCAAGCGCACGCAGCCCTTCTGGCCGAAGGTCGCCGACCCCTTCGCCGGCTCGAACAGCACCGAGCCGGCCCGGTGAGGCACGCTCAGATGCGGGCGGCCCGCAGCCGCAGCGCGTTGCCGATGACGCTCACCGAGGAGAGCGCCATCGCGGCGGCCGCGATGACCGGCGAGAGCAGGATGCCGAGGAACGGGTAGAGGATGCCTGCCGCCACGGGCACGCCCGCCGCGTTGTAGACGAAGGCGAAGAACAGGTTCTGGCGGATATTGGACATCACCGCGCGCGACAGCCTGAGCGCATGGACGATGCCGCCGAGATCCCCCCGCAGCAGCGTCACGCCCGCGCTCTCCATGGCGACGTCGGTTCCCGTCCCCATGGCGATGCCGATATCGGCCGCGGCCAGGGCCGGCGCGTCGTTCACCCCGTCCCCGGCCATGGCGACGACGCGGCCCTCGCGCTTGTAGCCTTCGACGATCGCCGCCTTCCGCTCGGGCAGCACCTCCGCCTCCACGGTCTCGATGCCGAGCCGCGTGGCGACCGCCTTCGCCGTCGTCCGGTTGTCGCCGGTCAGCATGACGACCCGGATGCCCTCCGCCCGCAAAGCCGCGAGGGCCGCGGGCGTCGAATCCTTGATCGGATCGGCGATCCCGATCACCCCCGCCAGATGGCCACCGATCGCGGCGAAGATCGCCGTGGCGCCGTCGCCCCGCAGCCTTTCGGCCTCCCGCTCGAGGGCGGAGGCGTCGATTCCCTGCTCGCGCAGGAAGGTCGCATTGCCCAGGACCACGCGCTGTCCGTCCGCCGTCCCGAGCGCGCCCTTGCCTGTGGGCGAATCGAAATCCGTCACGGGCGCGAAAGCGAGGCCGCGCTCCTCGGCGGCCGTCACGATCGCCCGCGCGAGCGGATGCTCGCTCGCCCGCTCGATGCTGGCGGAGAGCCGCAGCACCTCTTCCTCGCCGAATCCCGTGGCCGGGACCAGCGCCGTCACGGAGGGCCGGCCCTCGGTGAGGGTGCCGGTCTTGTCGATGACGAGGGTATCGACCTTCTCCATCCGCTCGAGCGCCTCGGCGTCGCGGATCAGCACCCCCTCGCGCGCGCCGCGACCCACGCCGACCATGATCGACATGGGCGTCGCGAGCCCGAGCGCGCAAGGGCAGGCGATGATCAGCACCGCGACCGCCGCCAGCAGCGCGAAGCTGATGCGCGGCTCCGGCCCGAACATCCACCACGCGGCGAAGGCGAGAGCGGCGACCGCGAGGACCGCCGGCACGAACCAGCCGGAGACCTGATCGGCGAGCCGCTGGATCGGCGCGCGGGAACGCTGCGCATCGGCGACGAGCTGGACGATCCGCGCCAGCATCGTGTCCCGGCCGACCTTCTCGGCCTCGATGACCAGCGCGCCACTCCGGTTCAGGGTGCCGCCGATGACGCGGGCACCCTCCCCCTTCGCCACGGGCATCGATTCGCCCGTGACCGTCGATTCGTCGATCGAGGAGCGGCCCTCGCGGACGGCGCCGTCCACCGGGACCGTCTCGCCCGGCCGCACGCGCAGGCGGTCCCCGACCTGGACCTCGTCGAGCTGGATCTCCTCTTCCGTGCCGTCCGGCCGGATCCGGCGGGCGGTCTTGGGCGACAGGTCGAGCAGCGCCCGGATGGCGCTTCCGGTGCTGTCGCGGGCGCGCAATTCGAGGACCTGCCCCAGGAGCACGAGGACGGTGATCACGGCCGCCGCCTCGAAATAGACCGGCACCGCGCCGCCATGGCCGCGCAGGGTTGCGGGGAACAGGCCCGGCGCCAGGGTCGCGACGATGCTGTAGAGCCAGGCCGCGCCCGTGCCGATGGCGACCAGCGTGAACATGTTGAGATGGCGGCTCACGATCGACCGCCAGCCGCGCTCGAAGAACGGCCAGCCCGCCCACAGCACGACCGGCGTCGCGAGCACGAGTTGCACCCAGTTGGAATTCTGCTGTCCGATCCGGTCGGTGATGCCGAACAGGTGCCCGCCCATTTCGAGCAGAAAGACCGGAAGCGCCAGCGCGAAGCCGATCCGAAGCCGGTGCGTCATGTCCGCAAGCTCGGGACTCGGCCCCGTCTCGGCGCTCGCGAGAAGCGGCTCCAGCGCCATGCCGCAGAGGGGGCAGGAGCCGGGGCCGACCTGCCGGACCTCGGGATGCATGGGGCAGGTATAGATCGTTCCCTCGGGAACCGGCTCCGCGGGAATGGCGGGCCGCCCTTCGAGATACCGGCCTGGATCGGCCAGGAACTTCGTCCGGCAGCCGGCCGAGCAGAAATAATAGGGTCGGCCCTCATGCTCGGCCCGGTGCTTCGCCGTGTCCGGGTTCACGTCCATGCCGCAGACGGGGTCCTTCAGCGTGGCCGCAGCCTTCCCCGAGCAGCAGCCGTGATGGCTGGCTTCGTGGCGAGGGGGAGCGGGCTCGGCATGTCCGCCGCAGCAGGAGCCCGCTCCCGCGCCGTGCCTGTGCTCATGGTCCATGGTTGACGCCTTTCCTTGGCGCTGTCTTGAGGCTTCCCATCATGGTAAGGTCAAGCCGGCAGGAGGGAGTTGGGGCATTGCGGATCGGACAGGCATCGAAGGCGTCGGGCGTCTCCGCCAAGATGATCCGCCACTACGAGGCCATCGGCCTCGTTCCGGGCGCGGACCGGCGCGAGAACGACTACCGGGACTATTCCCCCGCCGATATTCACCGCCTGCAATTCATCCGGCGCGCGCGCGACCTGGGATTCCCGATCGAGCGCATCCGGGTGCTGCTGCGCCTGTGGAGCGATGAGGGCCGCAGCAATGCCGAGGTCAAGGCGATCGCGCTCGAGCATGTTCGCGAGCTGGAGCTGAAGGCCGCGCATCTGCGCGAGATGGCCGCGACGCTCCAGCATCTCGCCAGCGCCTGCGATGCCTCCGGGCGCCCGGAATGCCCGATCATCCGCGGCCTGGAGGACGGCATCGAAATGGCGGCGCCCTAAAGGCGGGACGCTGTGGGCCGGCACGCAGCCGGCATGGTAAGCATCGCGCCGAGAGGACGGATATCTGAGCCCGGCCTCCGGAGACAGGCATGCGCTTTTCCCGAATCGCCCTCGCGGCCGTTTTCGCAGCGCTGATGCTGCCGCCGCCGGCCGTCCAGGCGCAGTCCCGGATCAAGGCGCTGATCGAGAGGCTGCGCGGCGACCAGATGCCGGAGGGCATCGTCAAGACGAACGGCCGCATCGAGGCGACGCAGATCGACGTGTCCTCGAAATATCCCGGCCGCCTCGCCGAGGTGAACGTCAACGAGGGCGACGAGGTCACGGCAGGCCAGGTGATCGCGCGGATCGCCTCGCCCGAATACGAGGCGCAGCTTCGCTCCGCCCAGGCGCAGGTGCTGCGCGCCCGCCAGGCCCTCGCCGAGGCGGAGGCGCTGATCGCGCAGCGCAAGAGCGACCAGAGCTTCGCGCGCACCGATGCCGACCGCGCCAAGGAACTCGTCGCGAAGGGCTATATCAGCAAGCAGGTCTACGACCAGCGCGTCGCCCGGGCCGATGCCGCCGATGCGGCGCTGCGGGCGGCGGAGGCGCAGCGCGACCAGGCCCATTTCGCGATCCGCGCCTCCGAGGCCGATGCCGAGCAGATCAAGGCGATCCTCGTCGATCTCGTGCTCGTCGCCCCGCGCAGCGGGCGCGTGCAGTACCAGCTCGCCCGCACCGGCGAGGTAGTGTCAGCCGGGACCCGCGTCGTCACCATCCTCGACCTGTCGGACGTCTACATGACGATCTACCTGCCGGCGGCGCAGGCCGGGCGGCTCGCGCTCGGCGACGAGGCCCGGATCATCCTCGATCCCGTCCCGCAATACGTCATCCCGGCGACGGTAAGCTTCGTCGCCGCGGACGCGCAGTTCACGCCGAAGACGGTCGAGACGGCGGAGGAGCGCGAGAAACTGGTCTTCCGCGTCAAGCTCCAGGTCGACCGGGACCTCCTCGCGAAATACCATCGCCGCGTGAAGACCGGCGTGCGGGGCCTCGGCTTCGTACGCACCTCTCCCGAGGCCAAGTGGCCCGATTCGCTCGCCGTGAAGCTGCCATGAGGACGGGCGAGCCCGCGGCCAGCCTCGCCGGGGTCACGCATCGCTACGGGCGCGTGAACGCCCTCGACGGGGTGACCCTGGATATCCCCTCCGGCCGCATGATCGGCGTGATCGGGCCGGATGGGGTCGGCAAGTCGACGCTGCTCGCGCTCGTCGCAGGCGTGCGCGCGATCCAGAAGGGCGCCGTCCATGCGCTCGGCGGCGATCTCGGCGTCACGGCCGAGCGGGAGGCGCGGCGCGGACGCATCGCCTATATGCCGCAGGGGCTCGGCCGCAATCTCTACCCGACGCTGTCGGTCTTCGAGAATATCGACTTCCACGCCCGGCTCTTCGGGCAGGACGCCGCGGAGCGCCGCGCCCGCATCGGCGAATTGCTGCGCGCGACCGGACTCGACCCCTTCGAGGAGCGCCCGGCCGCCAAGCTCTCCGGCGGCATGAAGCAGAAGCTCTCGCTCTGCTGCGCGCTGATCCACGATCCCGACCTCCTCGTGCTGGACGAGCCGACCACGGGCGTCGATCCGCTCTCCCGCGGGCAGTTCTGGGACCTGATCGACACGATCCGCGCCCGGCGGCCGGGCATGAGCGTGATCGTGGCCACCGCCTATATGGAGGAGGCGGAGCGCTTCGACTGGCTCGTCGCCATGGATGACGGCAAGGTCATCGCCACGGGCAGCCCGGACGAATTGCGCAGGCAGGCGGGGCAGCCGACGCTGGAGGCGGCTTTCGTCGGGCTCCTGCCCGAGGCCAAGCGGGCGCAATACCGGCCCGTGGAACTGCGCCCCCGCCGGGCGGCCGATGATGCGACGCCCGCCATCGAGGCCGAGGGGCTGACGCGCCGCTTCGGCGATTTCGTCGCGGTGGACCATGTCAGCTTCCGCATCGGGCGGGGCGAGATCTTCGGCTTCCTCGGCTCGAACGGCTGCGGCAAGTCCACGACGATGAAGATGCTGACCGGCCTCCTGCCGGCGAGCGAGGGCACGGCGAAGCTTTTCGGCCAGCCGCTTGCGGCCGACGACATGGAGACGCGAAGGCGCGTCGGCTACATGTCGCAATCCTTCTCGCTCTACAGCGAGCTGACGGTCCGGCAGAATCTCCTGCTTCATGCGGAACTCTACCACCTGCCGGCCTCGGAGATTGCGGGGCGCATCGCGGAGCTTCTGGCCCGGTTCGACCTCGGCAGCGTCGCCGACGAGCGGCCGGAGACCCTGCCGCTCGGCATCCGCCAGCGCCTGCAACTCGCCGTCGCCGTGCTGCACCGCCCGGCCATGCTGATCCTCGACGAGCCGACCTCGGGCGTCGATCCGATCGCGCGAGACGCCTTCTGGCGAACCCTCATCGACCTCTCGCGTGACGACGGCGTCACCATCTTCCTCTCGACCCATTTCATGAACGAAGCGGCGCGCTGCGACCGCATCTCCTTCATGCATGCCGGCCGGGTGCTCGCGGTCGGCACGCCCGAGGAACTGGTCCGCCAGCGCGGCGCGGACACGCTCGAAGACGCCTTCATCTCCTATCTGAAGGAGGCCGCCGGTATCACGGACACTCCCGCGTCCGAGCCGGAGGCGCCGGTCCTCGCCGCCCGGCCGGTCCTGCCTGCCCGCCGCTTCGATCCACGCCGACTCTGGGCCTGCGCCCGGCGCGAGACGATGGAACTGATCCGTGATCCGATCCGGCTCAGCTTCGCCCTGCTCGGGCCGATCCTTCTGATGCTGGCCTTCGGCTTCGGGATTTCCTTCGACGTCGAGAACCTGAAATTCGCGGTCTTCGACCAGGACAAATCGATGGAGAGCCGCCAGCTCGTCGAAGCCTTCTCCAGCTCACGCTATTTCGAGGAGCGCGCCCCGATCCGCTCCGCCGCCGAACTGGATCAGCGCCTCAGGAGCGGGGAGCTTCAGCTCGCGATCGAGATCCCGCCTTCCTTCGGGCGCGATCTCCAGGCCGGGCGACGCCCCGGCCTCTCGGTCTGGCTCGACGGCGCCATGCCCTTCCGGGCCGAGACCACGCGCGGCTATGTCACCGCCCTCGCGGCGCAATACGTGCAGAACCTCGCCTCCGGCGATGCCGCCTCGAGCCACGCCCTCCCTCCCGTCACGATCGAGACCCGTTTCCGCTACAACCAGGCCTTCAAGAGCGCCAACGCCATGGTGCCGAGCGTGATCATGCTGATGCTGATCGTCATCCCGGCGATCACCTCGGCGGTCGGGGTCGTGCGGGAAAAGGAGACCGGCTCGATCGCCAATTTCCGCTCGACGCCGATCAGCCGCTTCGAGTTCCTGTTCGGCAAGCAGCTTCCCTATATCGGGATCGCCATGGGGAGCTTCGTGCTGCTCACCCTCATCGCGCGGCTCGTCTTCGACGTGCCGGTCAAGGGATCGCTCCCGACGCTCGTCGCCGGGACGCTGCTCTACGTCGCCTCGACGACCGGGTTCGGGCAGCTCATCTCCAGCTTCACGCGCACCCAGGTCTCGGCCGTCTTCGCCACGGCGATCCTTTCGATCATCCCGGCCATCAACTTCTCCGGGCTGATGGTGCCGGTCGCCTCCCTGTCGGGGGGCGGGCGGATCATCGGCACGAGCCTGCCGCCGGCCTGGTACCAGCCGGTCAGCGTCGGCACCTTCACCAAGGGGCTCGGCCTCGCCGACCTGTGGCCGAACCTCCTGGCGCTGGGAGGCTTCTTCCTGCTCTTCCTCGTCGTGGCGCAGATCGGCCTGCGCAAGCAGGAAGCCTGAGATGGCGGCCCTCCTCGTCCATCTCCAGAACATCTTCCGCCTGACGGTGAAGGAACTGCGCAGCATCCGGGCCGACCCGGTGATGCTGATCCTCGTCGCCTATGCCTTCAGCATCGCGGTCTATACCGTGTCGCAGAGCGTGAAGATCGAAGCGCGCGACCTCACCATCGGCGTCGTCGACGAGGACCAGTCCGATTTCGCGCGCACCCTGCTCGGCGCCTTCGGGCCGCCTTTGTTCAAGCTCGCCGAGCGCATTTCCGCGAGCGAGATCGACACGCAGATGAATTCCGGCCGGCTCGTCTTCGTGCTGGAGATTCCGCCGAAATTCGAGGCCGACCTGCTCGCCGGCCGCCCGACCGAATTGCAGCTCAACGTCGATGCCACGGCCATGACCCAGGCCGGCAACGGCGCGGTCTATATCCAGCAGATCATCACGCAGGAGATCGCCAACCTGAAGGCGGGCCGCGAGACCTCGACCCCGCTTCCGGTCGATCTCGTGGTGCGGGCGCGCTTCAACCCGAACCTCGATTCCGGCTGGTTCAACTCGGTGATGCAGATCCTCAACAACATCACGCTCCTCACCATCGTGCTGACGGGCGCGGCGCTGATCCGCGAGCGCGAGCAGGGCACGGTCGAGCATCTCCTCGTGATGCCGGTGACGCCGGTCGAGATCATGCTCGCCAAGATGCTGGCCAATGCGCTCGTTATTCTTGTCGCCGCTGTCGCCTCCCTTACGCTCATCGTGGAGCTGGCGCTCGGCGTGCCGGTCGCGGGCTCCCTCGCCTTGTTCGTGACGGGCGCTGCGATCTATGCCTTCTGCGTCGCGGCGCTCGGCATCCTGCTCGGCACGCTCGCGACGACGATGGGGCAGTTCGGCCTCCTCGCCATCCCCGTCTTCGTCGTCACGCAATTGCTGTCCGGCGCCACGACGCCGATGGAGAGCATGCCGCCCTGGCTGCAATGGACCATGCAGATCCTCAGCCCGACGCCGCATTTCGTCGCCTTCTCCCAGGGCGTTCTCTACCGGGGCGCCGGGCTCGACATCGTCTGGCCGCAGATCGCGAAGATCGTAGCCATCGGGTCGGTCTA
Source organism: Enterovirga sp. (assembly GCF_035325185.1). GTDB lineage: Bacteria > Pseudomonadota > Alphaproteobacteria > Rhizobiales > Beijerinckiaceae > Enterovirga. Next base: position 1,750 of record NZ_DAOLAJ010000071.1, on the reverse strand, counting down.
TTTCGCCATCGCGCTCGCCCGCTTCCGCAAGGTGATCTTCGCGTAAGGCCGGCAGGACACGCCCCGCGGTTTCTGCCGCACCAACCCTCCCCGCCGCTTCGCGGGAGGGAGAGTTCCCCTGCGAGCCCTCAGCCCTCGCCTTCCTCGGAGCCGTTCTCCTCCTCGCCCACGAGGTGCTCGACCGAGACGACCTTGTCGCTCTCGCCCGTATTGAAGATCGTCACGCCCTGGGTCGCGCGGCCGACGACCCGGATGCCGTCCACCGGCACGCGGATGAGCTGGCCGCCGTCGGTGACGAGCATGATCTGGTCCTCGTGCTCCACGGGGAAGGAGGCGACGAGCCGGCCGTTGCGCCCGGTGGTCGCCATGGCCACGATGCCTTTGCCGCCGCGCCCCGTGATCCGGTACTCGTAGGACGAGGTCCGCTTGCCGAAGCCGCGCTCGGAGACCGTCAGCACGTGCTGCTCGGCCTCGCTCATCTCGACATAGCGCTCCTGCGGCAGGGCGCCCGCCTCGGCTGCCTCCTCGTCTCCCTCCTGGCCCTCGGCCTCGTCGGCCTGCCCTTCGATGGCGCGCCGCATCTTGAGATAGCTCGCGCGCTCCTCGGGGCTGGCCTCCGCGTGGCGCAGGATCGCCATGGAGATGACCGTGTCGTCCTTGGCGAGGTTGATGCCGCGCACGCCGGTGGAATCGCGCCCCTTGAAGACGCGCACCTCGGGGACGGGGAAGCGGATGCACTGGCCGGCGGCCGTGGTCAGCAACACGTCGTCCTGCTCCGAGCAGGTCGCGACCCCGATGATGCGGTCGCCCTCGTCGAGCTTCATGGCGATCTTGCCGCCCCGGTTCACCTGCACGAAATCCGACAGCTTGTTGCGGCGCACCGAGCCCCGGTCCGTCGCGAACATGACGTCGAGCGTCTCCCAGGACGCCTCGTCCTCGGGGAGCGGCATGATGGTGGTGATGCGCTCGTCGGCCTCCAGCGGCAGCATGTTGACGAGCGCCTTGCCGCGGGCATTGGGCGCGGCGAGCGGCAGGCGCCAGACCTTCTCCTTGTACGCCTGGCCGCGCGAGGAGAAGAACAGGATCGGCGTATGCGTGTTGGCGACGAAGAGGCGGGTGACGAAATCCTCCTCGCGCGTCTGCATGCCGGCGCGGCCCTTCCCGCCGCGGCGCTGCGCCCGGTAGGCCGAGAGCGGAACCCGCTTGATGTAGCCCGCATGGGAGACGGTGATGACCATGTCCTCGCGCTGGATCAGGTCCTCGTCCTCGACATCGGAGGCCCAGTCGACGATGTCCGTCCGGCGCGGAGTCGCGAACTGGCTCGCAATGCTCGTCAGCTCGTCCTTGATGATGCCCTGGATGCGCGCCCGCGAGCCCAGGATGTCGAGATAGTCCTTGATCTCGCTCGCGAGCTTCTGAAGCTCGTCGCCGATCTCGTCGCGGCCGAGGGCGGTGAGGCGGGCAAGGCGCAGCTCGAGGATGGCTCGGGCCTGCGCGTCCGAGAGCCGGTAGGTGTTCTCGGCGCTGACGCGGTGCCTCGGATCGTCCACGAGGGCGATCAGGGGCGCGATGTCGGCCGCGGGCCAGTCGCGCTCCATGAGCCATTCGCGCGCCGTGTTCGGATCGGGCGCGGTGCGGATGAGGCGGATCACCTCGTCGATATTGGCGACCGCGATGGCGAGGCCGCACAGGATGTGGGCGCGGTCGCGCGCCTTGTTCAGCAGGAACTTCGTGCGCCGGCTGACCACCT
>NZ_DAOLAJ010000070.1:16740-18554 GCF_035325185.1 Enterovirga sp. | reverse complement strand
GCTGACCCGCATCGCCGCCTTCTCGCCGCTCCTGTTCTGGCCGGGCATCGTCGGCGAGTTCATGAAATACCTGCCGCTGACGCTGATCGCGACGCTCTCGGCTTCGATGGTCGTCGCGCTGATCTTCACGCCGACCCTCGGCGCGCTGCTCGGCCGCGCCCCGGCCGGGGAGCACCACGACGAGCGCATGGCGGACAAGGGGCCCTATATGCGCCTCGTCCGCGCTGCCATCGCGCGTCCCGTCTCCACCCTCGCCGTCGCTGCCGCCGTGCTGGTCGGGGTGGTCGCGGCCTATGGGCGCCTTGGCCACGGCGTCGAGTTCTTCCCCGATGTCGAGCCCGATTACGGCCTCGTCCAGGTGCGCGCGCGCGGCAACATCTCGATGGCCGAGAAGGACCGGCTGGTCCGCATCGTCGAGGGCCGCCTGCTCGGCATGAAGGAGCTGTCCACCGTCTATGCCCGCGCCGGCGAGGGCCAGCGCGGCTCCGAGGAGGTGACGGAGGATACGGTCGGCACGATCCAGTTCGAATTCGTGGACTGGCGCGAGCGCCGCCGCGCCTCGCTGATCATGGACGAGATCCGCGCGCGCACGAAGGACATTCCGGGTGTCCTGATCGAGGTGACGAAGCCTCGCGCCGGGCCGCCGGTCGGCAAGCCGGTGACGATCCAGCTCTCCGCCTATGATCCGGCGGTGCTGCCCGAGGCGGCCCGCAAGGTCGCGGCTCTGCTCCGGGCCCGCCCCGACACGCGCGACGTCGATGACGGCCTGCCGCTGCCGGGCATCGACTGGCGGCTCGAGGTCGACAAGGCGGAAGCCGCCAAATACGGCGCGACGCCGATGTCGGTCGGCGCGGCCGTGCAGCTCGTCACCAACGGCATGAAGGTCACCGAGTACCGCCCCGTCGATACCGACAAGGAGGTCGACGTCCTGGTGCGCTTCCCCGAGAGCCGCCGCTCGCTCGACCAGCTCGACGACCTGCGCATCAACACGCCGCAGGGCTCGGTGCCGATCAGCAATTTCGTCATCCGCAAGGCCGCTCCGAAGGTTGGCCAGATCAACCGCGTCAACTCGATGCGCGTGGTCAACGTCACCTCGAACGTCGCCGAGGGGGTGCAGAGCGCCGTCGTCCAGGGCGAGCTGGCCGCGGAGCTGGCGAAGATGGATCTCGGATCCGGCGTCACCTTCAAGCTGAAGGGGGAGGATGAGGAGCGGGCCAAAGCGGGCGCCTTCCTGATGAAGGCGTTCGGGGCGGCAATCTTCCTGATCTTCGCGATCCTGCTCGCGCAGTTCAACAAGTTCTCCTCGGTCGCGATCACGCTGTCGGCCGTCGTCATGTCGACGATCGGAGTGCTGATCGGCTTCATGGTGATGGGCCAGCCCTTCGGCGTCGTCATGGGCGGGATCGGCGTCATCGCCAATGCCGGCGTCATCGTGAACAACAACATCGTGCTGATCGACACCTACGACCGGCTGCGCCGCGAGGGCATGGCGGCGAGGGAGGCGATCCTGGAGACTTGCCGGGAGCGCGCCCGGCCGGTCGTGCTGACGGCCGTCACCGCCGTGCTCGGCGTGCTGGCCGTCGCCTTCGGCATCAATATCGACTTCGTGCACCGCGACATCGCCATCGGCGCGCCCTCGACGCAGTGGTGGATCAACCTCTCGACCGCCATCGTCTTCGGCCTCGGCTTCGCGACGATCCTGACGCTCCTGGTGACGCCGGCGGCGCTGATGATGATCGCCAACATGGCGGCGTGGCGGGTGCGCCGGAAGGAAAAGCGTGCGGCCAAGCGCGAGGCACGGCGCATCGCGCGGG
>NZ_DAOLAJ010000070.1:11773-16730 GCF_035325185.1 Enterovirga sp. | reverse complement strand
CGGCTTCGCGACGATCTTGACGCTCGTCGTCACGCCGGCGATGCTGATGGGCATCGCGAACCTCGCCGAATGGCGCGCGGCCCGGAAAGCGCGGCGGGCCGCGCGCAAGGCGGCCCGGTCCGGCGGGGCGCTCGCGCCGGCGGGGTAGCGCGGGCTCAGGCGGGCAGGACGCCCATCCGCTCGTCCCGTCGGCGGAGCCAGATCAGAAAGGGCGTCGCGAGCCCCACCATCCAGAGCTTGCCGACGACCTGGCCCGGCAGGAAGCCGAGGTTTCCGAAGGCGAGGTGCAGGAAGACGGCGGAATCGACGACGAGCCCGGCGGCGCTGGACAGCAGGACGGCGAGGAGGAAGCGCCGCCGCTGGAGAGGCGTATAGACGAAGAGGTCGGCGAATTCCGAGAGCAGGAAGGCGGCCGTCGAGGCGAGGACGAGCGCCGCCGGGGCGAGCACCGCGGACAGGGTCGCACCGGCGAGGATCGCGCCGATGCTCGCCGGGACGCCGAGGCGGCGCTGGACGAGATCGCGCAGCACGAGGGCAAGACCGGCCATCAGGACGCCGGAGGGCGCCATGAGGCGCGGCGCGACCGGGATCAGGCACGGGCCTTCGGGCAGGCAGACGGTGCCGAGATGGCCGATCATCCAGTTTGCGAGCGGAATGGTCAGGATGAAGCCGGCAAGGGCGGCGGCACCTTCCGCGCGGATGCGGGACGAGGTCATGCGAGGGGTTTCGATGCCGCGCGCCCGGGGGTCAAGGGGGCGGAGCCCCGCCTCCCTCCCGCCAGCGGCGCCAGCCGCCGGCGCGCAACTCGCAGGCGGGACAGGTGCCGCACCCATAGCCCCATTCGTGCCGACGCGTGCGGTCGCCCAGATAGCAGGAATGGGTCTCCTCGACGACGAGCCGGAGCAGAGCCTCTCCGCCCAGTTCCTGCGCCATCGCGAAGGTCGCCGCCTTGTCGCGCCACATGAGAGGGGTATGAAGCACGAGCCGCGCTTCGAGTCCGAGATTGAGCGCCACCTGCATCGCCTTGATCGTGTCGTCGCGGCAATCGGGATAGCCGGAATAATCCGTCTCGCAGACGCCGAGCACGATGTGGCGGCAGCCGCGCCGATAGGCGAGGGCGGCTGCGAGCGTCAGGAAGAGCAGGTTGCGGCCGGGTACGAAAGTCGTCGGCAGGCCGGTCTCGGCCATGCCGATCTCGACCTCGCGGGTGAGGGCGGTCTCCGAGACCTGCCCCAGGGCTTCGAGCGGCAGCACATGGTCCGGGCCGAGGCGGCCGGCCGGACCGAGGCCGCCCCCCGGGCCGAGGCGGCTTTCCAGGCCGAGGCGGCCGATCTGGTCCCGCAGGCCCGGTCGGACATCCAGCTCGATCCGGTGGCGCTGCCCATAGTCGAAGCCGATCGTCTCGACCTCGGCGAAATGTCGCAGGGCCCAGGCGAGGCAGGTCGTCGAATCCTGTCCGCCAGAGAACAGAACAAGAGCGCGATGGTCGGCAAGGGTAATCATGCGGCCGAGCGTGATCAAATGCCGGCGGGTTTCGCAAGCGGCACCCTTCGAAAGTCCGGCAGAGCTTCGCTTGAACGCGTCCTGGTTGAACGATAAGCGGACGCAGCAGCCGTCTGGAGCATGTGGATGCCGGGTTTCGATCGGATTGTGGTCTGGGTGATCGTGGGGCTCATCGGGGGGGCGCTGGCCGGTCTCCTGGTCACCTGGGAGCGCCGGGGCTTCGGGCTCCTCGGCAATCTCGGGCTCGGCCTCTGCGGCGCCCTGGTCGGGGGCGCCCTGTTCTGGGCGCTCGGCCTGTTCCCCGGCCTCGACCGCGTCGCCATCTCGCTGCGCGACGTGGTGTCCGCAGTGGTCGGCTCGCTGATCGTCACGGCAGCGTATTGGATTTACCGGAAGACGGCAGCACAATAGAGCCGGTACGACCGGGAGATTCGAGAGGCGGCCCGGCGCGCGTCGTCCGCCTCCATCCCGCCCTCTCCCGTCGCCGCGGCGACGAGGCGCATCCTCTCCGCCCTGGTGCGGAAGGCGGCATTGCACGATCACCCATCCTTTCGTCAGACCCTACGAGGCCCTGAGCCATGGCATCCACCCCCATCCCGATCGACCTGGCCCTGCAGGGCGGCGGCTCCCACGGCGCCTTCACCTGGGGCGTGATCGAGCGCATCTTCGACGAGCCGAGCGTCACCATCAGCAGCGTCTCGGGGACCTCCGCGGGCGCGATGAACGCCGTCGTCCTCGCCTCGGGCTTCGTGCAGGGCGGGCCGGCCGGCGCCAAGGAGGCTCTCGAGACCTTCTGGCGCCGGGTCAGCGACGCGGCCCGGTTCAGCCCGCTGCGGCGCACGCCCCTCGACATCCTGTCGGGAAACTGGTCGCTCGACGGATCGCCCGGCTATCTGCTCTTCGACATCTTCAGCCGCCTGTTCTCACCCTATGAAGTCAATCCGGCCAATATCAACCCGCTCCGCGACGTGCTCGAGGAGAGCGTCGATTTCGCGCGGCTGAAGGATTGCCCGATCAAGGTCTTCGTCAACACCACCAATGTGCGCACCGGCCTGCCGCGGCTCTTCCGCAACGCGGAGATCAACGCCGACGTCGTGCTGGCATCGGCCTGCCTTCCCCTCATGCACCAGGCGATCGAGATCGACGGCGACGCTTATTGGGACGGCGGCTTCTCGGGCAATCCGCTGCTGACGCCGATCATCCGCGAGAGCGAGGCGCGCGACATCCTGCTCGTCCAGATCAATCCGATCGAGCGTCCCGGCGTGCCCCGCACCGCGCGCGACATCCTGAACCGCCTGAACGAGATCTCCTTCAATTCGAGCCTGAAGAAGGAATTGCGGGCCATCGCCATGTTCCAGCGGCTCTTCGCGGGGGCGGGGCCGGAGGAGAAGAAGGACGCGCCCTGGGCCGAGCAATGGGCCGACGTGCGTCTCCATCGCATCGCGACGCCGAAGCTGGCCGAACTCGGCTCGTCCTCGAAGATGAACGCCGAGTGGGACTTCCTCACGATGCTGCGGGAGGAGGGCCATCGCTGCGCCGGCGCCTTCTTCGCCGAGCAGGGCGAGGCGCTCGGCAAGCGCTCCACCTTCAATATCGACGAGCTTCTCGACACTATTCTCGAACAGGCCTGAGCGATGGGCATCCTCGGAATCCTGGTCGCGCTCGGCCTTCTCGTCTTTCTCGCCTATCGCGGCTCGAGCATCCTGCTGCTCGCGCCGGCCTGCGCGATGATCGCGGCCCTCCTGGCCGGCGAGCCGCTCCTCGCCAACTGGACGCAGACCTTCATGCGCAACGGGGCGCATTTCGTCGCCCAGTTCTTCCCGATCTTCCTGCTCGGCGCGCTCTTCGGCAAGCTGATGGAGGCGAGCGGCTCGGTCGAGTCGATCGCCGAGGGCATGACCAACGCGCTCGGGACGAAGCGCGCGATCCTCGCCGTGGTGCTGGCCGGGGCGCTGGTGACCTATGGCGGCGTCAGCCTCTTCGTCGCCTTCTTCGTCCTGGCGCCGATGGGCCATGCCATGTTCAAGGCTGCCAACATCCCCCATCGGCTGATGCCGGCGGCGATCGCGCTCGGCACCTCGACCTTCACGATGTCGGCCATGCCCGGCACCCCCGCGATCCAGAACGCCATCCCGATGCCGTTCTTCGGCACCAATCCCTTCGCCGCGCCGGGCCTCGGCCTGATCGCCTCCGCCATCATGCTCGGCTTCGGGATGTGGTGGCTTCAGCGGGCGGAAAAGCGGGCGCGCAGCGCCGGGGAAGGCTATTCCTACGAGGGCGAGGCCAGCGCCAAGCCCGCCGCGGACAACGAGGTCATCCGCGAGCGCGCGACCGCCTCGCGCGAATTCGACCCGAACGAGATCGCGCGTGGCGCCCATGCCGACAAGGCTCCGCCCGTCTTCATCGCGGCCCTGCCGCTCGCGACGGTGGTCGTGGTCAACCTCCTGATGTCCTTCGTGGTGCTGCCCCGCTACGATGCGAGCTTCCTCAAGGAGGAGCACTGGGGCGCGACCTCCCTCGCGGCCGTGGGCGGCGTCTGGTCGGTCATCGTGGCGCTGGCGGCTGCGATCGTCGTCCTGATCGCGACGAACCTGAAGCGGCTGCCGACCCTGCGCGAGACGATGGGCGCCGGCGCGAACGCCGCCGCCCTGCCGATCCTCAGCGTCGCGAGCCTCGTCGGCTTCGGGGCCGTCGTCGCGGCCTTGCCGGCCTTCGAGGTCGTCAAGGCGTGGGTGCTCGGGATCGAGGGCGGGCCGCTGGTCTCGCTCGCGGTCGCGACCAACATCCTCGCGGCGCTGACGGGCTCGGCCTCGGGCGGCCTCACGATCGCGCTCGACGCCCTCGGGCCGACCTATATGGAGATCGCGGCGCGGACCGGGCTCGATCCGGCCCTGATGCACCGCGTCGCCGTGATCGGCGCGGGCACGCTCGACAGCCTGCCGCATAACGGCGCCGTGGTGACGCTGCTCGCCGTCTGCGGCACGACGCACAAGCACGGCTATCTCGACATCGTCATGACCGCGATCGTCGGGGCGCTCGTCGCGCTCGTGGCCGTGATCGTCATCGGCTCGCTCGCGGGCTCCTTCTGAGGGCCGGTCGCCGCAGCGAAGCGGGAAGAGGGGGGCGCGGCGAGGACCGCGCCCACCGGGCGTCAGGGGCGTTCCTTGGGGTTCCTGGCGGCTCCGCGGGAGACCTGATACAGGCGGGTCGGCTCAGTTTCGGTCTTCCGCGACCGGCCCCATGGCATCCGAGCCGAGGAAGATCAGATGAAGTCGATCGTCGTCGCAGCCCTGGCCGTCGCCAGCGCCGCCATCCTGTCCCCCGCCTCCGCTCTCCCCTCCGCGAAGGGCGTCGCCTCCGATGGCCTCGTCTCGCAGGCCGAGACGCAACGCCGGCCGGTCTGCCGGACGGGCTATGTCAGGCGCTGGGTGCGGGGCCGCTGGCGGGTGACGCC
>NZ_DAOLAJ010000070.1:0-11763 GCF_035325185.1 Enterovirga sp. | reverse complement strand
GACGCCGCGCCGGCGCTGTCTCTGAGGTCCCCGGGGCGGGGCCGGTGGGCGCGCCCTATCCCCGCCTCAGGACGAGGATCGTGCGGTTGCCGGCCATGAGGCGCAGCGATCCCCTCTGCCCGCGCGCCGCGCTCGTGACGCTCGGCAGCGCCTGGAAGAATTGCCCCTCCACCTTCATCCGCGCCGGCGCGCAGGCCCGCATGGTCGCGGCCGGCTGGCTGAAGGTGAGGCCGCCCGGCGTCAGGGTATAGGACGAGGTGAAGGAATTGCAGCCGCCCCGGCCCGAGGCCCGCCCGTCCGGCCCGAACTCGATCGTGACCAGCGTGCCCGCCGGAATCCGCGCGCCGTTCAGGCGAAGGACGCGCCAGCGGCCCGCGAGCGTCGCCGCATCGGCCGGCCGCTCCGCCCCGGCCGCGGCATAGGCCGCCGGCGGGAGGCCCGCCTCCCCTGCGGAGGCAGGGGAGGGCGCGGCGGCCCCGAGGCCCAGGAGGCATCCGAGCGCGAACAGGGGCTTGAGCGTCATCCCGATATCCCTTCCCGATTCCCGGCGCTGCCCGGCTGCGATCGCTGCATTTTCAATGGGCGCCATTCGAACGGACGCAAGCATACAACCCTGGCCGGGGCAAGGGCGCTCCTCGCTCGGTCCAAGGGCGACCGGGTGAGGCGCGCGCTTCATCACCGGCCCGGCGGCGCCGAAGCCGGCTCTCCGCCGCCGGATGTCGAAAAGGTCTCTCAGAGATGGCCGATCAGGGCCGCGGCTGCCGCGGGCGCGCGGACCTTCTCGCCGGCGATGAAGAAGACGAACACGTCGCGGGCGGGGCCTGTTTCCGACTCGCCTTTCACGGGCGCGAGGTCGGCGGGCACGATTCCCGAGGCCCAGTTCCCGGCCCGGCGCGCCCAAAGCTCGATCTCCTCGGGAGGATAGCCGGCCGGCTCGCCCTCCCGGCAGCGCTGGAGCCGGGCATAGACGAAATCCGCCGTCGGATCGGGGATGGCCGGGTAGTCGTCGCTGTCTGCGAAGACGATCGCGACGCCGTGCCTGCGGGCGAGATCGACGAAGGCGGGCGTGACGAAGCTCTCGTGCCTCGCCTCGATCGCGTGGCGCAGCCTCAGGCCGTCGCGCTCGCGCGGCAGGAGGGAGAGGAAGGCGTCGAGGTCGTCCGGGTCGAAGCGCTTGGTCGGCGCGAGCTGCCAGTTGATGGGGCCGAGCTTGCGCCCGAGCGCGGTGACGCCCGAGCCGAGGAAGGTCTCGATGGAAGGGCCGGCCTCCGCCAGCACCTTGCGGTTGGTGACGACGCGATGGCCTTTCAGGGCGAAGACGAAGTCTTCCGGCGTCTCCTGCGCCCATTTGCGGAAGCTTTCGGGCGATTGCGTCCGGTAGAAGGTGCCGTTGACCTCGATGGCCGTGACCCGGCGCGAGGCGTATTCCAGCTCGCGCGCCTGCGGCAGGCCCTTGGGATAGAAGGTTCCGCGCCAGGGGGCGAAGGTCCAGCCCCCGATCCCGGCGCGGACGGCCATCAGAGCACCTGGTCGGGGGGCATGGATTCCAGGAGCTCGCCGGTCTCGAGCGGATGGGCCAGGGCGGCGGCCAGCTTCTTCTCGTCCAGCTCGCCTTCCCACTTGGCGACGACGAGCGTCGCGACGCCGTTGCCGACGAGATTGGTCAGCGCCCGCACCTCGCTCATGAACTTGTCGATGCCGAGCACGAGCGTCATCGCGGCGACGGGCACGGGATTGTTGGGAATGGCCGCCAGCGTCGCCGCGAGCGTGATGAAGCCCGCGCCGGTCACGCCCGAGGCGCCCTTGGAGGTCAGCATCGCCACGAGGATGATGGTGACGTATTGCCCGATGCTGAGATCCGCCCCCACCGCCTGGGCGAGGAAGAGCGTCGTCAGCGTCATGTAGATGTTGGTGCCGTCGAGGTTGAAGGAATAGCCGGTCGGGATGACGAGGCCGACCACGGGCTTGGAGGCGCCCGCATTCTCCATCTTCTGCATCATGTGCGGCAGCACCGTCTCCGAGGAGGAGGTGCCGAGCACGATGAGCAACTCGTCCTTGATATAGGCGAGGAAGCGCAGGATCGAGAAGCCCGCCCACCGGGCGATGGCGCCGAGCACGAGCAGCACGAAGAGCAGGCTCGTGAGGTAGAAGGTCCCGACCAGCCACATCAGGTTGCCGAGCTTGCCGATCCCGTACTGGCCGATGGTGAAGGCCATGGCGCCGAAGGCGCCGATGGGGGCGAGCTTCACGACGAGGCCGATGATGCGGAAGAAGATCTGAGCCATCGTGTCGATGACTTCGTTGACCTTGTGGGCCCTCTCCTCGCCGAGCGAGGTGATGACGACGCCCGTCAGGATGGAGACGAGCAGGACCTGGAGCAGGTCGCCATGCGCGAAGGCGTCGAAATAGGTCTTCGGGATCAGCGCCATGATATGGCCGATCGTCGAATCCTTGGCGGCCGCCTCGGCGAAGCTCTTGACGGCGGCCGGATCGAGCGTCTTCGGATCGGCCCCGAAGCCGGCGCCGGGCTGGACGATCTCGCCGACCACGACGCCGAGGATGAGCGCCAGCGAGGAGACGACCTCGAAATAGATCAGCGCCTTGAGGCCGACGCGGCCGACCTTCTTCAGGTCGCCCATGGAGGCGATGCCGTGCACGATGGTGCAGAAGATGATCGGCGCGATCATCATCTTGATGAGGTTGATGAAGGCGTCGCCCAGCCACTTGAAGGATTTCGCCGTCTCGGGCCAGACGTAGCCCACGAGCACGCCGAGGGCGATGGCGATGAGCACCTGGATATAGAGGACCCGGTACCAGGGCTGCTTGTGCGGCGTGGCCGCCCCGTGAGCAGTGGTCGTCGCGGCCATGGCTTCCCTCCCGGCGATCCGCGCCGGACCGCTCTCTTGTCGTTGCGCGGTCAGCTAAAGACTCGTTCGCATGCCGATGCAACAAGGTTTTGGCTGTTCTCCCGCCGGAGCGCCGGCCCGTCCACGGCGGAATCGGCGGGAGGGGTCCGCATTGCGGCACGTGACACGGGTCCGGGGCGGGAGTAGAGGCGGCCCTGAAGCAGGAGGTTTCACATGTCGCTGAAGGGCAGGAACGCGGTCGTCACCGGATCGACGAGCGGGATCGGGCTGGCCTATGCCAAGGCTCTCGCGGCGGAGGGCGTGAACGTCCTCATCAACGGCTTCGGCGACAAGGACGCGATCGAGAAGGAGCGGGCGGGGCTCGAGAGCGGGTTCGGGGTGAAGGCGGTCTATTCGCCGGCCGACATGACGAAGCCCGCCGAGATCGCCGGCATGATCCGGCAGGCGCAGGATGCGCTGGGTTCGGTCGACATCCTCATCAACAATGCGGGCGTGCAGCACGTCTCTCCGGTCGAGGATTTCCCGGACGAGAAGTGGAACCAGATCATCGCCATCAACCTCTCCTCCGCCTTCCATGCCATCAAGGCGGCGGTGCCCGGCATGAAGAAGAGCGGCTGGGGCCGCATCATCTCCACGGCCTCGGCGCATTCGCTCGTCGCCTCCCCCTTCAAGTCGGCCTATGTCTCCGCCAAGCACGGCCTCGCCGGGCTGACGAAGACCGTCGCGCTCGAGGTCGCGACCCACAAGATCACGGTCAACTGCATCTCGCCGGGCTATGTCTGGACGCCGCTGGTCGAGCGGCAGATCCCCGACACCATGAAAGCCCGCAACCTGACCAAGGAGCAGGTCATCAACGACGTGCTCCTCACGGCGCAGCCGACGAAGGAATTCGTCACTCCCGAGCAGGTTGCCGCCATCGCCGTCTTCCTCTGCTCCGATGCGGCCTCGCAGATCACGGGCGCCAATATTTCCGTGGACGGGGGCTGGACCGCCGCGTGAGCGGGCGGGCGGGAGCGGCGGGGACGCCGCGCGGACTCGTCGGGCCGAAGGCCAGGAAGACCGTCTCGCTCGCGCTTCAGGGGGGCGGCGCCCACGGCGCCTTCACCTGGGGCGTCCTTGACCGCCTGATCGAGGACGGCCGATTTGCCTTCGAGGCCGTCACCGGGGCCTCGTCCGGCGCGATCAACGCCGTGGTGATGGCGGATGGCTGGCTCGAAGGCGGGCCGGACGGCGCAAGACGGCATCTCGAGACGTTCTGGCAATATGTCAGCCTGGATGGCGGCCTGTCGCTCCGGCAGCGCCAGGCATTCGACATGCTGTGCGACATGTGGTCACCGTCCCTGTCGAATCCGCTCCTGGAATTATGGCGGAGCACGCTCCAGGCGCCTGCGAACCCGCTCGACATCAACCCGCTGCGCGAGGTGCTGAATAGCCTCGTCGATTTCGAACGCCTGCGCGGCGGCGAGGTCGGGCTGTTCGTTTCCGCCACCAACGTGCGCACCGGAAAGATCAGGATCTTCGAGAGGCATGAGCTGCGCGCCGAGCACGTGACGGCCTCGTCCTGCCTGCCGACCGTCTTCCACGCCGTGGAGATCGGCGGCGAAGCCTATTGGGACGGCGGCTATACGGGCAATCCCGCGCTCTTTCCCCTCTTCTACACGACGAGGACGGACGACATCCTGATCGTGCAGATCGATCCGGTCGAGCGGCCCGAGGTTCCGACGGGAATGGTGGAGGTCCAGAACAGGCTGGCCGAGATCACCTTCGGCGGCGGCCTTCTCAGCGAGCTGCGCGCGATCGATTTCGTCAATCGCCTGATCGACCAGGGCAAGCTGTCGCGCGAGGAGTACAAGCGCGCCCTGGTGCATCGCGTCGATGGCGGGGAGCGAATCGCCCGATACGTGGCCGCGACGCGGCTCCAGGCGGAATGGGATTTCTTTCGCAGGCTGCGCGATATCGGTCGCGAGAGCGCCGACGCCTGGCTCGCGGCGCATTACGACGAGGTCGGCCAGAGATCGACCCTCGACCTGCGGGCCGCCTATTCGTAGCCGTGCTGCGGGCGAATCGCGAATTCGATCGGGGCGGCTGCTCCGTCATCAACTCAGTTGATGAAGATGAGACGTTTGACGCTCACCCTTGTCATCCCGGCCGGAGCGAAGCGGAGGGGGGATCCAGGAAGGCTCGCAGGCGGCCCTGGACGCCCTTCCCGGCCGCCGGGAATGACAGGGGCTATGGAAGAATGTCCCAGGCAGAGACGCTTCGGCACCGATGCTTCGTTCAGGACTGGCTGTCGGGCGATGGTGGAGCCAGGCGGGATCGAACCGCCGACCTCGTGAATGCCATTCACGCGCTCTCCCAACTGAGCTATGGCCCCGAACCATGACGCGGCGTTGGGGCGCCGCGCTGTTCCGCCTCGCGGCGGGTGCGCCTCTATACTGAGGCGCTTCGGCGGGTTCAAGCCCGCCGAGGCATTTGAATCTCAGCTTTCTTCGTCGTCCTCGATGTCGCTGTCGATGAGGTCGGAGACGTCGCCTCCCTCCTCTTCCTCCTCCAGGAAGGCGTCGTCGTCGACCGGGCCGCTGTCCTCCTCGCCCAGATCCGCGTCGTCGGCGCCGGGGCTTTCCTGCTCGGCCGCGGCATCCTCGAGGGAGACCGTCTCGGGGCCCGCCACGGGATCGTGGTCCTCCTGCGAATCGTCCTCTTCGGAGGCGCTGCTCCGCGGGGCGACGGCGGAGGCGGGCTCGAAGGCGGCGCGCGCGAGGATCTCGCCGGTATAGGGGGAGACGATCGGGTCGCGGTTGAGGTCGTAGAACTTGCGTCCCGTCGTCGGGCACACGCGCTTGGTACCGAGTTCTGGTCTGGCCACGGTCCAACTCTGAAAGGAAGGGAAGCGCGCCCGTTAGAATGCGCGGGGGCCCGTGTCAACGCGCATGAGGCATGAGAGGCGATCGCCCTGCGCCGCCTCCTCCCGGCCGGTGACCTCGCTCCGGGCTCGTGATAAGCGCGCAGACCTTTTCGCTGAAATCCGCGCCCGTGTCACATTCTTCTCCTCCCGCTCCCATGTCCTCCTCGCCCGGCGGCCCGCTCCGCGGTCGCGTGCGGGTTCCGGGCGACAAGTCCATCTCGCATCGCGCGCTCATCGTCGGCTGCCTCTCGATCGGCGAGACGCGGGTCGAGAACCTGCTCGAGGGCGAGGACGTCCTGCGGACCGCCGATGCCGTCCGGGCCTTGGGCGGCAAGGTCGTCCGGGAGGGCGAGGGAAGCTGGCGTGTCGTCGGGGTCGGGATCGGCGGCCTCGGGCAGCCGGAGGGCGTGCTCGATTTCGGCAATGCGGGCACCGGCTCGCGCCTGATGATGGGCGTCGCCGGGTCGCACCCGATCACCGCGACCTTCGACGGGGACGCCTCGCTGCGCAAGCGCCCCATGCGGCGCATTCTCGATCCCCTGATGCGCATGGGCACAGTCGTGCTCGACGAGGCGCCGGGGGGCCGCGTGCCGCTGACCCTGCAAGGCCCGCGCGAGACGATCCCCATCGCCTACGAGACGCCCGCGCCCTCCGCGCAGATCAAGTCGGCCGTGCTCCTCGCGGGGCTCAATTCGCCCGGCGTGACGAGCGTCTTCGAGCGCGAGGCGACGCGCGACCATACGGAAAGGATGCTCGCCCATGCCGGCGCGCAGATCCGCGTCGAGATCGAGGGAGCCGGGCGCAGGATCTCGCTCCAGGGCCAGCCGGAATTGCGCGCCCGCGACATCGTGGTTCCGGCCGATCCGTCCTCGGCGGCGTTCCCCCTCGTCGCGGCGCTGATCGTGCCCGGCTCGCGCGTCACGATCGAGGGCATGATGATGAATCCTCTCCGCACGGGGCTCCTCACGACGCTGCTCGAAATGGGCGCGCAGATCGAGCTTCGCAATCGCCGCGATCTCGGCGGCGAGGAGGTGGCCGATCTCGACATCGTGGCGGGGCCCCTGGAGGGCGTCGAGGTTCCGCCCGAGCGGGCTCCGGCGATGATCGACGAATATCCCGTCCTCGCGGTGGCGGCGGCCTTCGCCCGCGGCGAGACGCGCATGCGCGGCCTCTCCGAGCTGCGCGTGAAGGAATCGGACCGCCTCGCCGCCGTGGCGGCGGGCCTCGCGGCCACCGGCGTCCCGCATCGCGTCGAGGGCGACGACCTGATCGTCGAGGGACTCGTCGGCAAGGTGCCGGGCGGCGGGCCGGTCGCGGCCGAGATGGATCACCGCATCGCCATGGCCTTCCTGGTCATGGGCCTCGCCGCGCGCGACGGCGTCCGCGTCGACGACGGCACGATGATTGCGACGAGCTTCCCCGATTTCCTGCCGCTGCTGCGCAGCCTCGGCGGCTCCTTCGAGGCATGAGCGTGGTCATTGCGATCGACGGCCCGGCGGCTTCCGGGAAGGGCACGCTCGCGCGGCGCATCGCCGCCCATCTCGGCCATGCGCATCTCGATACCGGCCTGCTCTACCGGGCGGTGGCGCGGGCCATGCTCGACCGGGGCTTGCTGCTGACCGACGAGGCGGCCGCGCTGGAAGTGGCCGAAAGCCTCGATCCGGCCCGGCTCGACGAATCGCGGCTGCGGGACGCCACGATGGGGGAGGCGGCCTCCGTGGTCTCGGTCCATGCCGGCGTGCGCCAGGCCCTGCTCGGCGTGCAGCGCCGCTTCGCGGCCCGGCCCGGCGGGGCCGGGCTGGACGGGGGCGACATCGGCACCGTCGTCTGTCCCGAGGCGGATGTGAAGCTCTTCGTCACCGCCTCGGCCGAGGAGCGCGCCCGGCGGCGCCACGGCGAATTGCTCCGCAAGGGGGAGACGGTCAGCTTCGAGGAGGTGCTGGCGGATATCAGGGGACGCGACGAGCGCGACGCGCAACGCGCCGCGGCGCCGCTGCGGGCCGCGCCCGACGCCTTGATCCTGGACACGACCCATCTCGACCAGGACGGGGCCTTCGCCAGTGCCCTCGAGCTGGTCGGGGCCGGCCGGGCCGGCTGACCCGGCTCGCGACGCTCACGACGCCGCGGCCATTCCCATGGCGGCCGCTGCTTCCGGCCGTTTCAGCTCGATCTCGACGAACGCGATCGGATGGGGCGAAGCGTTCATGACGTCGTGCTGGACGCCGGCCGCCCGGGAATAGGCTTGCCCCTTGGCGAGGGGGATGTCGGTCTCGCGCTCGCCGTCATGGACGCGCAGCGTGCCGGCCTCCAGCATGACCACGAAATAGGGCCAGCCGTGGCTGTGCCATCCGGTCGCGGCACCGGGCTGGAAATCCCAGCGGGTGATCCGCGCCGTGGCGTCGTCCTGCTGCACGGTCGGATGGGCGGGGATGCTGCACTTGAAAGCCATCGGTCTGCCTTGCCTGGCGCGGTCGGCGCGGAAATCCGGCGCCAGATTGCGTCGGGGGAGGGCGGGGGACAAGGGTGGCGCAATTCCCTTGTCGCGCGCTCTCGTGTAGGGCCGGTCCTTTAAGATGCGCGGCGGGACGCTTAAGTCTATAAGCCGCGCTCAATCCAGATATGACCCGATAGGTCCCTCCGCGATGCTCGGTGCTCTCGCCAAGAAGATTTTTGGTTCCGTCAACGACCGGCGGCTCAAGACCTACGCGCCGAAGGTCGCGGCCATCAATGCGCTGGAGCCGGAGATGGTCGCCCTGTCGGACGAGCAGCTCCGGGCGAGGACGGAGGAGTTCAAGGCGCGGCTCGCCGCGGGCGAGACCCTCGACGACATCCTCGTTCCCGCCTTCGCGACGGTGCGCGAGGCCGCCAAGCGCACGCTCGGCCAACGCCATTTCGACGTCCAGCTCATCGGCGGCATGGTGCTGCACGAGGGCGCCATCGCCGAGATGAAGACCGGCGAGGGCAAGACGCTGGTCGCGACGCTCGCCGTCTATCTCAACGCGCTTGCCGGCAAGGGCGTGCACGTCGTCACGGTCAACGACTACCTCGCGCGCCGTGACGCGGGCTGGATGGGGCAGATCTACGGCTTCCTCGGGCTCACGACCGGCGTCATCGTGCACGGGCTCGACGACGACGAGCGCCGCGCCTCCTATGCCTGCGACATCACCTACGGCACGAACAACGAATACGGCTTCGACTACCTGCGCGACAACATGAAATACGACCTCGCGCAGATGACGCAGCGCGGGCACCATTTCGCGATCGTCGACGAGGTCGATTCGATCCTGGTGGACGAGGCGCGCACGCCCCTCATCATCTCGGGGCCGCTCGACGACCGCTCCGACCTCTACCTCGCCATCGACGAGGTGATCCCCAAGCTCGCGCGCGAGGATTACGACCTCGACGAGAAGCAGCGCACGGTGAACCTCACCGAGAGCGGCAACGAGCGCATCGAGCACCTGATGCGCGAGCACGGCATCCTGCGCGAGGGCACCCTCTACGACGCGCACAACGTCACGCTGGTCCACCACGTCAACCAGGCGCTCCGCGCCCACAAGCTCTTCACCAAGGACAAGGACTACATCGTCCGGGGCGACGAGATCGTCATCATCGACGAGTTCACCGGCCGCATGATGCCGGGGCGGCGTTATTCGGAAGGCCAGCACCAGGCGATCGAGGCGAAGGAGCGCGTCACCGTCCAGCCCGAGAACCAGACGCTCGCCTCGATCACCTTCCAGAACCTGTTCCGCCTCTACACCAAGCTCGCCGGCATGACCGGCACGGCCGCGACCGAGGCGGAGGAATTCGCCGAGATCTACAAGCTGGAGGTGGTCGAGATCCCGACCAACCGGCCGGTCGCCCGCATCGACGAGGACGATCAGGTCTTCCGCACCGCGGAGGAGAAATACAAGGCGATCATCGAGGAGGTGGGCAAGGCCCATTCCCGCATGCAGCCGGTCCTGGTCGGCACCGCCTCGATCGAGAAATCCGAGCTGATCGCCGAGCTGATGCTTCGCGCCGGCTACAAGATCATCGACTTCACCGACCAGGCCGCGCTGGCGCGCCTCTACGAGGGCGCGAGGACCGGCAGGCCGACCAAGCAATTCGCCGTGCTCAACGCCCGCTTCCACGAGCAGGAAGCCTATATCGTGGCCGAGGCGGGCGTGCCGGGCGCCATCACCATCGCCACGAACATGGCCGGCCGCGGCACCGACATCAAGCTCGGCGGCAACGTGGAGATGCGCCTCTCCCAGGAGGTCGGCCAGGGAGACGACGTGGCCGCGAGGGAGGCCGCCATCAAGGCCGAGGTCGAGGCGAATCGCGAGATCGTGCTGAATTCCGGCGAGCCGGCCGATCCCGCCGCCGGGCGCAAGAGCGCGATGCCGGGCGGCCTCTACATCATCGGCACCGAGCGGCACGAATCGCGCCGCATCGACAACCAGCTCCGCGGCCGCTCGGGCCGGCAGGGCGATCCCGGCCGCTCCGCCTTCTATCTCTCGCTCCAGGACGACCTGATGCGGATCTTCGGGTCCGAGCGCATGGACGGGATGCTGGTCAAGCTCGGCCTCCAGGAGGGCGAGGCCATCGTCCATCCCTGGATCAACCGCGCGATCGAGAAGGCGCAGCAGAAGGTCGAGGCGCGCAACTTCGACATGCGCAAGAACATCCTGAAATACGACAACGTCATGAACGACCAGCGCAAGGTCGTCTTCGAGCAGCGCCGCGAATTCATGAGCGAGGAGAGCGTGCGCCCGGAGATCGACGAGATGCGCCACGGGGTCGTCGACGATCTCGTGGCGAACCACATCCCCGAGGGCGCCTATCCAGAGCAATGGGATGCGAAGGGGCTGCACGAAAGCGTCCAGCGGATCCTCAATCTCGAATTGCCGGTCGAGGACTGGGTCCGGGAGGAGGGCATCGCCGACGAGGAGATCCGCGAGCGCCTGCGCAAGGAGTCGGACGAATCCTATGCGGCGCGCGTCGAGCGGAACACGCCCGAGGTGATGAACTATGTCGAGAAGCAGATCCTTCTCGAATCGCTCGATCACCTGTGGCGCGAGCATCTCGTGACGCTCGACCATCTGCGGCAGGTGATCGGCTGGCGCGGCTATGCCCAGCGCGATCCGCTCAACGAGTACAAGAGCGAGGCTTTCGACCTCTTCAACCAGCTCGTCGGCCATCTGCGCGAGAGCGTGACCGAGAAGCTCATGCGGGTGGACGTGATCTTCCAGGAACCGCCGCAAATGACGGAGCTGCCGCCCATGTTCGCGCAGCATCTCGACCCGGCGACCGGGGAAAACGAGTTCGCCTCGGCCGCTTCCGGCATGTTCGGCGGGCCGGCCTTAGCCTCGGCCGGGTTCGGGACCGCCGCGCTCGCGGGCGATCTCGACGTGCTCGAGCGCGACCCGGCCGATCCGGCGAGCTGGGGCCGCGTCGGCCGCAACGAGCCCTGTCCCTGCGGCTCGGGCAAGAAATACAAGCACTGCCACGGCCGCTTCGCCTGAGGCGGAGCCGCGCCCTTCTTCTCTCTCTGTCATCATGGCCGGGCTTGTCCCGGCCATCCACGAGCAAGAGAGATCGGCCCCGGCCCGATCTCTCGGATTTCGTGTCAGGCGGCCTCGCGCATTCCGAGTTCGGCCCAGACCGCCGACAGCGCGGCGGCGAGGTGGTCGATATCGGCATCCGAATGCATCGGCGTGGGCGTCAGGCGCAGCCGCTCTGTGCCGCGTGGGACGGTCGGATAATTGATCGGCTGCACGTAGATGCCGAAGCGGTCCATCAGGAGGTCGGACGTCTTCTTGCAGAGCACGGGATCGCCCACCATTACCGGCACGATGTGGCTCTCGTTGGCGAGATGGGGGATGCCTGCTGCGTCGAGCCGCCGGCGGACCGCCGCGACACGCTCCTTGTGCCGCGCGCGCTCCTCGCCGCTCGCCTTGAGGTGGCGGATGGGCCGGCCCAGGAGGTCGTCCACTGCGAGAACGTCGACAT
>NZ_DAOLAJ010000069.1:0-18730 GCF_035325185.1 Enterovirga sp. | reverse complement strand
GCGATGGCCTATGCCGGCCACCAGTTCGGCGGCTTCGTGCCGCAGCTCGGCGACGGACGGGCGATCCTGCTCGGCGAGGTCGTGGACCGGCTCGGGCGCCGACGCGACATCCAGCTCAAGGGGGCGGGCCGCACGCCCTTCTCCCGCGGAGGCGACGGACGGGCGGCGCTCGGCCCGGTCCTGCGCGAATATCTCGTCGGCGAGGCGATGCACGCCCTCGGCATCCCGACCACCCGCGCCCTCGCCGCCGTGACGACGGGGGAGACGATCTTCCGCGAGGGGCCGCAGCCGGGCGCCGTGCTGACCCGCGTCGCCGCGAGCCATATCCGGGTCGGGACCTTCCAGTTCTTCGCGGCGCGGGGCGATGTCGAGGGCCTGCGGCTCCTCGCGGACCATGCCGTCGCGCGCCACGATCCCGCGGCGGCCGAGGCGCCGAACCCCTGTCGCGCCCTGCTCGACGGCGTGATCGCGCGCCAGGCGAGCCTCGTCGCGCGCTGGCTTCTCGTCGGCTTCATCCACGGGGTGATGAACACCGACAACACCTCGATCTCCGGCGAGACGATCGATTACGGCCCCTGCGCCTTCATGGACGCTTACGATCCGGCGACGGTCTTCTCCTCGATCGACCGGCACGGGCGCTACGCCTATGGCAACCAGCCGCGCATGGCCTTCTGGAACCTGACCCGCCTCGCCGAGGCGCTTCTTCCCCTTCTCTCCGGGGACGAAGAGGCCGCAATCGCCGAGGCGGAGGACGCGCTCGGCGCCTTCGGTTCCCTGTTCGAGACCGCCTATCGCTCGGGCCTCGCTCGCAAGCTCGGGCTCGCGGGCGGGCAGGAGGGAGACGGCGCGCTTGCCGACGACCTGCTTCGCCTGATGGCGCAGGCCGGGGCCGATTTCACCAACACCTTCCGCCTGCTCTGCGACGCCGCGGCCTCGCAGGAGCGCGACGGCGAATTCCGCTCCGTCCTCGGCGAGGGCTGGGACGAATGGGCGCCGCGCTGGCGCCGGCGGCTCGCCGACGAGCCCGGCGACGGCGCCTCCCGCCGGGCCGCGATGCGCGCGGTCAATCCCTGGGTCATTCCCCGCAATCACCGCGTCGAGACGGCGCTGGAGGCCGCGCAGCGTGGCGATGACGGCCCCTTCGACGAGCTGTCCGCCGTGCTGGCGCGGCCCTTCGAGGAGGACGAGGCCCGCCTCGCTTATGCCGCCCCGCCCCGGCCGGAAGAACGGGTTCACGCCACCTTCTGCGGCACCTGAGGGCAGCGCCCTCCCCATCTCCTTCGAGGCACCGTCGAGCGGAGCGAGAGCATCCCGCCCCGCTCATGCCTGCCGCGGGATGCGTTGCGAGTATAATGAACCGTTTTAATTATTCCGCGAGATGTCGCCTCCGGCGGGGGCCGACGGCAGTCGGTGGATGCCGTGGAAGGTCTCGCTGCGGGTGACCGTGACCGGGGTCGCGGGGCCCTTGAGAGGGAAGGAAGCAGGGCGATTTCGAACGCTGATGCCTTGTCGTGGCACCTTTTTCGCTCTCCCGACAGGAGCGGGGGCCATCGAAGCCCACTCGCCGATGCCCGTCATCCTGGAGATCAAGAAACGGCAAATTTTGATGAACCGTTTTATTGACAGGGAGCGAAACCGCTCGTAACTTGCCCCGGTAGCGTGCGGCAGGCCCCGCTGGAGGCGTCTCCGCCGGCAGGCGGGGCGAGCCCGCAGGCTACCGAGAGGGAAGGAAACGAAGGATGGTTTCGAAGATCGGCCGCCTCATGGGCGGAGCCTTGCTTGCGTCCACGATGCTGACCGGGGCTGCCGCGGCCTGCGAGCTGAAGATCGGCTCTCCGGCGGTTCTGTCGGGCCCCGCGGCCCAGTGGGGCCTCGCGCTCCGCGGCGCGCTGGAATTCACCGCCAAGGAGGCGATGGACGAGAAGCGCCTCGTGATCGACGGCGTTCCCTGCACGATTTCGAGCGTCGTCATCGATTCCAAATACACCGCCGAAGGCGCGGCGGCCGCCATGAACCAGCTCGCCGCGCAGGGCGTGAAGGTGATCGTGGGCGGCGTGGGCTCGCCGGAAGTGACGGGGCTGAAGCCGGTCGCCACCCGCAACCGCATGGTCGCCATGGTCAACAGCTTCGCCAAGGATTCCATCGGCCCGCAATGGCCGAACGTCTTCCATATCGGGCCCGGACCCTCGGGCTGGGCCGGGCCCATCATCGACGAGGGGCTCAAGCGCTTCAAGTTCAAGACCGTCGCCATCGTGGCGCCGAACGACCAGGGCGGCACCGACATCGCCAGCGTGAACGCGCAGCTGTTCAAGGAGAGGGGCGTCACCCCGGCCGAGGAATACTATCAGCGCGGCACGACCAACTTCGCCCCCATCGTGACCCGCATTCTGGGCTCGAATCCCGGCGCGGTCGATCTCGCCTCCTCCCCGGCCGGCGATGCCGGCATCATCGTCAAGCAGCTTCGCCAGGCCGGGTTCGAGGGCCCGATCTTCCGTCTCGGTGGCCCCGCCTTCGAGGAGATCGCGCGCGTCGCCGGCGGCGTGAACGTGCTCAAGGACTTCCTCTGGTACGAGCCCGTCTATATCGACGACAATGTCCGCGCCCTGGAGGCCAAGCATCTCAAGCTGATGGGGCGCCCGCGCCCGGAGAATGCCGACTTCTTCCGCTGGACCTTCGCCGCGCGCATGATGATCAAGGCCGCCAATGCGGCCGGAACGGTCAGCGATCCGCAGAAGATCGCCGATGCGATGCGCGCCTTGCCGGTCGAGGACGAGAATATCGGCCGGGGCTACTGGATCGGCAAGAAGTTCTTCGGGATCCGGCAGCAGATGTCCTACCCCTTCGCGATCGGCGTGGTCGTGAACGGGGAGACGCAGCCTTTCATCCGGGCGGAAGCCGTCAACGAGGGCTGAGGCCCCTGGAGGAAAGATGGAAGGCTTCATTGCAACGGGGCTGATCGGGATCAGCCTCGGCTCGCAGTATACCCTTCTCGCGCTCGGGTTCACGCTGATCTTCGGGATCCTGGGCGTCGTGAACTTCGCGCATGGCGGCTTCTACGTGATGGGCGGCTACGTCGCCTATTACTGCACCGCCGTGCTGGGCCTGCCCTATCCCGCCGCATTGCTGATCGCGGTGATCGCGACGGCTGGGCTGGGCTGGCTGTTCGAAGCCTTCATCATCGAGCGCGTGATCGAGGACCATCAGGCGACCCTCATGGTCACCATGGGATTCTACCTCGTGATGGCGACGGCGATCCTCCTGGTCTTCGGCGCGGAATCGCCGGAATTCTCCTTTCCCATCTCGGGGGTCTGGCGCGTCGGCGGGGTCTATTTTCCTTACGCGAACATGGTGGTGCTGGGCGTCTGCCTCGCGGCGATCGTCTTCGTCTACTGGCTGGTCTATCGCACGAATGTCGGGCGCGCCATGCGCGCCATGGCCGAGGACCGGGCGGTGGCGAGCGCCCTCGGCATGCGCACCAAGGCGCTGTTTCCCTTCGCCTTCGCGCTCGCGACGGGGCTTGCGGGAATGACGGGCGCGCTCGTCACCCCCATCCTGGCGCTCGCCCCCCATGTCGGCGACCCGGTCCTCGCCTTCTCCTTCCTCACGGTCATTCTCGGCGGGCTCGGGAGCGTCACCGGGGCGACGGTCGCGGCCTTCGTGGTCGGGCTCGTGGAAGCCTATGCGGCCGTCTATCTCGGCGGCTCGAAGGGCGCGCTGACGCTGTTCGTGCTCGTGCTCGTCATCCTGGTGGTGCGGCCGCAGGGCCTGTTCGGCAGGGAGGCGCGCCGCGCATGAGCCGCAAATCCGCAAGCGCGCTGCCCGCCGAACGGCGCCCGGGACTGCTCGGCCTCAACGACTGGATCACGCTCGCCTGCGTGGCGCTGTCCTTCGCGATCCCGGTCTTCTCCACCAATGCGCTGGTCCTGTCGCAGACGAACCTCATCCTCATCGGCGCGACCGCCGCGCTCGGCGTCTACATCATGCTGCGCATGGACCTGATGAGCTTCGCGGTGCCCTCCTTCATGGCGCTCGGCGGCTATGCGGTCGCGGTGCTGAGCCTGCGGCTCGGCGTTACCGACGTCCTCGCGCTCGCGCTCGCGGCCTTCGCCGTGCCGGCTTTGGTCGCCATCCCGCTCGGCGCGCTGATCCTGCGGCTCAAGGGCGTCTATTTCGTCCTCGTGACCTTCGTGCTGACGGAGATCGTCCAGCTTCTCCTCTTCGAGGCGGCGCCTCTCACGGGCGGCGCCAACGGGCTCGTCGGCATGCCGGCGGTGAAGTTCTTCGGCTTCGAGCTGGCGGAGAATTCGCACGTCCTGCTGACGACCTGCGGGCTCGCCTCCGCCGGCTTCCTGATCACGGCCGTCTTCACCCGCTATTTCCGCTACGAATTCGCCGCCATCGAGAAGAACGACGTGCTGGCCGAAAGCCTCGGCCTCGCCTGCTGGAAATACAAGGCGATGGCCTTCTCCGTCGCGGCGGGCGTCTCGGGCCTCGCGGGCTTCGCGCTGGTGAACATGCTCATGACGGCGCATCCGACGTCCTTCGCGTCGATGTCGTCGGTCACCTACATCACCTACGCGATCGTCGGCGGCAAGGAATCCATCTTGGGCACGCTGGTCGGCGCCGTCCTCCTCGTCTCCGCGACGGATTACTTCGCGCTGCGCGGCGAGCTGTCGCCGGGCCTCTTCGGCCTTCTGATCATCGTGGTGACGCTCGTGGCGCGCGGCGGCGTGGTCGGGGTGGCGACCGCGCTCCTGCGCCGCCTGCTGCGCGGGGAGGCGAAGGCCGGAAGCGGGCCGGCCGAGGCCGCGCGGGAGGCCGGGATATGAGCGCGCCAGCAGAGGGGCAGGCCCTGCGCGCCGAGTCCATCTCGAAGGCGTTCGGGGGCCTGAAGGTCTTCCACGACGTGAGCTTCACCGTGGAGCCGGCCGGGCTGCTCGGCGTGATCGGGCCGAACGGGGCCGGCAAGACGACGATGATCAACATCATTTCCGGCCGCCTCCAGGCGTCCTCCGGCCGCGTCATGCTGGGCGAGACCCGCGTCGACGGCCGGCCGGTCTACGAGAATGCGGGCCGGGGACTGGTCCGCAGCTTCCAGCAGACCGCGACGTTCAGCGGCTACAGCGTCGAGGACAACCTCGTCTCGGCCTTGCGCTTCTCGGGCGGCGGCCGCGCCGTGCTGGAGCGCCTCGCGCCGCTCCTGGACCAGTTCGGGCTGATCGAGAACTGGGACCGCAACGCCGAGGTGCTGCCCTACGGCCTGCAGAAGATGCTCGGCCTGACGATGGCGCTGGCGGCGCGGCCGCGCATGCTGCTGCTCGACGAGCCGGCCGCCGGGCTCGAGAAGTCCGAGCGCGGCCATGTCGACAGCTACATCCGCTTCGCGCGGCAGGAATTCGGCTGCGGCGTGCTGCTCGTCGAGCACGACATGGACCTGATCAAGCGGCTCTGCCCCGAGGTTGTCGTTCTCGACGGGGGCAGGCTCATCGCGCAGGGCGAGCCCGGCGAGGTCCTCGGCCGCAAGGACGTGATCGAGGCGTATCTGGGCGGCAGCGACGAGGAGGAGGAGAGTGCCGATGCTCGCCATTAGCGACCTGCACGTCGCCTATGGCGGCACGCAGGCGGTCGACGGGGTCGACCTGCGGATCGAGAAGGGCCGGACGGTGCTCCTGATCGGCGCGAACGGCGCGGGCAAGTCCAGCCTGATCAACGCCGTCATCGGGCTCGTGCGCGCCGCGCGCGGCCTGATCAGCTTCGAGGGGCGCGATATCGGCGGGCTGTCGAGCGATGCGCGGGCGCGCCTCGGGATCGGCTATTCGCCCGAGGGGCGGCGCGTCTTCCCGACCATGTCGGTGAAGGACAACGTGCTCGCGGGCGCCGTCCGGCTGCCGGGGCGCGAGCAGGGGCGATGCTGGGACAGGATGGTGGCGACCTTTCCCTTCCTCGCCGAGCGACAGGCGCAGGCGGCGGGCGAGTTGTCCGGCGGACAGCAGCAGCTCGTCGCCATCGCCCGCGCGATGAGCGGCGGCCCGAAGCTCCTCCTGCTCGACGAGCCGTTCCTGGGTCTCGCGCCCGTCTGGATCCAGCAGATCTCGGCCGCCGTCCGGCAGATGCAGGAGGAAGGCCTCACCGTGCTGATGACCGAGCAGATGGCGCGGCCGGCGCTGAAGATCGCCCATGATGGCCACGTGATGCGTGCCGGCCGGATCCGCCGCTCCGGCACGACGGCTGAGATCAGGGGAGCGGCCCTGGCGGAGGAATATCTGTGAGCAGGCCGTCCGCCCCGATCCGAGGAGAACTGACTTGACGAATTCCGCGCCGCTTCGCGGCCTGACCGTTCTCGAACTCGGCCACAGCGTCGCCGCGCCCTATGCGGGGCTGATCCTGGCCGAGCTCGGCGCGCGGGTCGTCAAGGTCGAGAATCCGGCGACGGGGGATTATGCGCGGGGCTGGGGGCCTCCCTTCCTCCACGAGGACGCGACCGCCTTTCACGCCCTGAACCGCGGCAAGGAAAGCGTGACGCTGGACTTTTCTAACGAAGGCGATCTCGCGCTGCTGAAGCGGCTGATCGCGGCATCGGACGCGGTGATCCAGAACCTGCGGCCGGGGCTCCTGGCGACATTCGGCATCGATGTCGAGGCGGTGCTGCGCGAGAGGCCGGAGCTGATCTGGTGCGACATCGGCGCCTTCGGCAAGAGCGGACCACTCTCGCGCAAGCCCGGCTACGACCCGCTGGCCCAGGCCACGTCAGGCATCATGTCGGTGACCGGCGAGGTCGACCGTCCGCCCGTCCGCGTCGGCGTCTCGCTGGTCGATATGGGCTCGGGGATGTGGACGGTGATCGGGCTGATGGCGGCCCTCTACGAGCGCCAGCGGGACGGCAAGGGCGGGCGCGTCGCCACCTCGCTCTTCGAGACGGGGCTCGCCTGGATGACGATTCCGCTGGCCGCCCATGCGGTCTCGGGCGAGGTGCGCAAGCCGCACGGCTCGGGGCTGGCCGAGATCGTGCCCTACCAGGCGTTCGAGGCCCGCGACGGATGGGTGATGATCGCGGCCGGGAACGACAAGCTGTTCGCCAAGCTCTGCGAGGCGCTGCCCGGATTGCGGGAGGTGGGCGCCGATCCCCGCTTCGCCCGCAACCGCGGTCGGGTCGAGCTGCGCGGCGAGCTGCTGCCGAGGATCGAGGCCGCCGTCAGGGGGCTCTCCGTGGCCGAGGTCGGGGACAGGCTGGATGCGGTGCAGGTGCCGAACTGCCCCCTGCTGAAGATCGACCAGGTCTGGGCCCATCCGCAGACCGAGGCGGTCGGCATCCTGACCGAGGGCGGGGGGACGAAATGGGTGGGGCTTCCCTTCACCCTCGACGACCGGCGCCCGACATCCGGCGCCGCAGCCCCGAGGCTCGGCGCGGACAACGAGACCGTGAGGCGGGACTACGCATGAGCAAGAGCTATGAGACGCTTGCCCTGGAGCGGATCGACGACCATGTGCTCCTCGTCAGGCTGAACCGCCCGCAGGCCGCCAATGCGATGAACACGCGGATGGGCGAGGAGCTGATGGACCTCTTCGAGGGGTTCCAGCTCGATGCGGGCGGCCTGCGCGCCGTCGTCCTGACGGGCGCCGGCGAGAAAGCCTTCTGCGCCGGCGGCGACCTGAAGGAGCGCCACGGCATGACCGACGGGCAATGGCTGCGCCAGCACGCCATGTTCGAGCGCATGCTCCGGGCGATCGTCGCCTGCCCGCTGCCGCTGCTCGGCGCGGTCAACGGGGCGGCCTATGGCGGCGGCTGCGAGGTCACCGCGGCGCTCGACTTCGCCTATGCCGCCGAGAATGCGCGCTTCGCGCTGACCGAGGTGACGCTCGGCATCATGCCGGGGGCGGGCGGCACGCAGAACCTGGCCCGGGCGGTCGGCGAGCGGCGCGCCAAGGAAATCATCCTCACCGGCCTTCCCTTCTCGGCGCAGGAAGCCCGCGACTGGGGCCTCGTCAACCGCGTGCTGCCGCAGGGCGAATTGCTGGAGGCGACGCTCGCGACGGCGCGCCGGATCGCAGCCAATGCGCCGATCTCGGTGAGGCAGGCCAAGCAATCCATCCACCGGGGGCTGCAGATGTCGCTGGCGGACGGGCTCGCCTTCGAGATCGAATGCTACAACCGGATGGTCTCGACGCAGGACCGGCACGAGGGGGTGCGGGCCTTCAACGAGAAGCGCAAGCCGGATTTCCGGGGGGCCTGAGATGGCGGAACACGTCGTCCTGCGCGAGGTCGGCCCCCGCGACGGCATCCAGATGGCGAAACGCTTCCTGGAGACCGGGCGCAAGCTGGAATGGGCGCGCCGGCTCGCGGCGGCCGGGATCCGGGAGATCGAGCTGACCTCGTTCGTGCCGCCGAAGGTCGTGCCGCAATTCGCCGATGCCGACGAGGTGGCGAGGGGATTGCCGCAGCTCGCAGGCGTGGTCGCCTCGGCGCTCGTTCCCAATCTGAAGGGGGCCGAGCGCGCGCTCGCGGCGGGCTTCCGGCATGTCAATTACGTGCTGTCGATCTCCGAAGCGCATAGCCGGAGCAACGTGCGGCGCTCGACCGACGAGGCGATCGCCGAATTCGACCGGATCGCCGCGCTCAAGGAGACCGAGGCGGGCCGCGGCATGGTGCTCGGCGTGGGGCTCGCCACGTCCTTCGGCTGCACGCTGCAAGGATATGTCGATCCGCAGCGCGTCTTCGAGGTCGCGCGTCGCGTCGCGGCGGGCGGGGCGGACGAGCTGATCGTCGCCGACACGGTCGGCTACGGCAACCCGGCGCAGGTGAAGGCGTTGCTGCCGCCGATTATCGAGATCGCGGCCGGCCGGCGCGTGATCTGCCATTTCCACGACACGCGCGGCCTCGGGCTCGCCAATGTGGCGGCGGCGCTCGATGCGGGGGTGCGCGCCTTCGACGCCTCGCTCGCGGGGCTCGGCGGCTGTCCCTTCGCGCCCGGCGCGACCGGCAACATCGCGACCGAGGATACGGCCTTCATGCTGGAGAGCATGGGCTTCTCGACCGGCGTGGACATCGAGGCGCTGCTGGACCTGCGGCGCGACCTCGAGAGCTGGCTGGGCGAGGAGCGCTATAGCGGCGCGATCGCGCACGCCGGACTTCCCAAGACCTACAGACCCGTGCGCTGAAAGACCGAAAGCATGAGCGAGCACATCGTCACCCTCGAGCTCGGCGAGGACTATCCCGAGCTTCGCGAGTCCATCCGCAAGATCTGCGCGAAGTACCCGCTGGAATACTGGGCGAAGCTCGACGAGGAGCTGGGCTATCCGTCCGAATTCGTGAACGAGCTGACGGAGGGCGGCTTCCTCGCGGTCCTGATCCCGGAGGAATATGGCGGGTCGGGCCTGCCGCTGCGCGCTGCGGCGGTGATCCTCGAGG
The DNA here is from genome assembly GCF_035325185.1 of Enterovirga sp. GTDB lineage: Bacteria > Pseudomonadota > Alphaproteobacteria > Rhizobiales > Beijerinckiaceae > Enterovirga. The sequence continues at coordinate 9,324 of NZ_DAOLAJ010000069.1, read as the reverse complement.
AGATCAACGCCTGCGGCTGCCAGGCGAGTCCCGCGCACGCGCAGATGTACATCATGGGCACGCTGCTGCGCCACGGCTCCGAGGAGCAGAAGCGGACCTACCTGCCCCGGATCGCGAGGGGAGAGCTGCGGCTCCAGGCTTTCGGCGTCACGGAGCCGACGACGGGCTCCGACACCACGCAGCTCAAGACCCGCGCCGTGCGCGACGGCAACGAATACGTCATCAGCGGCCAGAAGGTGTTCACCTCCCGCGCGCTCCATTCCGACCTGATGCTGCTCCTGGCGCGCACCACGCCGATCGAGGAGGTGGCGAAGAAGACGGACGGCATCTCCGTTTTCCTGGTCGACCTGCGCGCGGCGCGCGGCGCCGGCATCGACATCCGCCCGATCAAGGCGCTGATGAACCACAACACGACCGAGGTCTTCATCGAGAACCTGCGGGTGCCGCCCTCGGCGCTGGTCGGTGAGGAGGGGAAGGGCTTCCGCTACATCCTCGACGGCATGAATGCGGAGCGCATCCTCGTCGCTTCCGAATGCATCGGGGACGGGCGCTATATGGTGCGCCGCGCCGTCGAATACGCGAACGAGCGCATCGTCTTCAAGCGCCCGATCGGCGCGAACCAGGGCGTGCAGTTCCCCATCGCGCGCGCCCATGCCGAGCTGGAGGGAGCCGACCTGATGGCGCGCAAGGCGGCCGCGCTCTTCGATGCGGGCCGGCCCTGCGGCGGCGAGGCCAATATCGCCAAGCTCCTGGCCTCGGAGGCGACCTGGAAGGCGGCCGATACCGCGCTCCAGACCTTCGGCGGCTTCGGCTATGCGGCTGAATACGGCATCGAGCGCAAGTGGCGCGAATGCCGGATCTACCAGACCGCGCCGATCTCGACCAACCTGATCCTCGCCTATGTCGCCCAGCACATGCTGGGACTGCCCCGTTCCTATTGAGGCCGGCCATGAGCAGCATCACCCGCAAGGCGGCCGAGTTCGTCGCCGGTTTCGATGCCGGCGCGGCTCCTCCCGAGGCCTTGCATGCCGCGCGGATCGGCATCGTCGATTGCATCGGCGTGATGCTGGCCGGTGCGCGCGAGCCGGCGGTGGAGCTGGCGGCGACGATCGCGACGCCGGTTCCGGGCAGCAACGAGGCGCCGCGTGCGGTGAACGGCGTCAGCTACGGCGCGCCCGACGCCGCGCTCGTCAACGGTGTCGCGGCCCATGTGCTCGATTTCGACGACGTGGCGCTGGCCGGCCATCCGAGCACGGTGCTCGCGCCCGCCATCCTGGCGGAGGGCCATGTCGTCGGCGCCTCGGGGCGGGAGGCGATCGAGGCCTATCTGGCCGGCTACGAGCTGTGGGCGCATCTGGCGGAGCTGGAGCCCGGCCATCTCCACGACCGCGGCTTCCATCCGACCGCGGTGATGGGCACGCTCGCGACCGCCGCGGCGGCGGCGCGGCTGCATCGGCTGTCGCCCGACCAGACGACGCATGCGCTGGCCATCGCCGCCTCGCTCGCCGCCGGGCTCGTCGCCAATTTCGGCTCCATGACCAAGTCGCTGCATGCCGGGCGGACGGCGCAATCGGGCATCCAGGCCGCTCGCCTCGCCAAGGCGGGCTATACGGGCAGCACCGATGCGATGGAGCACCGCACGGGCTTCCTCAAGGCGTTCTCGCCCTCGGGCGCGCCCGGCCTCGAGGCCGATGCGTTCCGCATCGGCGAGGAGTGGCTGTCGGCCCGCTACGGGGTCAATATCAAGCGATATCCGACCTGCTATGCGACGCATCGCGCCATCGATGCGATGCTCGGTCTCGTGGAGGAGCACGATCTCGGCGAAGGCGACATCGGCACGATCCACGTCCATACGGGCGTCACCCAGCGGCTGATGCTGCGCAATTCGCGCCCGCAGACCGGCCTCGCGGCCAAGTTCTCGATGGAATTCGCCATGGCGAGCGCGGTGATCGCCCGCAGCGTGGGGCTGCGGGAACTGACCGACGAATTCGTCTCGCGCGCCGACGTGCAGGCCATGCTCGAACGCGTGGAGGTGACGGTGAGCGAGGACAAGGCGGGCGCGGACCTGCCCGTCGCCCCCTACGACCTCGTCTGGGTGACGCTGAGGGACGGCACGGTCCACCGGCACGCGCCCGTGGAGCATGCGCGCGGAAGCTGGGCGCGGCAGCTGACCCGCGAGGAGCTGGAAGCGAAGTTCACCGATTGCGCTTCGCTCCTGCTGCCGCGCGAGCAGGTCGAGGCGCTCTTCGAGAAGCTCTACCGGATCGAGGAGATCGGCGACCTGCGCGAGCTGTCGCTGGCCTAGGGGGACGACGACCATGAGCAGCCTGCCGCAGAGACAGATCCCAGGCGTCTATCACCGCCGCCTCGGCGAGTTCGTCGTGACCGCCTTGTCCGACGGCTATGTCGAGCTGGGCTACGATATCTTCCGCGAATTCTCGCGCGAGGACGTGGACCTGATGATGGCGCGTGACCATCGCGTGTCGCCGCCGCGCATCTCGGTCAATTGCTTTCTGCTGCGCGGCCCCGCCGGCACGGTCCTCGTCGATTGCGGCTCGCAGGACAAGTTCGGCCCGACCGCCGGCAAGCTGTACGAGAACCTCGCCGCCGCGGGCGTCGACCCGCGTGAGATCGGGCATGTGCTGCTCACCCATTGCCACCCGGACCATTCCTGCGGGCTCGTGGACCTGCGCACCGGCGCGAAGCTCCTCCCCAACGCCACGGTGATCGTCAACCACAAGGAGATCGCCCACTGGTTCAGCGACGAGCAGATGGCGCAGGCCGACGAGCGGAAGCGCGAGCGCTATTTCCGCTGGACGCGCGAGCAGGTCGGCCCCTATCGCGACACGGGCCGCCTGCGGCTCGCGCAGGACGGCGAGGAGGTGCTGGCGGGCATCACGCTCGTGGAATGCGCCGGCCATACGCCGGGCCACAGCGCCTGGCTCGTGCGGTCCGGGGGGCAGCAGATGATCATCTGGGGCGATCTCGCCCATGTCCCCGAGATCCAGGCCGCGCGCCCCGAGGTCTCGATGAGCTTCGACTTCGATCCCGACCTGGCCGCCGCCAACCGCACGGCGCTCCTGGCGCGCATCCTGGAGGAGGACATGCTGGTCGCGGGCATGCATGTCCATTTTCCGGGCTTCGGGTGGCTGGTGCGCGAGGGAACGGGCTACCGCATCGCCCCCGAGCAGTGGAGCTTCGAGATCCGATGACGGCCCTCCGGTAGCAGGCGATGCCCAAGCCTCCGACCATACGCGACGTTGCCCGGCTGGCGCAGGTCTCCATCGGCACGGTGTCGCGCGTCGTCAACGACGCGGCGGACGTCAAGCCGACTATCCGCAAGGCGGTGGAAAGCGCGATCGAGCAACTGGGCTACGTGCCCAACGCGACCGCCAAGTCGATGCGCATGGGCCGCACCCGGACCGTCGGCTGCATCCTGCGCGAGATCAACATCGCGCAGCTCGGCGGCTTCGTGTCGACCGCCCAGAACGTGCTGAACGAAGCCGGATATTCGCTCCTGATCTCGAATTCCGAAGGACGCACCCAGCGCGAGATCGAATTGCTGCGAAGCTTTTCGAGCGGCCAGGTGGACGGCATCCTGATGGGTCCCTACACGCCGATCGAGGGCGAGTTCGAGGAGACGCTGCGCGGATTGCCGGTGCCGCTCGTGATGATCGACCGCGACCAGCCGGAATGGTCGGACGCCGTCTATGCGGACCACGAGGGGGGCACGCTGGCGGCGACCGGCCATCTCCTGGATCTCGGACATCGCCGCATCGCCCTCCTGACGGGCCCGACGCGGCTTCATCCGGGGGCGGCGCGCGTGCGCGGCTTCGAGCGCGCTCATGCCGAGCGGGGGCTGAAGGCCGCGCCGGAACTCCTCGTCGCGGAGAGCTTCCTGCGAGACCATGCCTACCGCGCGACCTCCTCGCTGCTCGGATTCTCGCAGCCTCCGACGGCGATCATCGCCGGGGGCATCGACATGCTGTCGGGGGTGCTGCGCGCGATCCGCACGCGGGGGCTCTCGATCCCGCGGGACATCTCCGTGATCGCATCGGGCCAGAACGACCTGTGCGACCTGCACCAGCCGCCGATCGGCGTGGTCACCTGGGACCAGAACGAGGTCGGCGCGACGGCGGCGACGCTTCTGCTCGACCACATCATCAACGGCCAGAGGCAGGAGCCGCGCCGCGTGATCATTCCGACCACCTTCAATCCGCAGGCCTCCTGCATGCCCCCCAAGGGGATCGCGCCGGGCCCGCAAGCCGTCTGACGGCCGAACATTCGTATCCACAGGCCCCGCTCCCCGGAGGGAGCGGGCAGGGAAGCTTTGCGCCCGGCGCCGCCGCGGCGCGGGGAGGGAAGGGAAAATGACGTCGAACGATGTGAAACTGTTTTCGGAATTCAGCCTGCGCAGCGTCACGCTGAAGAACCGCATCGTCATCTCCCCGATGGGCACCTATTCGGCCGAGAACGGCGCGCTCCAGCCGTTTCACCATACGCATTACGCGAGCTTCGCGATGGGGGGCGCCGGTCTGGTGATGGTCGAGCAGACCTCGGTCACGCGGCGGGGCCGGGTGACGAACGGCGATCCCGGATTGTGGGAGGACGGCCAGATCGGCGGGATGCGCGCCCTGGTGAGCCATATGAAGAGCTACGGAGCGAAGGCGGGCATCCAGCTCAATCACGGCGGACGCAAATCCAGCATGCAGCGCGCCTTTCGCGGCAACGGCCCGCTGACCGATGCCGACCTCGCGATGGGCGAGGAGCTTTGGACCCCGATGGCGCCCTCCGCGCTGCCGCTCGGCGAGGGATGGCTCACGCCGGAGCCTCTCGGCGCGGAGCAGCTCGAGGGCCTGCGCCGGGCCTATGCGGCCGCGGCGCGGCGGGCCGTCCTGGCCGGGTTCGATCTCATCGAGATCCACATGGCGCATGGCTATCTCTTGCAGAACTTCCTGTCGCCGCTCGCCAACCAGCGGGAGGACGAATATGGCGGAAGCCTCGAGAACCGCATGCGCTTTCCGCTCGACATCGTGCGCGCGGTGCGGGCGGTCGTCCCCGATTCCATGCCGCTCTTCGCGCGGATCTCGGCCACCGACTGGATCGAGGGCGGATGGACGATCGACGACAGCGTCGTGCTGGCGCGGGCGCTGTCCGAGGCGGGGATCGATCTGGTCGATTGCTCCTCGGGGGGCAATCTGCGCCTCGGCGCGACCAATTCCAGCCTCGGCCGCGGCCCCGGCTACCAGGTGCCCTTCGCAGACCGCATCAGGGCGGAGGCCGGGATTCCGACCGCGGCCGTCGGGATGATCCGCACGCCGGAATTCGCTGAAAGCATCCTCCAGGAGGACCGGGCGGACCTCATCTGCATCGCCCGCCAGGCGCTGTTCGATCCTTATTGGGCGCATCACGCCGCGGAGGCTCTCGGCGTGAACGCGAATTTCGCGGACTGGACGCCGCAATACGGCTGGTGGCTCGACAAGTGGAAGCGGGCGCTCGATTCGAACGGCGAGACGCCCCTGGGGCCGGAGGTGTTCCCCGCAGCCGCCGTCGCGCGTCGCGCCTGAGCGCGATCCGCGAAGACGAGAACCGGGTCTTCCGAAGGACAGAAAAATGACGTTGCGCATATGGCATCAGTCGGTCAACGAGCTGAGCCGCATCGGGGCCTACAAGCGCGGCATCGAGGCCCAGGCCGCGGCCTTCCTCGGGCCGGATGCCGAAGTGCATGTCCAGGGCCTGCCCGAGGGGACCTACGGCGACCTCAGCCCGAGCGATGCGCTGGGCAACGCCTATACTTATCACCGCGTGCTGGCGCCCCTGGTGGAGATGGCGGTCGAGGCCGAGACGCGCGGCTACGACGCCTTCGTCATGGGCTCCTTCAGCGAGCCCTTCCTGCGCGAGATGCGCACGGCCGTCGACATCCCGGTGGTCTCGCTGACCGAGGCTTCGCTGCTGGTCGGCTGCTCGCTGGGCTCCCGGATCGGGCTGATCTCCAACGCGCCGAACGTCGCCTACATGACGAGCCTCTCGGTGGCCAAGCACCATCTGGAGGCACGGGTGCTGGAGGTGACGTCGCTCTCGCCCGGCATGGACGAATACGAGCTGATGGCCGCGCGCGAGGAGCCGTCCCGGCTGGTCGCCGCCTTCGCCGGGAAGGCGCGCGAGCTGATCGCGCGGGGCGCGGACGTCATCGTCCCCGCCGAGGGCGTGATGGCCGAAATCCTGGCGGGCGAGGGCATCAGGCGGATCGACAAGGCCGTCGTGCTGGACGTGTTCATGGCGGCATGGGCTCATGCGTTGAGCCTCGTGCGCCTGCGGCGCGGCGGCATCGGCACGAGCCGCGCCTGGCTCTACAGCCGCGGCTGACTCCCCTGAAATCCAGCGCTCCGAAAGGAACCGGACCATGACGGCTGCCAGCCGGAAAACCGCGGGCGAGACGCTCGGCGAATACCTTGCGGGCTTTCCCGCCCTCCAACTTGATCGCGACATCCGGGAGAAGGCGCTCATCTGCCTTCTCGATACGCTCGGCCTGTCGCTGTCGGCGCGAACCGAGCCCACCGCGCGAGCCGCGGTTGCGCTGGCGGAATGCGTCGAGCGGGGAGGCGCAAGGGCCTGGATCTCGGGCGCGCCGCTCTCGGCGGCGGATGCCGCCTTCGCCAACGGCGTCGCGGCCCATGCCCATTTCCAGGATGATACCGACCATGATTCCTGGACGCATCCCGGCTCGCTGGTGCCGCCGGCCGTCGTGGCGCTGGGCGAGCGCGAAGGCGCGAGCCTCGCGGACGTCCTGGCTGCGATGGTCGCCGGCTACAGCACGATCAACTGGCTCGGGCGTGAGGAAATCGTGGCGCGCCGGCTGATCGGACGCGGCTTCCGCACGAGCCCGACCTTCGGCACGATCGCCGCGGCGGCGGGAGGCGCCGCCCTGCTCGGCCTCGATGCCCGCCGGGCCGCCTCGGCAGTCTCGATCGCGGCGAGCATGACCGGCGGGACGCTCGAACCGGTCCGGGCGGGCAGCGACGAGTGGCGCGTGCAGAACGGCCGCGCGGCCCAGGGGGGATTGATCGCCGCCTACCTTGCCGGGCAAGGGGTGGCCGGGGCCCCGCAGGCCCTCGACGGGCCGAAGGGATTTCTCGCGACGGTCGCGGGAATGGACGAGACCCCCGCCGTCTGGGCGACGCCGCCGGACCCGGCCGCCATGCGTACCATCATGGCCAAGCCCTATGCGACGCTCGGCGACAACATGCCCGCTGCCATGGCGGCGCAGAAGCTGCACGGCGAAGGCGTGGATCCGGGCGCGATCGAGGCGATCGAAGTGACGCTTTGGGAGCCCTATACCAATTATCCCGGCACGAATTTCAAGGGACCCTACGAACGGCCGGTGCAGACGCAGGCTTCGACCGCCTTTGCCGTCGCGGCGATGCTGTCGCAGGGCGACATCACCTACGACATGGGCGTGACGATGCGGGAGGATCCGACGATCCTCGGTCTTGTCGCGAAAACCACCGTGGCCCCGGATGCGGTTGGCGGCGCGCTGGATTCCCGGGTGACGCTCAGGATGAAGGGCGGCGGCCGGCGCGAGGCCCATTCCTCCCAGATGCCGCGCGAGCTGATCTTCCAGAATCCCGCGCGGGCGCTGAGGGTGTTCGAGGCGCGCATGGCCCGGCTCGGTGCGCTGGCCGGCGCCGGCAGGGACCTGGGCGAGCGGCTGTTCGACAGCCTCGACGAGGCGCAAAGCCCCCCGATCGCCGAGGTCGTCGGCCGGATCGTCGCATTGGCCCCTTGAGCGAGGACGGGACCATGCAACCTGCATCCGACAGCCGGACGCTCCCGCTGCTCTTCCAGCCCTACAGGCTGCGCGGCGTGACCCTCAAGAACCGCATCGTCGTGTCGCCGATGGGGACCTATTCGTCCGAGGACGGCCGCCTGACGCCGTTCCAGTTCGCGCATTACCAGCGCATGGCGATGGGTGGGGCGGGGCTCGTCATCCTGGAGCAGACTTTCGTCACCCGCGCGGGCCGCGTCAGCAATGGCGATCCGGGCCTTTGGGCCGACAGCCAGATTGAGCCGATGGCCCGGCTGGTGAGCGAGATGAAGCGCTACGGCGCGAAGACCGCGATCCAGATCAGCCATGGCGGGCGCAAGGGCGGGCAGCAGCGCGCCCATGAGGGCAACGGCCCGATCGGTGAGCGCGACCTCGCTGCGGGCGACGAGCAGCTCTTCCCGATGGGGGCTTCGGCCGTTCCGCTTTCGGAGGGCTGGCAGATGCCGGTCGAGATGAGCGAGGCGCAGATCGAGGGCGTCATCGAGGCTTTCGCGGCGGGCGCGCGGCGGGCCCTGCTTGCCGGCTTCGACATGCTCGAAGTGCATATGGCGCACGGCTACCTTCTGCAAAGCTTCCTGTCGCCGCTGGCGAACCGCCGCACAGACCGGTGGGGCGGCTCTCTCGAGAACCGGATGCGGCTGCCTCTCGCCGTGGTGGCGCGGCTGCGCGCGACGATGCCGTCCTCGATGCCGCTGCTCGCGCGGCTTTCGGTGACCGACTGGATCGAGGGCGGCTGGACGGAAGACGACAGCGTGGTGCTGGCCCGCAAGCTTCGGGAGGCCGGAATCGACCTCATCGACTGTTCCTCCGGGGGGAACATGCGCGCGGGCGCGACGAATTCGAACCTCGCTCGTGGGCCGGGATACCAGGTGGAACTGGCCGACCGGCTCCGCCGCGAAGCCGGGATCCCGACCGCTGCGGTCGGCATGATCCGCACTCCGCAATATGCCGAGCGGATCTTGCAGGCGGGCCAGGCCGATCTCGTCTGCATTGGCCGGCAAATCCTGTTCAATCCCTTCTGGGCGCATCACGCGGCCTGGCAGATGGGTGTGGAGCGCGATTTCTCCTCCTGGCCGGAGCCCTACGGATGGTGGCTCGACAAATGGGCGAAGGCGCTGGCGGCGAACGGCGAGGATCCCCTGGGTCCCGAGCGCAGAGGGTGATCCCGTCTTCGCGGCTGGGGGCGATCCGTCCTTGTTCGCGTCCCGCCCGCATGATAGGGGCTGCGCCGACCACGCTTGGACCTGGAGAGGTGGCAGAGTGGTTGAATGCACCGCACTCGAAATGCGGCATACGGGCAACCGTATCGGGGGTTCGAATCCCCCCCTCTCCGCCACGACTTAAGCTATTGTAGGCGCTACGCTTTTTTCTTTTCCGTCACTCCAAAAACCTCGCTGTTTCCGGGACTTTGCGGAGCCCGTTGTCGGGCAGATTCCGGCGGAGACCCGCTGAGGCCGAATATCTGAGATTTTTTGCCGTCCGTCTCTGATGGCCCTTTG
>NZ_DAOLAJ010000068.1:0-19948 GCF_035325185.1 Enterovirga sp. | reverse complement strand
CGGCGACCTCCTACCGCCTGACCGAGCATTTCCACTACTGGACCAAGAACAACCATGTGAATTCGGTGCTCCAGCCCGAATTCTTCGTGGAGATCTCGGAGGAGCTGGCGAAGGAGAAAGGCATCAAGCCCGGCGGCTGGGTGCGGATCTGGTCGAAGCGGGGCTCCGTCAAGGCCAAGGCCGTCGTCACCAAGCGGATCAGGCCCCTGATCTGCGACGGCAAGCCCGTCCACGTCGTCGGCATTCCCCTCCATTGGGGCTTCATCGGCGCCGCCAGAAAAGGGTGGGGGCCCAATTCGCTCACGCCCTATGTGGGCGACGCGAATAGCGAGACGCCGGAATTCAAGGCGTTCCTGGTCGATATCGAGGCCGTCGCCGGGCCGGCGGCATAGGGAGGGCGGGCACCATGACCATCACCGTGAACCCACCCACCGCGCCGACCCCGCCGGCCTTCGGCGAGCAGGACCTGCTGCGGCGCTCGGCCTCCTCGATCCCCGCGCCCGGCCGGCGGCTCGAGGAGGTGTCGAAGCTCATCGACGTCTCCAAATGCATCGGCTGCAAGGCGTGCCAGTCGGCCTGCCTGGAATGGAACAACCTGCGGGAAGAGATCGGATACAATACGGGCAGCCACCAGAATCCGGCCGACCTCTCGCCGAATACCTGGACGCTGATGAAGTTCACCGAATGGGTGAACCCGCAGACCGACAACCTGGAATGGCTGATCCGCAAGGACGGCTGCATGCATTGCGCCGATCCGGGCTGCCTGAAAGCCTGTCCCTCCCCCGGCGCCATCGTCCAGTACACGAACGGAATCGTCGATTTCGACCATGAGAAATGCATCGGCTGCGGCTATTGCGTGAAGGGCTGTCCCTTCAACATCCCGCGCATCTCGAACGTCACCCACAAGGCGTACAAATGCTCGCTCTGCTCCGACCGCGTCGCGGTCGGCCAGGGACCGGCCTGCGCCAAGGCGTGCCCGACCAAGGCGATCGTCTTCGGCACCAAGGCCGAGATGAAGCAGCATGCGCAAGGGCGCATCAAGGACCTGAAATCCCGCGGCTTCGACAAGGCGGGCCTCTACGACCCGCCGGGCGTCGGGGGCACGCATGTCATGTACGTGCTGCACCATGCCGACCAGCCCTCGCTCTATGCCGGGCTGCCGGACGATCCGCGCATCAGCCCGCTCGTCGAGGCGTGGAAGGGCGTCGCCAAATATGCGGGCTTCGCCATCATGGGGCTCACGGCCGCTTTCGGCCTCGTTCACCATCTCGTCGCGGGACCCAACAAGGTCACCGAAGAGGACGAGGAGGCGGCCGCCCGGCTGACGGGAGGCAAGTCGACATGAGCGACCCCATCCGGCGCGTCGAACCCGAGGTGCATCCGCAAGTGACGGTCAGGCGCTATTCGGCCCTGACCCGGGTCAACCACTGGACGCTCGCCGTCAGCTTCGTGCTGCTGGCGCTGTCCGGCCTCGCGCTGTTCCATCCGAGCCTTTACTGGCTCGCCACCTTCTTCGGCGGCGGCCCGACGCTGCGCGCGCTGCATCCGATCATCGGCTGCGTGCTCATCGTCGCCTGGCTGCTCATGTTCCTGCGCTTCGCCTGGGCCAACGTGCCGGAGAAGACCGACTGGATCTGGCTGTCGAGGGTGCGCGACGTGCTCAGCGGCCACGAGGAGAAGCTGCCCGAGGTCGGCAAGTACAATGCCGGGCAGAAGCTGGTCTTCTGGGCCTTCTCCCTGCTCGTCCCCGGCCTGTTCCTCACCGGCATCGCGATCTGGGACCAGTATTTCTACACCTGGACCACGATCCCGCAGAAGCGCGTGGCGGTGCTCGCCCATGCGATCCTCGCCATCTTCATGATCACCGTCTGGATCGTCCACGCCTATGCGGCGATCTGGGTGCAGGGCACGATCCAGGCGATGACCCGCGGCTACGTGACCGGCGGCTGGGCTTGGCGCCATCATCGCAAATGGCTGCGCGACCTCGTCCGCGGCCGCAAGCGCCCTCCGCCGGCCGCCCCCGCGGCGTAAGCCCTCAGGCGAAAGGAGCGGGCCGAAGGTATGAGCCCGGCCCGCCTGGACAAGGGGCCGCGATTGACCTCTGATCCCGGTGGCTGGGCCGGGTTGCGGCTGGACGAGCCCGAGCGGCCTTCCCGACCGGTTCGTGAGGTGATGATGGCTCAGCTCGGCGGTTCCGGGCCCGATGCGGTCCCCATCGGCGAGGTCGTCGCTCCGCCCTTCGCGCGGACCCCCTCGCCCGACCTGTTCCGGCGCCGCGCCGCGCGTTTCGCCGCCGTCGCCCCGCATCATCCGCTGGGGCCCTATCTGTCCTTTCTCGGCCGGATGGCCGAGGTGCAGGCCGAGATCCAGGACGGGCTTCCCGACCCCGCCCTGCCCCCGCCCGACGCCCTGGGCCGCTCGCGCGAATACGGGATGCCGGCGCTCCCCCGCTCGCGCTTCTCCGCCGATCCGGCCTGCCGCGAGACCCTGCGCCGCTTCTTCCGCGCCGCCGCCGAGACCGAGATGCCGCCGGATGCCCGTGCCGCTCTCGGCCGCCTCGTGCAGACCGACGACGAGATGCTGGCCTGGATGGCCGACAACGTCACGGCCGACGCCATCCCGGCCCATGACGCGGCGGCCCATGTCTTCGCGGCGGCGGCCCTCCAGGTCTATGCCGCGCGCGCCGCGAGCCGGCTCGACGCCGCGGCGCTGGTCCCGGTCGGGGACGGCATCTGCCCGGCCTGCGGAAGCCCGCCGACCTCCTCGGTGATCGTCGGCTGGGAGGGCGCGCACGGGGCGCGGTTCTGCTCCTGCTCCCTGTGCGGGACCCTGTGGAACTACGTGCGCATCCGCTGCACCGCCTGCGGCTCGACCGAGGGCATCTCCTACCAGGAGCTGGACGGCAGCGCGGGGGCGGTGAAGGCCGAATGCTGCTCGCGCTGCCGGACCTTCGCCAAGGTGCTCCAGCAGGCGAAGCATCCCGCTCTCGATCCGGTGGCGGACGATGTCGCGACGCTCGCCCTCGACATGCTGCTGGGGGAGGAAGGCTTGCGCCGCAGCGGCCGCAACCCGTTCCTCATGGGATATTGACCTCGCTCCGGCTCCTGCCCTCGGTCGACGAGGTGCTGACCTCGGAGGCCGGCCGCACCGCGATCGCCGCCCATGGCCGGCCGGCGGCCCTCGCCGCCGCCCGCGCGGCGCTCGGGGAGGCGCGGGCGCGGCTTCGCGCGGGCGGCGAGGCGCCGGCCCTCGCCGGGCTCGGCGCGGCGCTTCTCTCGGCGCTCGCCGCCGAGGCGCGGCCCAAGGCGCGCGCGGTCTTCAACCTGACCGGCACGGTGCTGCATACGAATCTCGGCCGCGCCATCCTGGCCGAGGCGGCGGTCGAGGCGGCGACGCGCGCGATGCGCGAGGCCGTCGCGCTCGAATTCGACCTCGCGACGGGCCGGCGCGGCGAGCGCGACGCGCTGGTGCGGGGACTTCTGTGCGAACTGACCGGCGCCGAGGATGCGACGCTCGTCAACAACAACGCCGCCGCGCTCATGATCGTGCTGAACACGCTGGCGCGGGGGCGCGAGACGGTCGTCTCGCGCGGGGAGCTGATCGAGATCGGCGGCGCCTTCCGCCTGCCCGACATCATGGAGCGCTCGGGCACGCGGCTCGTCGAGATCGGGACCACCAACCGGACGCATCTGCGCGACTACGAGGGCGCAGCCGGCCCGGATACCGCACTCCTGCTCAAGGTGCATACGTCGAATTTCCTGATCCAGGGCTTCACGGCCTCGGTCGGCACGCCCGCCCTCGCCGCTCTCGCCCGCGAGCGGAGCGTGCCGCTCGTCCACGATCTCGGCTCGGGCACCCTGGCCGACCTGCGCTCCTTCGGCCTCGCGCATGAGCCGACCGTCCGCGAGGCGGTGGCGGAAGGCGCCGACCTCGTCACCTTCTCCGGCGACAAGCTGCTGGGCGGCCCGCAGGCCGGCTTCGTCGTCGGCCGCCGCGACCTCGTCGCGCGGATCAACAGGAACCCGATGAAGCGCGCCATGCGGGTCGACAAGATCAGGCTCGCGGCGATCGAGGCGACGCTCCGCCTCTACCGCAACCCGGAAACGCTGGCCGGGAGCCTGCCGACGCTCCGCCACCTCGCGCGCGCCACCGCCGAGATCGCCGCCGTCGCCGAGCGCATGGCCGAGCCGCTTCGCGCGGCGCTCGGCCCGCTCTTCGAGGTGGAGGTCGTGCCCTGCGCGAGCCAGATCGGCTCCGGCGCCCTCCCCCTCGCGACGCTGCCGAGTCACGCATTGAAGATCACGCCGCTCCCACCCTCTCCCCGCGGAGCGGCGGGGAGGGCCGAGTCGCCCCGAAGGGGCGAACCGGGGTGGGGGGCGCCGACGCGAGCGCCCGGCCGGGAAGCGGGCGGAGAGCCCCCCCACCCGGCTCGCGCTTCGCGCGAGTCCGCCCTCCCCACCGCAAGCGGGGGGAGGGTTGGCGGAGGCACCCTGGAAGCGCTCGCCGCCGCCTTCCGTGCCCTTCCCCTCCCGGTGATCGGGCGGATAGAGGACGGTGCCTTCCGGCTCGATTGCCGCTGCCTGGAGGATGAGGCCGGCTTCGCCGCCAACCTCTCCGCCCTGGACGCGCCGTGAGCTGGCTCGGTCGCCTCTTCCGGGCCGGGCCCGAGCGCAGCCCTGAAGCCGATCTCGCCCTCGCGCGGGACAGGGCCGAGGCCGGCGACTACGATTCGGCTCTCGCCCTGTGGCATCCCCTTGCCCGCGCCGGCCATGCCCGCGCCCAAAATAACATCGGGGCCTGTTTCGCCGAGGGACTCGGCGTCGAGAAGAACGGTGTCGTGGCGATGAAATGGCTGAGTCTCGCCGCCGAGGCGGGGGACCCGGTCGGCCGGCGCAACCTTGCCGCGCTCCTGTTCAAGGGCGAGGGCGTCGAGCCCGATTTCCATCGCGCCCTCTCCCTCTACCGCGCCGCCGCCGCACAAGGGGACGCGCCCTCCCAGGACATGCTGAGCTGGATGCTACTCGAAGGCGAGGAGATCGCGCCCGATCCGGCCGAGGCGGCGATCTGGGCGCGCAAGGCCGCCGCCGCCGGCATCGCCTCGGCAATGACGCGCCTCGGCATGCTGCACCACAACGCCCTCGGCGTGCCGCGCGACCCGGCCGAGGCGGCAAGCTGGTGGCGCCGAGGCGCGGAGGCCGGCGACGCCGACGGCGCGGCGATGCTGGGAGCGGCCCTCGTCCTCGGGCAAGGCGTCGCCCGCGATCCCGAGCAGGGACTCACCTGGCTGCTGCGGGCGCAGGCGGGCGGCAGCACTCTCTGCGCGCCCTTCCTCCCGGCTGCCCGCGCCACCCTCGACGACGAGGCCCAGGCCCGCGCCGCGCGCGAGGCGGCGGCATGATCATCGGCACGGCCGGGCATATCGACCACGGCAAGACGTCGCTGGTCCGCGCCCTGACCGGCGTCGAGACCGACCGCCTGAAGGAGGAGAAGGCGCGCGGCATCTCAATCGATCTCGGCTTCGCCTACCTGCCGGTCCCGGGCGGCGGGCGGCTCGGCTTCGTCGACGTGCCGGGGCACGAGCGTTTCGTCCACACCATGGTGGCCGGCGCGAGCGGCATCGATTTCGCGCTCCTCGCCGTCGCGGCCGATGACGGGCCCATGCCGCAGACGCGCGAGCATCTCGCCATCCTCGACCTGCTCGGCATCCGGGACGGCCTCGTCGTCCTGACGAAGGCCGACCTCGTCGAGCCACAGCGCCTCGCCGAAGCGGAAGCGGAGACGCGCGCCCTCCTCGCCGGCACGCGCCTCGCCTCGGCCGAGATCCTGCCGGCCTCCTCGCGGACCGGCGAGGGCATCGAGTTCCTGCGCGAGATGCTGTTCGCAGAGGCCCGCTGTCACGCAGCGCGGGCCGGCGACGGGCTCTTCCGCCTCGCCGTGGACCGCTGCTTCACGCTGACGGGCGCCGGCACGGTCGTGACCGGCACGGTCCTGTCGGGACGCGCGCGGGTCGGCGACCGGGTGGCCGTCTCGCCCGCCGGCACGCCCGCCCGCATCCGCGCCATCCATGCCCAGAACGAGGCGGCCGAGGAAACGGCGGCGGGAGATCGCTGCGCGCTGAACCTCGCGGGCGACGGCATGGGGCGCGAGGCGGCGCACCGAGGCGACGTCGTCTGCGATCCGCGCCTCCACGCGCCGGCGACGAGGATCGATGTCGAGCTTCGCCTCCTCGGCACGGAGCCGAAGCCGCTCGGGGCCTGGATGCCGGTGCGCCTGCACCATGCGGCGGCGGAGGTCGCGGCCCGGCTCGTGCCCCTCTCGGAGGCGGCGCTGGCGCCCGGCGAGACGGGTCTCGCGCAACTCGTCCTCGAAACGCCGATCGCGGCTGCAATCGGCGACCGCTTCGTGCTGCGCGACACCTCCGCCCGGCGCACGATCGGCGGTGGCCACCTCCTCGACCTGCGCGCGCCGCAGCGCAGGCGCCGGACGCACGAGCGGATGGCCCAACTCGCCGCGGCGGGGCTTGAGAACCCGGCGGACGCGCTGGCCGGCCTGCTCGACATCGCTCCCTTCCATCTCGACCTCGCCGCCTTCGGCCGCGACCGCGCCCTCGCGCCGCAGAAGGTGGAGGCGCTGGCCCGGGCGCTCGACCTGACCGAACTGCCGGTCGGCGAGACCAGGATCGCGCTCCTGCCGCAGACGGTCGAGCGGATGGAGCGGAGCCTCGCCTTCCGCCTCGAGGAGTTCCACGCGGCCAATCCCGACCTCATGGGCCTCGGCATCGAGCGGCTGCGCCTCGCCATGGAGCCGCGCCTTCCCGCTCCCGCCTTCCGCGTGCTGCTCCAGGTTCTGGCCAAGGCCGGGACGCTCGCGATCGAGGGCGCTTGGATCCGCCTGCCGGGCCACGTCGTCCAGCTTTCCGCGCGGGACAAGGAGCGCGCGCCTCGCATCCTGGACCTGCTGGGCGGCGCCGAACGCTTCCGCCCACCCCGCGTGCGCGACATCGCCGGGATCACGGACGAGAGCGAGCCGGATGTCCGCGCCCTCCTCAAGACGCTCGGCCGCCTCGGACGGCTCGACGAGGTGGCGCATGACCATTTCTTCCTGCGCGAGGCCGTCGCCGAAATGGTCGACATCGTCTCGCGGCTGGGCGAAGAGAATGCCAAGGGCGAGTTCACGGCCGCGCAGTTCCGCGACCGGGTGGAGAACGGGCGCAAGGTGGCGATCCAGATCCTGGAATTCCTCGACCGCCACGGCGTCACCTTGCGCCGGGGCGACCTGAGGCGCGTCAATCCGCACCGGCTGGACCTGTTCCGCCCCGTCGCGGCCGAGGACGGCGCGCCGTCTGGAGGAGAAGCGTCCCCGGTGGGGCGTCCGGACTTCAAATCCGGGAGGGGCCGCGAGCCGGTCTCTGGTGGGTTCGACTCCCACTCTCCTTCGCCAGGCCCCGCGCCCGAGAAGAGCCCCGCATGAGCGGCCTCTCTCCCTGGCTCACCGATCTCGGCGCGGCGGCTGATGCAGCCGCCTCGGCCGAGGATGCCTATCGGCGCGATTTCGCCCGCCGCGTCGCCGAGCTTGCCGAGGCCCGCGCCTTCGCCTTCCGCCGCGCCAATCTCGTCCGCGCCCTCGCCGAGGCGATCGACGGCACGCAGGATGAGCCGGCGGCCTCGGCCCATGGCCTCGCGATCCTGCGGACGCGGCTCGGCTGGTCGTCCGACAGCGAGGCTCGCACGGAAATCCTCGCGCATTTCGCGCCGGTCTGCGCCGCGATGTTCCGGGCGATTTCCGTCCCTCCGGCCGAGGCCGCGGAGGAGCGGACCGACCCGGCTACCGCCCTCGCCGCCTTCGAGGACTGGTATCGTCAGGCCAGGGGCTCGGCCTTCTGGATCCTGTTCGAGAACGTCATCCCGGAGACGCCGCTTGTCGATTTCTGAGCCCGGATTCGGGCGCTGGCTGGCGCAGGAATATGCCGAAGGCGGCTCCTTCACGGCGCTCATCGTGCTTGTCGAGATCGGCGAGACGACCGTGACGCCGGTCTGCTCGACCTATGTCAACGTGATCGGCACGGAGGTCGAATGGAGCGACATCCTGGCCATGCTCGCCGGGGCGGGGCAGCCCTGGGACGGCGTCGCCTTCTTCCCGAGCCGGGACGCGTTCGGCCGCCCGCTCGACAATCCGGCCGCCCGCATCCGCCTGCGTGAACTGGAAAACCGCCTCGACGACGATCGCCTCGTCCTCAACGAGGGACATTTCTTCGATGCCTTCGGGCGGCGGCTGAAGATCGAGGAGATGACGAGGCAATGAGCCTGCGCGTCCTCGATACGGGCCTGCGCCCGGCCCGCTGGAACGTCGCCATGAGCGCGGCGCTGCTGGCGGGCGCCGATGCGGGGGAGGCCCCCGCGACGCTCCGTCTTCACCGCTATCCGCTCTCCTGCGTGATCGGGCGCAACCAGGATGTTGCGGCCGAACTCGACCTCGATGCCTGCCGCGCCGCCGGCATCGAGATCGCGCGGCGCGTCACCGGCGGGGGCGCGGTCGTAATGGGACCCGGCGTGCTCGCCTTCGACCTCGTGCTCGAGCGGCCCGGCGCGGAGTTCGGCCGGCGCGCCGCCGAGGCACTCGCCATGGCACTCGTCGGTCTCGGCTTTCCGGCGCGGCTCGCGACGACGGGGAGCATCGAGATCGCGGACGCCAAGGTCTCGGGCTCCGCCGGCCGCCTCGGCCGACGCGCGGCCCTGCACCAGGCGACGCTGGTCGAGGACCTCTCGCGCACCGCGCCGCTGGCCCTCCTGCGCCGTCGCACCGAGGGAGGAAAGCCCACAGCCGATCCGCGCCACCGCGTGGGAGACCTCCGCAGCTTCGCCCCCGTCGTTCCGGGGCACCTCGCTCGTTGCCTCGCCGCCGGCTTCGGGTTGAAACCCGAAGCCGGCCTCCCCTCCCCGGCCGAATGCGCCCGCGCCGAGGACATTCTCGCCCACGAGATCGGGCGCGACGACTATGTCTTCGAAAATGCCTGGAGCCGGGCGGCATGAGCCGGCGGCTTCTCGTCGTGCTGATGAACACCGACCCGGGCAACCCGGAGGAGCTGGGCGCGCCGTTCTATCATGCGGCCGTCGCAGCCGCGATGGATTACGAGGTCGACCTCGTCTGCACGGCCGCGGCGGGCAAGCTCATGCGGAAGGGCGTCGCCGAGGCAATTCGGATCGATCCCGGCGACCCGAAGACGGTGCTCGACTGGATCCGGGAGGCGCGCGAGCAGGGGGTGCGGCTCTGGGCCTGCCCGGCCAATCTCGGCCTTTCGGGGACCGGGACGGAGGACCTCATCGCCGAATGCGACGGCCTCATGGGTGCGGTCGCCATGATCCAGGCGATCATGGACGACGACGTCCGCGTCCTGACCTATTGAGCGCCATGGTACGCATCGGCGATCACGACTTCCCGGAGGACCGCCTCTACGACATCCCGAACCAGGTCTGGTACCTGCCGCTCGGCGACGGCACCGTGCGGGCCGGCTTCACGCCGCTCTCCATGGCCCTCGCCGGCGATGCCCTCGTCTTCACGCCGAAGCGCGTCGGCAAGCCGTTCTGGCGCGACAAATGGTTCGCGATGGTGGAATGCGGCAAGTGGGTCGGGGCCGCCCGCGCGGCCTTCGACGGGACGCTCGTCGGCTATAACGAGCGCCTTGCTGAAAGGCCGATCCTTCTCAACCGGGATGCGTTCGGCGAGGGCTGGATGGCGATCCTGAGGCCCGACGCCCCGGACTGGCGCGAGGGCCTCGCCACCGGCCCCGACCTCCTGCCGCGCATGAGCGCGTGGCTGGAAGCCGAAGCCTACAAGGACCGTACTGGTTAAGGCAAAAGCTCAGTTTCGGCCCAGCACGACGAGGCTGACGCGCATCGTCCCGCCCATGCCGATGGCGTCGGCGGAAGCGCGCGAGAGGTCGATGACGGCGCCGCGCCGGAAGGGGCCGCGATCGTTGATCCGCACCACGACCGAGCGGCCATTCGCCGCCTCGACGCGGACGCGGGTGCCGAAGGGAAGCGTGCGGTGCGCGGCGGTGAGATCACGGGTGTTGAAGCGCTCCCCGCTCGCCGTCTTGCGGCCGTGGAAGCCGGGCCCGTACCAGGTGGCGAGGCCCGCCCCGGCGGAATGTCCGCCCGCCTGCGACGCAGGCCGCGCCTGCAAGGACGCATGCCGCGCGTGGACCGAACTGAATTGGGGGAAGAGGGGATCGACATCGGCATGAGCGACGCCGGAAGAAGCACAGATGAACGCGAGAGACGCTACAATTCCACGAGAGATATTCAAAGCAACTCGCCTTGATTGTTTCAGGGACCTGCCCTGTCTGAAATCGAGGCGGCCAAAACAAGGCGCGCCTTCGCCTGTCAGTTGCTCTGAGCGCATGGGAGGGTGAACCGCAGAAGGCTTTACGGCCATTTCTCCCTGTATGAACGGAAGGGATGGCGTCCGCAGCTACATCGATGCTGTTGGAGATGTGCTTTCAGGGACACAGTGGATTTCAGGCATATTCACAGCCGTCATCCCTCTTCCGGCCGAATGCCTCGGCTGCATCTCTTTCATTTCTTCGTCACAGCCGGCGGAAAGCTGTCTCTCCGTCATCATCTCGGCTGAGGGATACGAGGCGCTCGAAGCTCCCTTGTCATCCCCGGCGGCCCGAAGGGCCGGGAAGGAGATCCAGAGTCGCCAGCGAGCCCTCCTGGATCCCCTTCCCCTCCGCTTCGCTTCGGCCGGGGGTGACAAGGGGGTGCCCGGCATTCGCCGCCGGGCGACCCGGAATGACGAGGCGACCGATCGCTCCCGGCCGGATCCGTCTCAGCGGGTGGGCAGGCGCGTCACCGCGCGCACGATCTCGGCGCCCTTGTTGGCGTCCCTCACGAGGCGGGCGAGGTCGTCATGGACCCGCCCGATCCCGTCTGCCGCCTGGCCGATCTCGGCCTGGCTGACGGCGACGATGCCGCGCAGGTCGGCAATGGTGGCGATCAATTCGCCGAGGCGCCGGTAAATGCCGACAGCCGTCAGGAGGATGCCGACGCCGATCGCCCCGAGGGCGACAAGAAGGACCAGGATGACGAAGCTCGGCATGACGCCGTCACCATGTGCCGCCTCGCGGCGCCGCGCAAGCTCTCCGATCGTCGAGCCGCCCGGTCAGGCCGCTCGCAAGCGCTCGATCTCGGCGCCGCAGCGCGCGAGCTTCGCCTCGAGCGCCTCGAAGCCCCGGTCGAGGTGATAGACGCGATGGATCTCGGTCTCGCCCTCGGCCGCGAGCCCGGCAATGACGAGCGAGACGGAGGCGCGCAGGTCGGTCGCCATGACCGGAGCCCCCTTCAGCGCCTCCACGCCCTCGACGATCGCCGAGTCGCCGTCGAGCCGGATATGGGCGCCGAACCGGGCCAGCTCCTGCACATGCATGAAGCGGTTCTCGAAGATGGTCTCGCGAATGCGCGAGGTGCCCTCGGCCCGCGTCATCAGGGCCATGAACTGGGCCTGGAGATCGGTCGGGAAACCGGGGAAGGGATCGGTCGTGACGTCGACGGAGCGCAGCCTCGCGCCGTCGCGGCGCACACGGATGCCCTCGTTCGTGCTCTGGATGTCGACGCCGACCTCGCCCAGCACGTCGAGGGCGGCCTGGAGATATTCGGGCCGCGTCTCCTCCAGCAGGACGTCGCCGCCCGTCATCGCGACGGCCATGGCATAGGTGCCGGTCTCGATCCTGTCGGGCATCACGGAATGGGTCGCCCCGTGCAGGCGCGAGACGCCCTGGACCAGGATGCGGGAGGTGCCAGCGCCGCTGACGCGCGCGCCCATCTTGTTGAGGCAATCGGCGAGATCGACGATCTCGGGCTCGCGGGCGGCGTTCTCGATCACCGTCTCCCCCTCGGCGAGGGAGGCGGCCATGACCGCGACATGGGTGCCGCTGACCGTGACCTTCGGAAAGACGATCTCGCCCCCCCGGAGCCCCTTGGCCGCCCGCGCCTGGACATAGCCGCCGTCGATCTCGATCGCGACGCCGAGGCGCTCCAGGGCGGTGATCAGGAGATCCACCGGGCGCGTCCCGATGGCGCAGCCGCCGGGGAGGGAGACCCGCGCCTCGCCGAAACGGGCGACGAGCGGAGCGATGACCCAGAAGCTCGCCCGCATGCGCGAGACCAGCTCGTAGGGCGCGCAGGTATCGATGACGGAGGAGGCGTTGAGGCGGATGGTCTGGCCGGTCTCGGAGGTCTGGCCCGGCCGCTTTCCGGTGACGGCATGGTCGACGCCGTGATTGCCGAGGATGCGCAGGAGGAGCCCGACATCGGCGAGGCGCGGCACGTTGCGCAGCTCGAGCGTCTCGCCCGTGAGCAGGCTCGCGATCATGAGAGGCAGGGCCGCGTTCTTGGCGCCCGAGATCGGAATGCGTCCCTCGAGCGGCCGCCCTCCCCTGATCCTGATCCTGTCCATCATTCCTCCTGGGGTTCCGCCGGCCCGCCCGGGACCTTCGCCGCGGGAGCGGCCTCCGAATCCGGCCCGGACGGACGCGGGCCGTCCGCGCGGGCCCGCGCCTGGGCCTTGCGCCGCTTGAGATTCTCCCGCAGCGCCGCCTTCAGGCGCCGGCTGCGGGACGCATCCTTCTCCTGCATGAATACCGGCCCGCCGCACCCCGCATCGCCATCGTCCCCGCCTCCGTTTGTAGGCGGAGGCCCGCCCGGCCGATAGGGCACGGGCGCAACACCTGCCCGGCGCATTCCGCGGCCGCCGTCCTCAGGCGATCGCCCGCAGGATGCGCTCGGCGAGCCTCAGGTGGAGCCGCTCCACCATCCGGCCGTCCAGGGCCAGCACGCCGGCCTGCGGATTCGCCGCGAAGGCGTCGCGCACCGCCTCCGCCCAGCGCACGCGGTCGGGCGGAGGCGTGAAGGCGGCCTTCACCACCTCGACCTGGGCGGGGTGGATGCAGAGCTTGCCCGCGAACCCGTCCCGCGCCGCGCATCGCGCCTCCCGCTCCAGGCCCGCGGGATCGCGCGGGTCCGGGAACGGCGTGTCGAGCGCGGGCACGTCGGCGGCGGCGGCGGCCAGGAGCATCGCCCCGCGCGCGTGGATGATCGCGGCGGAATAGGCTCCCGCCCCGTCCCGCGGGACGACGCCGAGATCCGACGAAAGGTCTTCCGACCCGAAGCACATCGCCCGCAGCCGCCCGGAGACGCCGCGGTAATCCAGCGCATGCATCGAGGCGGCGGTTTCCGTCACCAGGGCCAGAACCCCGATTCCGCCGATGGGAAGGCCCTCCGCCGCCTCGAGCGCCTCCAGGTGGTGGTCCAGGGCGCGCAGGTCGTCGGGACCCGTGCATTTCGGCAGCATGACCGCCTCCGGGCGTCCCGGAACGGCGGCCGCGAGATCGGCGAGATACCAGGGGGTGCCGCGCGCGTTGACCCGCACCACGAGGCCCGGCCGCGTGCTGGCCCGCAGCACGGTGGCGACGGTGGCGCGCGCGGCGTCCTTGTTCGCGATGCCGACGGCGTCCTCGAGATCGAGCACCACGGCATCGGCGTCGCCGGCCAGGGCCTTGGCGGATTTGCGCTCCGAATCCCCCGGAGCGAAAAGGACGGCGCGCAGCTTCACGGCGCCGCCCTCCCGCGGCTTCGGCGCCTCGGCGAGGAGGCCGGGCGCTCCCGTATCGGTTCGTCGAAATACGGCCGGGACATCTTGCGTCCTCCTCCCATCGGTCGGAACGGCTGACTTTCAGGCTTTCCATGCGGCTTCGGCAAGCCGGGCAACTCGGCTCGGACTTCGGAAGGAATCCGGTTTCGCCGGTGCCGCGCATCGACCGGCATGAACACGGTTGCCGAGCCCGGCGTTCATATTGTAGCTTTCACATGGACTTCGTGAGTGAATGCCCTTGCGCCTTCGCCAAGCCACGGACGGGACGGGAAGCGGGCTCGGCGCGACGGGCCTTGCCCGGGGCACCGGCACTGCGCCCGCGCATCCCGGCGCGCCGGGCGCCTTGTACCCTCTCGGATCCGCCGCCATTGCCGGCCGGCGGTTTTGCATTTTCTGTCACGGGGCGAACGCCTATGGATAAGCTTGTCAATCGCGTCACCGTCGTGCGGGGAAGCGGCCGGGCGCGCGAAGCCAAGACCGTGTACGAAGCCGACCAGGAGGATTTTCCCACCATTCCGATCGATCCGATCGTGCGCAGCGTGACGGTGATCGAGGGGGGCGAGGAGCGGACCGCGAAGGTGGTCTTCCGAAGTCGGCACTGGGGCGAGCGCAAATCCTCGTGGGAATTCACCGAGGAGACGATGCGGCGCTTCCTCAAGGCCGATGTCATCCGCGCGCAGGAAACCTATCGCGAGCACCTGCATTCGGCGAATTTCGACAAGCGGACATGGTGGCTCGACCTTCCGGTCAACATGGTGCGGGCCTTCCTCAAGGCGGATTACGAGGTGCGCAACAACAAGCGCTCCAAGGAACTCGACGACGCCATGAAGAACGTGCAATCCGATCTTCGGGATCTCAAGGATGACATCGAGGCCGCCGCCTCCGACACGAAGAAGGACAGCAAGAGCAAGGCGGCCGAAGCCAAGAGCAAAGCCAAAGGAACCTGAGATGGCTACTACCACCGAGTCCGAGCCGAAAGCGTCTCCCAAGCCTGCCCCGGCGCCGCTGCCAGCCCCCGCCCCTGCCAAGGTCGTGATCGTCGATATCGGCGAGCGGCAATCCTCGTCCGAGGTCCGGGACCTCCTCAAGGGCAGCGGCAAGCTGATGGATCACGTCGAGCGGATCACGGCCGATCTGGTCGCTGCCGGCACGATTTCCGGCACCGCCCAGCCGGTGGTGTTCGTGGTCCGCGAATTGTCGTCGCCCGACGACGACGAAGACGACGCCTGACCGGATTCCGACCCGCGCATATTCCCATTGCATACCGCTGAAAACCGGCGCGCTCCCGATCTCCGGGAGCGGAGCGGCATGCCCGCCCGACGCATGTCGGAAGAGCCGGCCGCGAGAAGCAGAGAGCGGCCCTCTGACGGGCCGCCTTGCGCCGGAGAGATTTCCGAGGTCGCCTGCTATTCGCTGGCAAGGATGGTGTTTTTCACCAGCGGATAGACCTGCGCCTGCCATTTGCGCCCGCTGAAGACGCCGTAATGGCCGACGCCCACCTGCATGTGGTGGCGCTTGCGGTAAGGTTTCAGGCTTCTGCACAAATCCTGGGCAGCAAGCGTCTGCCCGATGGAGCAGATGTCGTCCCGCTCGCCCTCGACCGTCAGCAGCGCCGTGCGGCGGATGGCGGCCGGATCCACCTTGCGCCCGCGATGGCTGAGCACGCCCCGCGCGAGACGGTGCTCCTGGAAAATCCACTGCACCGTCTCGAGATAGAAGTCGTCCGGCAGATCGAGAACGGCGAAATATTCATCGTAGAAAGCCTTGATCGCCTCGGCCTCTTCCCCGCGCCCGTGGACCAGATGCTCGAACAGGTCCCGATGCGCCCGGATGTGGCGGGGCATGTTCATGGCCATGAAGGCGAGGAGTTGGACGAAGCCGGGATAGACCCGCCGCCCCTGCCCGCGATGCGGGGCGGGCACGGTGTCGATAAGCCTGTCGCGGAACCATTCGATGGGCTTGCCCGTGGCGAGTTCGTTCACCCGCGTCGGGTTGAGCCGCGTGTCGATGGGGCCCGCCATGAGGGTCATGGAGAGCGGCTGGGCGGGGTCGTCATCCTCCGCCATCAGGGCGGCGGCGGCGAGCGTCTGCACGCAGGGCTGGCAGACGGCCACGAGATGGGCGCCCGGCCCCATCACGCGCAGGAAATCGACGATGTAGTCGACATATTCGTCGAAGCCGAAGCGCCCCGCCGCGAGAGGCACGTCGCGACCATTGTGCCAGTCGGTGACGTAGACGTCGTGATCCGCCAGCAGCGTCTCGACCGTCCCCCGCAGCAGCGTCGCGAAATGGCCGGACATCGGCGCGACGACGAGCACGCGGGGCTGCGGCGCCTCGCTCTCCTTCGCAAGGCGCAGGAGCGTGCCGAAGGGCGCGACGTGGACCGCTTCCTCCCGAACCGGAACCTCGCAGTTCCCGACGCGGATGGAGGGGAGATGGAAATCCGGCCTCGCATGGGTCAGGCGGAAGCGCTCGACCATGCCCAGCGAAGCGGCCATGACGCGGCTTTGCGGAAGGGCGCGCCAGGGCGTCGGCATCCGCTCCAGCACGGCACGGCTCGCCGCCGCCATTGTGCGAAAAGGCTCGATCAGGGTGTCCTGGCCCTGATAGGCGAGATACATCATGGCTGCGCCCCGCAAGTCTCGCTTGCGCCGGGTGCGGCGGCCTTGCACGGGATTTGCAATCCCCGATGCCTGGTCATTCGATCCGCGCCCCGGCGCGAGCGGCCGGCTCCTGTTGATGCGATGCGTCGGCGGCCGGCAGCGACAGACGGAGAGGTCCGAGCGATGGCGGAAACGACGCTCACCATCAGCAGCAAGAATTATTCCGCCTGGGCGCTGCGGGGCTGGCTGCTCTGCAAAATGGCGGGCCTGAGGTTCGAGGAAGTGATGCTGCCCTGGGACGATCCCTCCGTCCGGGCCGAGCTTCTGCTGCTCTCCCCCTCCTTCCTCGTGCCGAGGCTCTTCCATGACGGGATCGAGATCTGGGACACGCTCGCCATCGCGGAATATCTGCGCGAGATCAGGCCGCGCGCCGGGCTCTTCCCGGCCGATCCCGCCGCGCGCGCGCATTGCCGCGCGATTTCGGGGGAGATGCATGCGGGCTTCGCCAATCTGCGCTCGGCCCTGCCGATGAACCTCAAGGCGCATTATCCGGGCTTCAAGGCATGGGCCGGCGCCCAGGCGGATATCGACCGCATCGCCTCGATCTGGCGCACCTGTCTCGGCGCCCATGGCGGGCCCTATCTCTACGGCGACCAGCCCACGGTGGCCGACGCCATGTACGCCCCCGTCGCGACGCGGTTCACGACCTATGCCGTCACGCTCGATCCCGTCTGCGAGGATTATCGCGAGACGATCATGGGCTGGGCGCTCCTCCAGGAATGGATCGAGGCCGCGAAGGCCGAGCCGGACGAGATGGAGGAGCTGGACGTCGAGTTCTGACACGTCCGAGCGGCGGCGCTTCGCCTATTGCAGTCCCTTCAGCCGGTAGAGCGCCTCCAGCGCCGCGCGCGGCGCGAGGCTGTCCGGGTCGATGGCGGCGAGGGCCTCGCGGAGCGGATCGGGGCACGGATCCGGGTCGGGCTCGGCGGGGGGTTCCGCCGGCCGCGCCGCCGCGAAAAGGGGCAGGTCGTCGATGAGCGCGGTCCGCGGATGCTCTCGGTCGCTGCGCTCCAGCTCGACGAGGATCTTGCGGGCCCGCGCGACGACGGGCTTCGGCAGGCCCGCGAGCCGCGCCACCTGGAGGCCGTAGGAGCGATCCGCCGCTCCCGCCACGACCTCGTGCAGGAAGACGACGTCGCCGCCATATTCGGCCACCCGCAAGGTCGCGTTGCCGAGGCGGGGCAGCCGGTCGGCGAGCGTCGTCAATTCGTGATAATGGGTCGCGAAGAGCGCCCGGCAGCGGATCGCGTCGTGCAGGTGCTCGATCGACGCCCAGGCGATGGAGAGCCCGTCGAAGGTCGCGGTGCCGCGGCCGATCTCGTCGAGGATGACCAGCGAGCGCGCCGTCGCCTGGTTCAGGATCGCCGCGGTCTCGACCATCTCGACCATGAAGGTCGAACGGCCCCGGGCGAGGTCGTCGGCAGCGCCGACGCGCGAGAAGAGGCGGTCGACGATGCCGATCTCGGCCGCGCGGGCAGGCACGAAGGAGCCGGACTGGGCGAGGACCGCGATCAGCGCCGCCTGGCGCAGATAGGTCGACTTGCCGCCCATGTTCGGCCCCGTGACGAGCAGGATGCGGCCGGGCCCCTCCTCCTCGCCGAGGCGGCAATCATTGGGCACGAAAGCCGCGCCCTCCCGCTTCAGCGCGGCCTCGACCACCGGGTGGCGGCCGCCCTCGATGCGGAAGGCGAGGCCGTGCTCGACGCGCGGGCGGGACCAGCCGAGATCGGCCGCAAGCACCGCGAGCCCCGCCGCGACGTCGAGCCGGGCGAGCGCCTCGGCAGCGGCCTCGATCGCCCCGGCCGCTGCGAGAATTTCGCTCGACAGAGCCTCGAAATGATCGAGTTCGAGGCCGAGCGCGCGCTCTCCCGCCGAGGCGATCCTGGCCTCCAGTTCCCCGAGTTCAGTCGAGGTGAAGCGCATCGCCCCGGCCATCGTCTGGCGGTGGATCAGCATGGAGCCCGGCTCGCGCAGGAGCGCCTCGCCCGCGGCGGCCGGCACCTCCACGAAATAGCCGAGCATGTTGTTGTGCTTGATGCGCAGCGTGCGGATGCCCGTCGCCTCCGCATAGCGCGTCTGGAGGCCCGCCACGACCTTGCGCGTATCTCCCCCGAGCGCCCGCGCCTCGTCGAGGGCGGGATCGTAGCCATCGCGGATGAAGCCGCCGTCGCGCGTGCGCAAGGGCAGCGTCTCGCCGAGGGCGGCCGCGAGCCGGGCGCCCGGAGCGGGGTCGAGGCCGGCAAGGCCCCACCGCGCCGCCTCGATCTCCGTCGGCGGGTCGTAGAGGGAGCCCAGGATTTCGCCGATCGCTGCCGCCGCGGCGAGGCCGTCGCGCAGGCAGGCAAGGTCGCGAGGCCCGCCGCGCCCTACCGCGACGCGGCCGAGGGCGCGGGCGAAATCCGGCACGGCCTTCAGATCGGCGATCAGCGCCTCGCGCAAGTCGGATCTCTCGGCGAGCAGGGCGACGGCATCGAGCCTGTCCGCGATCGCCGCCGGATCGGTGAGCGGGCCGGACAGGCGCTCGGCGAGGAGCCGGCTGCCGGCCGCCGTCACCGTGCGGTCCACGGCATCGAGGAGGCTGCCCGTGCGCTCGCCCGAGGTCGTGCGCAGCAATTCCAGATTGGCGCGTGTCGCGGGGTCGATCAGGAGCCGCCCGGCCGCCTCCTGGCGGGCGGGGGGCGAGAGACGCGGCCGGGCGCCGTACTGCGTGCGTTCGAGATAGGCGAGGGCCGCACCCGCCGCCGTGATCTCGGCCCGGCCGAAGCTGCCGAAGCTGTCGAGGGTGCCGATTCCGAAATGCTCGCGCAGGCGCCGCTCGGCCGAGGCTGCGTCGATCCCCTCGCGCGCGACGGGCGTGATCGCCGCCCCGCTTTCGCGCCAGAGATTCCGAAGGTCGGGATCCTCGCGGATCGCGTCCGGCACGACGATCTCGCGCGGATCGAACCGGGCGATTTCCGTCGCGAGGCCATCCCGGTCGGTCTCGACGACGGTGAAGCGGCCCGTGGAGACGTCGAGCCCCGCGAGGCCGTAGCGCCAGTCCCGGCCCTCCCGCCGCCGGGCGACGGCGGCGAGGATGCTCGGCCGACCCGGATCGAGCAGCCGCTCCTCCGTCAGCGTGCCGGGCGTGACGAGCCGCACCACCGCCCGCCGCACGACGGATTTCCCGCCCCGCTTCCTCGCCTCGGCCGGATCCTCGGTCTGCTCGCAGACGGCGACGCGGTGGCCGGCCGCGATCAGCCGCGCGAGGGCATCCTCGCCGCGCTCGAGCGGAACCCCGCACATCGGGATGTCCTCACCGGCATGCTTGCCGCGCTTCGTCAGCACGATCCCGAGCGCGCGCGAGGCGACCTCGGCATCCTGGAAGAACAGCTCGTAGAAATCCCCCATCCGGTAGAACAGCAGGCAGTCGGAATTGGCCGCCTTGATCTCCAGATATTGCGCCATCATCGGCGAGGGGGCGGCGGGGGCGACAGGCTCGGCGGACATGGTCAGCGGCCGGGGCAGGCCGCCCCCCTAGGGGGCAGGGCTATCGCATACGGCCTCGATGGCTCGCGCGTGAACCCTCCCCCCGCGAAGCGGCGGGGAGGGCCGAGTCGCGCCGAAGGCGCGAACCGGGGTGGGGGGCGTCGACGCGA
>NZ_DAOLAJ010000067.1:0-21378 GCF_035325185.1 Enterovirga sp. | reverse complement strand
GGCGAGCCGGAAGGCCGGAGAATCCGGGTCGACCAGGCATTGCGTGAGGCCGTAATGGTCGCGCAGGTCGATGAAGAGCACCCCGCCATGGTCGCGGATGACATGGCACCAGCCCGAAAGGCGGACGCTCTTGCCGATGTCGGACGGGCGCAGGGCGCCGCAGGTGTGGCTGCGATAGGCGTGCATGGCTCGAAAGGCTGCTTTCGGAGAAGCCGGGCTCCGACCATGGGGCCGCCCTCATGTCAAGCAGTGCGGGCCGGAGAGGCAAGGCGACGGGGAGGCATGCGCCGGCCGCACGACGTTAACTCAAATCCGAAAGGTCCGATTCACCGCCCGGTCATACCCCGGCGGCCTCTCGCGAACCTTCGGTCATGCCCCTCCTGTTGCGTCATCTCATCCTGCTCGCCTGCACGGCCTCCGCCTTCACCGTGAACGGCCGCGCGCCGGGCGCCGTCAGCCTGCGCCTGCGCGACCTCGAGGCCGAGATCGCCGGCGAGGGCAGGTCGGGCCCCACCCACAAGCGCGTCATCCGGCCGGTCCGGCCGAAAAGCGCATGAGGGCGACGCTTCTCCGTCGCGAAGCGCGTGCGGCTCGGCTATAGCGGGCCCATGCAGCTCATCACCGAGACGCCCGCGCTGGAACTCGCCTGCGCGAGGCTCGCCGCGCTCCCCTTCGTGACGGTCGACACGGAATTCATGCGCGAGACGACCTATTACTCGCGCCTCTGCCTGATCCAGATGGCGGGGCCGGGCGATCCGGGCATTCTCGTCGATCCCCTGGCACCGGGGATCAGCCTGCGGCCCTTTCTCGACCTCATGGCCGACCCGCGCGTCGTGAAGGTCTTCCATTCGGGGCGGCAGGATCTGGAGATCATCTGGAATCTCGGCGAGGTGATCCCCGCGCCCCTCTTCGACACCCAGATCGCCGCGATGGTCTGCGGCTACGGCGATTCGGTCTCCTACGAGCAGCTCGCCAACGATCTCGCCAAGGCGCGGATCGACAAATCCTCCCGCTTCACCGACTGGTCGCACCGGCCGCTCAGCGAGGCCCAAACCTCCTACGCGCTCTCGGACGTGACCCATCTCGTGCCGGTCTACGAGAAATTGCGCGAGCGCCTGGAGAAGACCGGCCGCTCGCACTGGCTCGACGACGAGATGTGGATCCTCACCTCCCCCGACACCTATCGGAACGATCCCGCCCAGGCATGGGTCCGGCTCTCGGGCCGGATCCGCAAGCCGCGCGAGATCGCGGTGCTGATGGAGGTCGCCGCCTGGCGCGAGCGCGAGGCGCAGGGCCGCGACGTGCCCCGCAGCCGCGTGCTGAAGGACGAGGCGGTGCTGGACGTCGCGGTGGCGGCGCCGCGCAGCGTCGAGGCGCTGGGGCGGCTGCGCACCATCCCCAACGGCTTCGAGCGCTCGCGCACCGGCCAGGAGATCCTCGCCGCCGTCGAGCGGGGCCTCGCCCTCGATCCCGCGACCCTGCCCCAGGCGCAGCGCCCGCGCGGCCGCTCGGGCAATGCCGCGACCGTCGAGCTTCTCAAGGTCCTGCTGCGGGCCGTCGCCGAGAACGAGGAAGTCGCGCCCAAGCTCATCGCCGGCGTCGACGATCTGGAGGAGATCGCCGCGAGCGACACCGCCTCCGTCCCCGCGCTCGCGGGCTGGCGGCGCGAGGTCTTCGGGGAGAAGGCGCTCGCGCTGAAGAGCGGCGCCGTGGGGCTTTCGATCGAGCGCGGCCGGGTGGTCACCTTCGACCGGGGCGAGCGGGCCTGAGGGACCCTTATTCCACCTCGATCCGCGTGGCGCGGTCGAGCAGCTTGCCGAGCGCCTTGAAACGGTTGGCGAGGCGCTCGGTGGCAAGGGGCGCGAGGTCGGCCGGCAAGCTCAGGAAGAGCGTGCCGTCGGCATCGACCCGCAGCGGCGCGCGGGGCAGGATGCCGCTGACCGAGATCGAGATCGGATAGGCAACCCGCATCAGGGCCGCGAGAAGCCGCGCCAGGAAGAGAAGCCGCTCGCCCGCGATGCTCGCAATGGCAGGCGAGACCCTGTCGAAGGACAGGCCTTCGTGGCGGAAATAGACCGCCATCGCCATATAGGCGCGCCCGCGATGGGAAACCGCTTGCAGGGCCGATTGCGAGATCAAGGCGATGCTCTGCTCGCCGCGATGATCGGGATGGGCGCGCCAGCCGATATCGGCGAGCAGGCAGGCCGCGTGGCGCAGCCGCACCTCCTCCTCCGTCTCGGCGGCGCCGAGCGCGCGCATGAACGCATCCGTCCATTCGATCAGTTCGTAGCCGTGCCGGGGAGAGCGCGAGCGCAGCTCGTTGAACTCGGCGGCGGAGACGAGGATCGGGTCGCTGGCGCGCTCGGCCGGACTGAGCCCCTCGTAGAGAAGGCCCTCGCGCACCCCGAGAGCGGAGACGACGATCCCGGCCGGATTGCCGATCCGCGCGATCTCGTCGAGCACGACCGCGCCGTAGACGAGGAGCGGACGCCGCTCGGCCGAGATATCGACCTCCGTCCTCACGAGCGAAGCCGTGCGCTCGAGCATCCGGGTAAAGCCGTCGCCGATCTCCAGCGCATAGCCGTGCATCACCCGCAGCGGATAATCGCGCTCGGCCATCTGGACCTTGGCGAGAGCCCGCCAGGTGCCGCCGACCGCGTAGAAGGTCCGGCCGGCGAGGTTGCGCAGGAGGGGAAGGTCCGCCAGCGCCTCGCGGGCGATCCGGGCGGCCTTCTTGGGCGAGGCCCCCGCGAGATCGGTGAGGACCAGCCCGCCGAGCGGCAGGGTAACGCCCTCCCCCACCACTCCCTCGCGCAGATCGACGAGTTCCAGCGAGCCGCCGCCGAGATCCCCGACGATCCCGTCCGGCCGGTCGAAGCCCGAGACGACGCCCAGGGCGGACAGGGCGGCCTCGCGCGCGCCGGTCAGAAGCTCGACCGGATAGCCGCAGGCCCTCTCGGCCGCGGCCAGGAAAGCCGGCCCGTTCTCGGCGTCCCGCGCGGCGGCGGTCGCGAGCACGCGCACCCAGGCGACATCAGCCATCTCGCAGAGCTTGCGGAAGCGGGCGAGCGCCTCCAGCGTGCGTGCGACCCCGCTCTCCGGCAGGCGGCCCGTCGTCGCGACGCCGCGCGCGAGGCCGCAGAGCAGCTTCTCGTTGTAGAGCGGCGTCGGCGAGCGCGAATGGCGGTGGTAGAGGACCAGCCGCACCGAGTTCGAGCCGATATCGATGATGGCGACCGGACGCATCGTTTCGCTTCGCTGACGGGGCTGCGGGTCAGGATCGGGAAGGGCGGCCACGCTTGGGGAGCGACCGTGGCTTCGATTTCGTCTGCGACTTGCCCCGGCCCGACAGGCTGGGATTGGTCATGAAATAGCGATGGGCGTTGAACGGCTCCTCGCCCTCCCGGCGACGGATACGCGCGCTCGCGCCGCTGGGCAAGACCTCCCAGCTCTGCTCGTTGTCGAGCAGGTTCGCGAGCATGATCTGGTCGAGCACCTGCTGGTGGACGGTGGGATTGAGGATCGGCACCAGCGCCTCCACGCGGCGGTCGAGGTTGCGCGACATCAGGTCGGCCGAGGAGATGTAGATCCGGGCCTCGGGATGGGGCAGCCCGTGGCCGTTGCCGAAGCAATAGATGCGGCTGTGCTCGAGGAAGCGGCCGATGATCGACTTCACGCGGATGTTCTCGGACAGCCCCGGCAGGCCGGGGCGCAGGCAGCAGATGCCGCGCACGACGAGATCGACCTGAACGCCCGCCTGGCTCGCCCGGTAGAAGGCGTCGATCATCTCCGGGTCGACGAGCGAGTTGCACTTGCCCCAGATCATGGCGGGACGTCCGGCCTTCGCGTGCTCGATCTCCTCGTCGATCCGCTTGAGGAGGCGCTTGCGCAGGTTCACGGGCGAGATGGCGATCAGCTCCAGCTCGTCCGGCTCGGCATAGCCGGTGATGAAGTTGAAGACGCGCGCGACGTCGCGGCCGATGGCCGGATTGGCCGTGAAGAAGGACAGATCCGTATAGATGCGCGCCGTGATCGGGTGGTAGTTGCCCGTGCCGATATGGCAATAGGTGACGTGCTGGCCGCCCTCGCGCCGCACGACGAGCGACAGCTTGGAATGCGTCTTCAGCTCGACGAAGCCGTAGACGACCTGGACGCCCGCCCGCTCGAGGTCGCGCGCCCAGCGGATATTCGCCTCCTCGTCGAAGCGCGCCTTCAGCTCGACGAGCGCGGTCACCGACTTGCCGGCCTCCGCCGCCTCCGACAGCGCCTTGACGATGGGGGAATCCGAGGAGGTCCGGTAGAGGGTCTGCTTGATCGCGATCACGTTCGGATCGCGCGCCGCCTGCTGGAGGAAGAGCACCACCGCGTCGAAGGATTCGTAGGGGTGGTGGACGATGATGTCCTTGGGCCGGATCGCCGCGAAGCAATCGCTGCCATGCTCGCGGATGCGCTCGGGGAAGCGCGGATTGTAGGGCTTGAACTTCAGGTCCGGCCGGTTGAGCCCGACGAGCTGCGACAGCTCGTTCAGGGCGAGCATGCCCTCGACGTCGAAGATCTCCTCGGCCGTCGCATCAAGTTCCTCGGCAACGAAATGGGCGAGGTCGTCAGGCATCTTCGCCTCGACCTCGAGGCGGATCACGCTGCCACGCCGGCGGCGCTTGAGCGCGGTCTCGTAGAGGCGGACGAGATCCTCGGCCTCCTCCTCGATCTCGATGTCGGAATCGCGGATGATGCGGAAGGCGCCCTGCCCCTCGACGGTGTAGCCGGGAAAGAGCATCCCCGTGAACAGCACCGCCGCCTGTTCGAGCGCGATGAAGCGCGACCCACCCGTCTGGGCGAGATCCGGCAGGCGAATGAAGCGGTCGATCTTGGCCGGCAGGCGAATGAGGGCGTTCATGGGCCGCCCGTCGTTCTTGCGCACCAGCTTGAGGGCGATCGAGAAGCCGAGATTGGGGATGAAGGGGAAGGGATGGGCCGGGTCGACCGCGAGCGGCGTCAGGACGGGGAAGATGTAGTTGAGGAAATGCTCCTCCAGCCAGCTTAGCTCGGCCTTGGTCAGTTCGTTGCCCGCCGCCAGCACGATGCCGTTCTCGAAGAGCAGCGGCTGAAGCTCGCTCCAGCGCCGCTGCTGGTCGCGCGCGAGGCTGGACGCCTCCGTCGCGATGCTGGCGAGCTGCTCGACCGGCGTCAGCCCGTCCTGCGACAGGACGGAGACCCCCGAGCGGACCTGGCCGCGCAGGCCCGCGACGCGAACCATGAAGAATTCGTCGAGATTCGAGGCCGATATCGACAGGAAGCGAAGCTGCTCGAGCAGGGGATGGTTCGTGTTCGACGCCTCCTCCAGCACGCGGCGATTGAACTGGAGCCAGGAGATTTCCCGGTTGACGAAGCGCGCGGGCGAGTTGCGCAGCGCCTCGCCCTCCTGCGGGTTGGCCTCGACGGGCTTCGGCCGCGGCACCTCCTTCAGCTCGAGCGCCTTGATCTCAGCCGGCGCCGAAACCTCGGGATCCTGATCCGACACCACCGCTTCCCCCTGCTTTCGTGCGGCCTTGGCCATCGCGCTAGGACCTCGATGTGACAGCTGGATGAAGGTTCCGCCTCACGGACCCTCCTGGAGGCGTCCGCCGAGGATATTGGCGGCGATGGGCCGCGTCACGCGGCGATTTCGGCTGAGGGCCTCGCGGTCGATCTCGGCGACGATCGCCTGCGCCGCCGCGAAGGAGCGCTCCATGCGGCCCGCGACGAAATCGATCACCGCCGCCTCGACCGCGATCTGGCGATCGTGGAACAGCTTGACCAGCACCGCGCGCAGCAGCGCGTCGTCGGGCGCCCCGATCGTGACGGAGGGCGCGAGGCGCAGGCGCGAGAGGAGGTCGGGCGTCGCGAGACCGCAAAGCTCGGGCGGTCGCGCGCTGGTGACGAGGAGATGGCTCCCGCGCTCGCGGGCGAGGTTGACGAGATGGAAGAGCGCGCCGTCCCCCTCGGGCCCGAGGCCGCGGTCGAGATCCTCCAGGACCAAAGCCGGGAGCGCCGCGAGATCGGGCACGCGCCGCGCCGTCACGGAGGCCGCGGGCAGGATCGCCGCCTCGGCGCGTCCGGCCCAGATCGCGGCGAGATGGCTCTTGCCGCTGCCTTGCGGCCCCTCGATGCGCAGCAGCCGGTCCGGCCAGTCGGGCCATGCCTCGACGAGCCGAAAGGCGCGCTCGTTCGATGCGCTGACGAGGAAATCCTCGGGGCCGTAGGCTGGCGTGACGGGAAGGTCGAGGACGAGCTGGCGCGCCACGTCAGGTCTCGCGGCGGGGCTGCGCCTCGATCAGGGCCCGCGGCGCGGGTGGCGGCGGATCGGGAGGCCCGAGATAGAGCGGGCTCTCCTGGTAGCGCTGGACGGCGAAGCGCCCGAGCACCGCGATGACCGCCGCCAGCGGCACCGCGACGAGGAGCCCGACGAATCCCATCACCGAGCCGAAGCCCAGGAGGGCGAACATCAGCCAGACCGGATGCAGGCCGACCGAGGCGCCGACGAGCTTCGGCGAGAGGATGTTGCCCTCGACGAACTGGCCCAGCATGAACACGCCGAGCGTCGCCAGCACCCAGGTCCAGTCGGGCAGGAACTGAACGAGCGCGACGCCGATCGCGAGGAGCAGGCCCGTCAGCGAGCCGACATAGGGGATGAAGCTGATGAGGCCGGCCAGCATGCCGATGGTCGCGCCGAAATTCAGCCCGATCAGCGTCAGCCCGGTCGCATAATAGGCGCCGAGAAGGAGGCAGACGGCCGTCTGCCCGCGCACGAAGCCGGCCACCGCCTTGTCCATCTCGCGGGCGAGCCGGCGGACGGTCTCCCTGTGCCGGGGCGGCACCCAGCGGTCGATGGTCGCGATCATCCGGTCCCAGTCGACCAGGAGGTAGAAGGCTACCACGGGCGTGACCACGAGGATCGAAACGATGCCGATGATCGTCTTGCCGCCCGTCCAGAGCGAGCGCGCGAAAGCCGCGACCCAGGCAGCCCCCTGCCCGACGAGGTTGCCGATGGATTGCTGGAGCTGGAGGAGCGCATCGTGCCCGCCGAACCGCTCGATGAGCGGGCCGCCGTGCTTCAGGGCCAGGGCCTGGAGCTTGTCCACATAGCCGGGAAACTGCTCCGCGAAGCCGACCACCTGCCGCGCAGCCAGCGGAACGAGAACCCCCAGCGCAACCAGCAGGACCAGCAGGAACACCGCCAGGATGATGATCGTGCCCCCGAGGCGGCCGAGCCCGAGGCGCTCGAGCCGGCCGGCGAGGGGATTGAGCAGATAGGCGATGGCAGCTCCCGCCACGAAGGGCAGCAGGATGTCGCTCAGGAGGTAGAGCACGAGCACCGTGGCGAGAAGCAGCCCCGCCCAGAACGCGAACTGGCGTTGCATCACCGGAGCCTCACCCTCGCCATCGTCTCGCGTCCAGACTTCGCGAGCCCCGCGCCGCGACATTCGGCGAGGATTCGCGGAACTTCTAGCCCGCCATATGTCTGAGCCAAGCCGCGAGATAGGCAGCCGCGGAGAGGAGGGTCAAGGCCGTGACGGCAAGCATCCCGGCCACCAGCCACCAGCCGGGCGCGATCCCGGCCGACATCGCGCCGAGCACGAGGGCGGCGAAGCCGATCTGGGCGGCGGTATTGGCCTTCGAGACGAAGAGCGGCTTGATCTCGACGGGCTTGTCCATCAGCCGCGAGACCAGGACGGCGGAGACGATCATCGCGTCGCGCGAGACGACGACGACGGCGAGCCATCCCGGCAGGGTCCCCGTGATCGAAAGCGTGACGTAGATGGAGACGAGCAGTGCCTTGTCGGCGATGGCGTCGAGATAGGCGCCCAGCTCGCTGCCCAGATGGAAGCGCCGCGCGATGATGCCGTCGGCGGCATCCGAAATCCCCGCCACGACGAAGAGGATGAAGGCGAGCGTCCAGAACCCCTGCCCGATCGCGACCACCACGAGCGGCACCAGGAGGAGGCGGGCGATGGTGATGAGATTCGGGATCGTCATCGCCCCGCCCGCACCGGGATCCCCTTCAGCGGACATGGCGGATTCCCGCCGCCGGGAGCTTCGGGAAGCCCGCGGCCGAAGGGACCTCATGACGGATTCGACGTGGCAACAAAGCCCTCCGGGCCCTCCTCGACCTTGCGCCCTGACGGTCCGACCCTTACTCCGCCCCCGTGAGCGAGAAAAGTGGCGACCATGGACAGGCGGGACCTCCGGTGAGCAACGCGAAGGACGGCCTTACCTATGCGCAGGCCGGCGTCGACATCGATGCGGGCAATGCGATGGTCGATGCGATCAAGCCGCTGGTGCGCGCGACCCGCCGGCCCGGGGCGGAGGCGGAGATCGGCGGCTTCGGGGGCCTCTTCGACCTCAAGGCGGCAGGGTTCCGGGACCCGATCCTGGTCGCGGCCAACGACGGCGTGGGCACCAAGGTCAAGATCGCCATCGAGACCGGGCGCCACGACACGATCGGCATCGACCTCGTGGCGATGTGCGTGAACGACATCGTCGTGCAGGGCGCCGAGCCCCTGTTCTTCCTCGATTACTTCGCGACGGGCCGGCTCGATCCGGCGACGGGCGCGGCGATCGTCCGGGGCATCGCGGAAGGCTGCCGGATGGCGGGCTGCGCGCTGATCGGCGGGGAGACGGCCGAGATGCCGGGTCTCTACGGCGGCGCCGACTACGACCTCGCCGGCTTCGCGGTGGGCGCGGCCGAGCGCGGCACGCTGCTGCCGCATGCCGGCATCAGGCCGGGAGACGTGGTCCTCGGCCTTCCCTCGTCGGGCGTGCATTCCAACGGCTTCTCGCTCGTGCGCCGCGTCGTCGAGCGCTCGGGCCTCGGCTGGGACGCCGAGGCTCCCTTCGCGCCCGGCCGGACCTTGGGAGAGGCGCTGCTCGAGCCGACGCGCATCTATGTGAAGCCGCTCCTCGCCGCCCTGAAATCGGGGGCGCGGATCAAGGCGCTGGCCCATGTCACCGGCGGCGGCTTTCCCGACAACCTTCCCCGCGTGCTGCCCGAGGGGCTCGGCGCGCGGCTGGACCTGCGGGCCGTCGCGGTGCCGCCGGTCTTCGGCTGGCTCGCCGCGACCGGCGCCATCGCCGAGCGGGAAATGCTGCGCACCTTCAATTGCGGGATCGGCATGGTCGCGATCGTGGACCGGCGCGACGCCGATCCGGTCCGCGACATCCTGGCCCGCGAGGGCGAGGCGCCGATCGTCTTCGGCGAGATCGTGCCGGCCGCGACCGACCGCGTCGCCTATGCCGGCGCGCTCGCGCTCTGACGCCATGCCCGCAAGCCCGCCCCTCCGGGTCGCGATCCTGATTTCCGGGCGAGGCTCGAACATGGCCTCGCTGATCGAGGCCGCGCGCGAGCCCGGCTATCCGGCCAAAATCGCCCTCGTCCTCTCGAACAGGCCGCAAGCCGCCGGCCTCGCGACCGCCGCCGCGGCCGGCATCCCGACAGCCTCCCTCCGCCAGCGCGACTTCCCCGACCGGGACGCCTTCGATGCGGAAATCGGCCGCGTGCTGGCCGCCCATGCGATCGACCTCGTCTGCCTCGCGGGCTTCATGCGCATCCTCACCCCCGGCCTCGTCGAGGCGTGGCGGGGCCGGATGCTGAACATCCATCCCTCGCTCCTGCCCCTGTACAAGGGGCTCGACACGCATGAGCGGGCCCTCGCCGCGGGCGATGCCGAGCATGGCTGCACGGTGCATTTCGTGGTGCCCGAACTCGATTCGGGCCCGGTCGTCGCGCAGGCGCGCGTGCCGATCCTGCCGGGCGACGATGCGGACAGCCTCGCCGCGCGCGTGCTCGGCGCCGAGCACGCGCTCTATCCGAAGGCGCTCGCCGAAGTGGCGGCGAGCCTCGGTCCCAAATCCGTCCCCTGAGGGACCTCACGGACGGCGCAGGCCGCATCCGTCGAGGGCCGCGAAGGCTTTCACGCGGGCGCTGTCGTTGAAGACGCCCGTCGTGCGGTAGGCCATCAGTTCGTTGGCGTCGAGGCTGCGGATCACGCGGGAGGCGTAGCAGCCGCACCCGCGCCGCACGCGCGATTCGGGCACGTTCTGGAGTTGGGCCTGCGTGGACATGCAGGAGCGGCGGATCCGCGCCTCGAGCTGGGCCGGGCTCTCGCGCATCATGGCCGGATTCGGCGCATATCCGAAGGGCGTCGAGGAAGCGCCGGCGAGGGCCGCGCCGCCGGGAAGGGCGAGCGCGAGCGCGAGGCAGGAGCGGACGAAGACATTCGGCATCGGAAATCCCGGAAGGAGGAGGGTCCGTGGCAGACCCGAAAGGGGCGTTCATGGCAGCGATCACGCTGCGCCGCCAGTTTTCCCGGCATCGCGAGCACGGAAACCGAGAGGAGGAGCTACGCGAGCGCCAATTGTCCCGGGAATTTCTGCCGGCGCACCTGCTGCTCCCCGCCCGGCCAGACGATCTTCTCGGGCGCGACGCGCTCGGCCGAGACCCGGTTGTCGTGGAAGGCCGCGCCGCCGAAGGGGGCGATCTGGTCCGCGCCCGTCAGCGTGTTGATGCCGCGCCCGTCGGGATAGGCGGCGTTGGGCCAGATGGATTCGGCGATCAGGACGCCCGGCTTCACGCCCGCGGTGACACGCGCCCGGATCAGGACCGCGCCGCGGAGATTGGAGAGCCGCACCCAGTCGCCCCCGGCGATGCCGAGCCGCGCCGCGTCGCCCGGATGGATCATCACCTCGGGCCGCTTCTCCTTGTCGAGCGAGCCCGGCGTCTCGGTGAAGGTCGAGTTCAGGAACGAGCGGGACGGGCTCGTCGCGAGGCGGAAGGGATGCTCGGGCGTCGCCTCCTCGATGGCGCGCCAGTGATCGGGCAGTTCCGGCAGGTCGGCGGCCGGCCCGACGAGACCGATATTGCCGTTGGGCACCTTCGGCCAGTCGACCCGGAAATGGAACTTCTTGTCCGCATGGCCGAAGCCGTCGAGATAATGGGCGCGCTCGAAGGGCGGCTGCTTGTCGTGCCAGGTATCCTCCTCCATCTCCGCCAGCGTGCCGTGGCCGGAAGCCCGCAGCAGGTCGTCGATCAACTCGCGCGCGCTCATGCGGAAGCCCCGGTGCTCAGCCCCGAGACGCCGCGCGAGGCCGCAGATCACCTCGTGATTGGAGCGGCACTCGCCGGGCGGCTCGATCGCCTTGAGGCCGAGACCGAGATGCTGCTGCCCGCCGCCCGTATAGATGTCGTCGTGCTCCAGGAACATCGTGGCCGGCAGCACGACATCCGCCATCATGGCCGTCTCGGTCATGAACTGCTCGTGCACGCAGGCGAAAAGATCCTCGCGGGCAAAGCCCCTCTTCACCAGCTCCTGCTCGGGCGCGATGGAGACCGGATTGGTGTTCTGCACGAGGAGGCCGGTCACGGGCGGCCCGTGGCGCAGGCTCTCGGGGTCTCCCGTCAGCACGCGGCCGATCTCGGTCTGCTGGAGGACGCGGATGCCCGGGTCCAGCCTGTCGAGCCCCTCGACGGTGCCCTTCTCCAGGCCGAAAATGCCCGAATTCGAGTGGAAGGCCCCTCCCCCTTCGTATTGCCAAGCGCCGGTCACGGCCGGGATGCAGAGGGCCGCATGCATGTTCACGGCGCCGTTGCGGCTGCGCGCGAAGCCGTAGCCGAGGCGGAAGAAGCTGCGCTTCGTCGTGCCGACGAGCCGGGCGAAGGACTCGATCTCCTCCACGGCGAGGCCGGTGATGACGGCGGCCCATTCGGGCGTGCGGGCCGCGAGATGCGCCTCGAGATCGTCCGGGCAATCCGTGTAGCGGGCGAGATAGCCGCGATCGGCGAGGTTCTCGCGGAAGAGGACGTGCATGACCGCGCAGGCCAGCGCCCCGTCCGTCCCGGGCCGGAGCACGAGGCCGAGATCGGCCTGCTTCACGGTCGGGTTCTCGTAGACGTCCACGGCGACGATCTTCGCGCCCCGCTCCTTGCGGGCCCGAAGGGCGTGCGTCATGACGTTGACCTGGGTGTGGACCGGATTGGTGCCCCAGATGACGACGCAATCCGAGCGGCCCATCTCGCGCGGATCGACCCCGGCGAGGCGCCCGGTGCCGGCGAGGAAGCCCGTCCAGGCGGAGGTCGTGCAGATGGTGGAATACTGGCCCGAATAGCGCTTGACGTTGCGCAGCCGGTTGATGCCGTCGCGCATCACGTGGCCCATCGTCCCGGCATAGTAATAGGGCCAGACGGCCTCGGAGCCGAGACGCCGCTCGGCGGCGAGGAACGCCCCGGCCACCCGGTCGAGCGCCTCCTCGAAGCCGATCTCCCGGAATTGCCCGGATCCCTTCGGCCCCGTCCGCAGCAGCGGCTTCAGCAGCCGGCCGGGATGGTGGATGCGCTCGGCATAGCGCGCGACCTTCGCGCAGATGACGCCCGCCGTGTAGCTGTGATCCTCCGCGCCCCGGACGCGCCCGATCGTGCGCCCGTCCAGCACCTCGACCTCGAGGCCGCAGGTCGAGGGGCAATCATGCGGACAGGTCGAGCGGTGCTTCCTGGCGAGGGGCAGGAGGTTCATGAACGGCTCCGGGCAAGGATCGTGCCCTTATGAGCCCCCGCGCCCCTCCGGTGAAGGGCGCGGCCCTCGCGGCAGGCTTGCGCGCAAGAGGCTATCCCCTCGCGCGGATGGGGCCGGCGCGCCGGCGATAGGGCAGGCCGGTCCGGCCGTGCGCCTTGTAGGTCCAGAAGGGGCCGCCGG
The DNA here is from genome assembly GCF_035325185.1 of Enterovirga sp. Classification (GTDB taxonomy): domain Bacteria; phylum Pseudomonadota; class Alphaproteobacteria; order Rhizobiales; family Beijerinckiaceae; genus Enterovirga. The sequence goes on along the minus strand of NZ_DAOLAJ010000067.1, from coordinate 8,653 downwards.
GCGTGTAGACGCGCACGCCGAAATCCCCCTGGCCGCCATTGAGGCGCGTCGCCTGCTGCACGTCCGTGTCGTAGGTGTAATAGGCCGCCGGGCCGCCGAAATAGCCGGAGAAGCCGTAATAGGGAGTCCCGTCGGCGAAAGCCGGCGCCGAGCCCATCGCGCCGGCGAGCGCGAGCGCCGCCAGGGCCGGGCGAAGCTGGTTCAGCCGTGTCGTCAATCCACTCTCCCGCCGAATTCCGGCCTCACCCTAGCAAAGGCAAGGGCCGCGAAGGTGACAATCCTGCCGCAGGCAGCCGGCTGCCTCACTTGCCGATCGCCGCCAGGAATTCCCCGCGCGTCTTGGCATTGTCGCGGAAGATGCCGAGCATGCGGCTCGTGGTCATCACGGCCTCGCGCGCATTCACGCCCCGCGTCGTCATGCAGGCATGGGTCGCCTCGACCATCACCGCGACGCCGAGCGGCTGAAGCTCCCGCTGGAGGGCATCTGCGATCTCGGCCGTGAGCCGCTCCTGGATCTGAAGGCGGCGGGCGAAAGCCTGAACGAGCCGCGCAAGCTTCGAGATGCCGACGACCCGCTTGCGCGGCAGGTAGCCGACATGGACCCGGCCCGTGATCGGGGCCATGTGGTGCTCGCAATGGGAGGAGAACGGGATGTCCTTCAGGATCACCATCTCGTCGTATTTGGCGATCTCCGAGAAGGTGCGGCCGAGGAAGGTGGCCGGGTCCTGGCGATATCCCGAGAACCAGTCCTCGTAGGCCCGCGCGACGCGCGCCGGCGTGTCGGCGAGCCCCTCGCGCGAGGGATCGTCGCCCGCCCAGCGGATCAGCGTGCGGACCGCCTCCTCCGCCTGCTCGCGGGTCGGGCGGCCGGACGGCTCCTCCCCTTCCGGCGCGGCCGGGGACGTTGCGGTGAACTCGCTCATGGAACCGGCCTCGCTCAACCCTGATATTCCGCCCAGCATTGCGGCGTCTCGTAGACGCGCACCGAGCAGAGCAGAGGCAGCAGCGGCTTGGCGCGCTGCCAGATCCACATCGCGATATGCTCCGCAGTCGGATTCTCCAGGCCCTCGACCTCGTTCAGGCAATGGTGGTCGAGCCGGGCGAGGAGCGGCGCGAAGGCCGCCTCGACCTCGAAGAAATCGATCACGAATCCCGTCACCGGATCGACAGGCCCTTCGAGCGCCAGCTCGGCCCGATAGGAATGGCCGTGCATCCGAAAGCAGCGATGCGTCTCGGGCACGCGGGGAAGGCGGTGGGCCGCCTCGAAGGTGAAAGCCTGCGTGATCTTCATGGCGTGATCTTTGGCGCGATCCTACCGGATGCCGAGCCATTTATGCGTCTGCACGCTCAGGCGCCAGCGCGGATGCGCCTTGCAATAGGCGACCGCCAACTCGGTGTTCCGCAAGCGGTCCGGCCCGTCCATCGGCTGGAGGCTGAAATGGTCGAAGGCGAGGTCGACGAAGCGCTCGGGCGGCGCCTCCTCCTGCGGAAAGACGAGCTTCAGCTCGTTCCCCCGCGTCAGGACCAGAGGCGCCTCCCCCTTGGGGCTGACCGCGATCCAGTCGAGCCCCGGCGGCGGCGCGAGCGTGCCGTTCGTCTCGACCGCGATCTCGAAACGGCGCACATGGAGCGCTTCGACCAGCGCCTCGTCGACCTGGAGCAGCGGCTCGCCGCCCGTCAGCACGCAGAAGCGCCGCTCGACGCCCGCGCCCCAGCAGCGTTCGATCGCCCCGGCCAGCGCCTCGGCACCGCGGAAATGGCCGCCGCCATCGCCATCGGCGCCGACGAAATCGGTGTCGCAGAAGCGGCAGGCCGCGCTTGCGCGATCCGCCTCGCGCCCGCTCCAGAGATTGCAGCCCGCGAAGCGGCAGAAGACGGCGGCGCGGCCCGCCTGAAGGCCCTCGCCCTGGAGCGTGTGGAAGATCTCCTTGACGGCGTAGCGTCTCACCCGCGCCTCACTCCTTCGTGCCCGCCGGCGCGCGCCCGCGCAGCGGCCTCTCCTCCATCACCCAGAAGATGGCATAGGCGACGCACAGGAGGACCACGGCCAGCACGAAAACGACCCGAAACAGGCCGGGATCGACGGTGCCGTGCGTCTCCAGCGCCTCGATGCCGAGGCCGCCGCCCCCGCCGAGCGCGATCGCCCCGAAGATGGCGACGGTGATCGCTCCGAACAGTTGCCGGACGAAATTCATGGTCGCGGTGGCGGTGCCGAGGTGATGAAGCAGCACGGCGTTCTGCATGGCGACCGTCGCCACCGGCATGACGGTGCCCATGCCGAAGGCGGTGAAAAAAAGGAGGATCGCGCAGAGCCAGAACGGGGCGCTGCCCGCGAGCGCCGCGAAGCAGGCGAGGGCGAGGATGGAGACGGAGAGCGCCACGACCGGCAGGCGCTTGTAGCGCGCCACCGCCGCCATTCTGCGCCCCGAGATCGCCGCGCCGAGCGGCACGCCGATCATCAGGGGAATGAGGGCGAGGCCCGATTGCCGCGCGGAAAAGCCGAGGCTCGTCTCGAAGAAGATCGGCATCATGATCGCGAGGCCCATATTGACCCCGACGCAGATGGCGCCCGAGAACGTCGCCGCCGCGACGATCGGATCGGCGAGGACCGCGATCGGGATCAGCGGCTCGCCGGCCGTGGAGATGCGGAAGAAGAAGGCGGCCCAGACGGCGAGGGATACGCCGGCAAGGCCGAGCACCTGGACGGAGAGCCACGGATAGGCATGGCCGCCCCAGTTCACCACCAGCATGAGGGTCGTCGTCGCGCAGACGAGCAGGATCGCGCCGGGCAGGTCGAGCCGGTGGCGCCGGTCGTGCCGAGGCAGCATTTTCAGGCGGCCGTTGATCAGCCAGAAGGTGACGAGCCCGAGCGGCAGGTTGATCCAGAAGATCCAGGACCAGTGCAGCATCTGCGCGAAGAAGCCGCCGAGCACCGGGCCGAGCACGCTCGCCCCGGCGAAGACGCCGCTGAAATAGGCCTGGTAGCGCCCCCTTTCCCGGGGCGTGACGACATCGGCGATGATCGTTTGGGCGAGGGCCATCAGGCCCCCTCCCCCGAGTCCCTGGAGCCCCCGGGCCAGGGCGAGGAGCGGAAGCGAGGGCGCGAGCGCGCAGGCGATCGAGCCCAGGATGAACAGCCCGATGGCGAAGAGCATCGTGCCGCGCCGCCCGCGCATGTCGGCGAACTTGCCGTAGAGCGGCGTCACGGCGGTCGAAGCAAGCAGGTAGGCGGTGACGATCCAGGGCAGGTGCCGGGCATCGCCGAGGTCGCGCCCGATCGTCGGCATGGCGGTGGCGACGATCGTCGCATCGAGCGCCGACAGGAACATCGCCAGCATCATGCCGACGAAGATCGAGCGGATATCCGCCGGGCCGAGCTGCGGGCGAACCGGCGCGGGCCCGGTCGGGTCCGTCATCTCAAGGTCCTTTCGGGCATGCGGCCGAGGCCCGCCGGGGCGGGCGGAACGATCCCTTTCGACAGATCTCAGGCCGGGGTCGCGGGGAAGTCGGCGACCACGCGGTCGACGATCCCCTCAACTCCGAAGCGGATCGGGTCGGTCGCCGGCAGGCCGTACTCCTTCTCGAGGCCGGCGAGATAGGCACGAGCCTCCTCCTCGCCGAGCGCCTGGGTGTTGACGGCGATCCCGACCGGCCGGATGGCCGGGTTCGTGAGTTGCCCGCAGCGGATCGTGAGGTCGATCACCTCCTGGATGGAGGGCAGCGGATGCTGGACGCCGCGCATCGTCTTGCGGGTCGGCTCGTGGCAGATCACGAAGGCGTCGGGCTGGGCCCCGTGCAGGAGGCCGAGCGTCACGCCCGAGAAGGAGGGGTGGAAGAGCGAGCCCTGCCCTTCGACGAGGTCCCAATGGTCGGGCGACTCGGCGGCGGGCGAGATCCATTCGACGGCGCCCGAGATGAAATCGGCCACCACGGCGTCGATCGCGACGCCCCGGCCGGAGATGAAGACGCCCGTCTGGCCGGTCGCGCGGAAATCGGCGTCGAGGCCGCGGGCGCGCATGACCTTCTCCAGCGCGAGGACCGTGTATTTCTTGCCGACCGAGCAATCCGTCCCGACCGTGAGGAGGCGCCGGCCCTGCCGCTTCGTTCCCTTGCCGGTGGCGAAATGCTGGTCGGACATGCGCACGTCGTGCAGCTTGCGCCCATGCGCCTTCGCGGCCGCCGCGATCTCGGGGTTCGAATCGAGGCGGATATGGAGGCCGCTCGCGACATCCATGCCGGTTTCGAGCGCCTCGACGATCGTCGGCACCCAGCCCGGATTGAGCACGCCGCCGGCATTGACGATGCCGACGATCATGGTCCTCGCGCCCTTGGCATGGGCATCCTTCACCGTGACGTCGGGAAGGCTGAGATCGGCCTGGCAGCCCGGCAGCCTGACCTGGCCGAGACACCATTCGCGACGCCAGTCGACGATGCCGTAGGCGGTCTTGGCCGCGAGCTTGTCCGGCACGTCGCCGAGGAACATCAGATAGGGAGGGTCGATCTGCATGGCATCCGTCTCGCGGGCGACGCTCTCTTTCTAGGAGGGTTCGGCAGCAAAGGCAGCATCCATTCGCGATGCGGCAGGCCCGCCGGATTCGCGGGAGGCCGCGCGATCGCGCGGCCTCAATTCGCCATCAGGACCGGGACCTCGGCCTCGGCGAGGACATGGGCGGTCGCCCCGCCGAAGATCATCTGGCGCAGGCGGCTCTGCGTATAGGCTCCCTTCAGGAGAAGGTCGCCGCCGAGCGCCGCGGTCTCCTCCAGGATGGTCTCGCCCATGGTGCGCCGGCCGGCCGCGACATGGACCGCTTCGGCCGCGACCTCGTTGCGGCGGAGCGACATGGCGAGCTGCTCCCCGGTCGGCCCCTGGTTGGTCCAGCCCTCGATCGTCAGGACGAGGATCCGCTTCGCCTTGCGCAGGAACGGTCCCGCATAGGCGACCGTGCGCGCCGTCTCGGACGAGCCGTTCCAGGCGATCACCACCGTGTCGCCGAGGCCGGCGGGCGGCGTCGGCGGCGCGATCAGGATGGGGCGCCCGGATTCGAAAAGCGCGGCTTCGAGCGTCGCCATGGAGGGCACCGCCTTGCCCGCCACCGGGCGGCCGAGAATGATGAGGTCGAAGATGCGGGCATGGCTCGCCAGGAAGGCATCCCCCGCCGGCGCCTTGGGATGCCAGCCCCAACCCGGCTCGACGATGCCCGGACGGGCGGCCGGCAGGCTGTTCTCCTCGGCGAATTTCGTGAAGATGGCATGCGATTCCCGCCGCGCATCCTCGTCCGCCTTCTCGTCGACATGCCAGGCGAGGCCGGAGACCATGTCGATCGGCACGTAGTCGGGGATCGCGGGCCGGAGCGCGAAGCTCTCGACATAGCTCTCGAAGCGCTTCTGACAGAGCAGGGCCGTCTGAAGGACGGAGGCCATGACATCGTGCGGTTCGGTCGGGACGAGCAGGTTCAGCATGGCCCGGTTCTCCTCAAGGTAATGAACGCCCCGGCACCGCAAGGACGGCGCCGGATGACGCGAAACACCAGATTCGCGACCGCAAGGCCACTCGCGGTCGAAAAACCTCCCCTTTTCCCGCCGTCGCGCGGTTTCGGCCATTCTAGCACATCGTGCGGGGCAGCATCAGGCGAAAGCGGCAAAAGGCGACCGGGCAAGATCAGGCCGTCATGGCCTCCGCCTTGGCCGCGTAGTTAGCCCCACTTTAAGTTCTTGCGCGCAATTTGCGCGAACCGAATCGTTCCAGTGAGTTGCGTCCATGAGTTCTGTCGCGATGACGTCCACCAACGTCATTCGTTTTCCCGGACCGCGCGCGGTGAAATCCAGCACCACCGAGCAGAAAGGACTTCTCGATACCGTCTATACGAACGGCGCCCTGATGGTTGCGGCCGAGGACCGGGAGACGAAAGCCCTGGCTTCGCGCCTGCAAGTCTTCGGCTTCCTGAACATCGCCGAGATCAATGTCGACGGATCGGCCCGCAGGCTGCGCCCTTCCGAGGTCTCCCTCCTTTCGACCGCCCGTCCCTGGCGCCTCTCGCGTCCCTCCTTCGACGAGCTGGCGCCGCGGGTGGGCTGAGACGCCCCCCGATCCGCAAGGTTTCTCAGGCGGCCAGCGGCTCCGGCTCGCCGCGCGAGACCAGCGCGACGGCCTCGCGGAACGTCCCGAGATCGGCATCGGGCCGCGTCCCGGCCGTCGCGAGGTGCCTGCGATAGGCCCGCGCGCCGGGCCGGCCGTTGAACAGCCCGAGCATGTGCCGCGTCATGGCGTGCAGGCGGATCCCCTCCCCCAGCCGCGCCGCGAGATAGGGCGCGAAGAGTTCCGCCGCCTCGAAGGGATCGGCCGCGGGGGCGGCCTGCCCGAACAGGAGGGGATCGGCCCGCAGGAGCTGCGCGGGTTCGCCATAGGCCGCGCGGCCCATCATGACCCCGTCCACATGGGCGAGTTGCGCGCGCGCTTCCTCGATCGTCGCGATTCCCCCGTTGATGGCGACGATCCGGTCCGGCCAGGCGCGTTTCAGCCGGTGGACCCGGCCGTGATCCAGCGGCGGCACGTCCCGGTTCTCCTTCGGGGACAATCCCTGGAGCCACGCCTTGCGGGCATGCACGATCAGTCCATCCGCGCCTGCCGAAAAGACGGATCGGGCGACCGCATCGAGCGCCTCCTCGATCTTCTGGTCATCGACGCCGAGGCGGCATTTCACCGTGACCGGGACCGTCGCGGCCGCCTTCATGGCAGCGACGCATTCGCCGACGAGAGCCGGCTCGCGCATCAGGCAGGCGCCGAAGCGGCCGTTCTGCACGCGGTCCGAGGGGCAGCCGACATTCAGATTGATCTCGTCATAACCCCAATCGGCCCCGACGCGGGCCGCGCGCGCGAGATCGCCGGGATCGCAGCCGCCGAGCTGCAGGGCGAGCGGATGCTCGCACGCATCGAAGCCGAGAAGCCGCTCCCGCGGCCCGTGGATCACGGCCCCCGTGGTGACCATCTCCGTGTAGAGCAGCGTCCTGCGCGTGAGGACGCGATGGAAGGCGCGGCAATGACGGTCCGTCCAGTCCATCATGGGCGCAATAGAGAATCTATGTGATTGATATTCCAGCATTTTTCCATTATAATTCAGTGCACACGCGGCGTTTCGTGTGCACTTTTATACGCCCCGGCACGCCGCATTTCGCCACGTTTCGACGCCTCAGTGCACACGGAGCGCACACGAAAATGGCCACTTTCACGAAGCTCTCCTCCGGGTCTTGGCGCGTCCAGATCCGACGCAAAGGACGCTACGTGAGCGAGACCTTTCTGCGCCGGGAGGATGCGCGACGGTGGACCATCGAGGCCGAGCGCCAAGGGCAAGGAACGGGATCGACGCCCGACGCAGGACGAGCTCGACCGCCTTATCGCGCATTTCGAGGGGAAACCCCTCCGGATCGCGCCCGTCAGTCGCACCATCCGCTTCGCCGTCGCCACCGCGATGCGGCAGGACGAGATTTGCAGCGTGAGGTGGTCCGATATCGGGGCGCGCACTAAGATGCTGACCATCCGAGACCGTAAAGACCCGCGCAACAAGGCCGGCAACCATCAACGCATCCCCTCTTCGCCGCCACCGGCTACGACGCCTGGGCCCTCGTCGAGGAGCAGCGCGCCATCCGCAGCAACGAGGATGATCGCATATTCCCCTATAATGGCCGGTCGATCGGCACGGCCTTCCGACGTGGCTGCTGCGACCTCGAGATCGACGATCTCCACTTCCATGATCTACGCCATGAAGGCACCAGCCGGCTGTTCGAGGCGGGCTTCACCATCGAGCAAGTCGCGCTCGTCACCGGCCACACGGACTGGAAGATGCTCCGCCGGTACACTCGCCTCAAGCCCGAGGCGCTGCACGCGCTGGCGGCCGCGCGGGCAGCTTGAACCGGGCCGAGCGTTGCCAAGCGAAAGTCTGACATGGTCGCTCTGTTCATGGTCATGAGGCCGACGGGACGTCATCCTTGCAAATTCGGACTAGAATTCCATAATTGCAAGGATGATTGAGCGCCGCATCACGACCGAGCTCGTTGAGCTCCTGGACAGCACGCCCGCCGTGACCCTCCTCGGCCCCCGTCAGGTCGGCAAGACCACGCTCGCGCTCGAGATCGCCGAAAGCCGCCCGTCGATCTATCTCGATCTCGAATCCGACGCCGATCGCGCCCGGCTTGCCGAGCCGGAACTCTATCTGGCCGAGCACGAGGACAAGCTCGTCATCCTGGACGAGGTGCATCGGCTCCCCAATCTGTTCCAGAACTTGCGTGGGCTGATCGATCGCGGACGCCGCCGCGGCCGGAAAGCCGGCCGCTTCCTGCTGCTGGGATCGGCCTCCATCGGCCTCCTGAAGCAGTCCGGAGAACCGACTTCAACGATCATCGTCTGATCTGGAGGCGGCTCGACCAAGTCCGCACCAAGTACCCGGAGATGGTGTTGATGCACGGCGGCTCTCCAAAGGGCGCCGAACTGATCGCCTCCCGATGGGCGGACAGCAGCAAGGTGCCGCAAATCGCCTTCCGGCCCGACTGGGCGAAACACGGCAAGGCGGCGCCCTTCAAGCGCAACGACGCCGTGCTCGACATCCTCCCGGTCGGTGTCCTCGTCTTCCCCGGCACCGGGATTCAGGAAAACCTCGCG
>NZ_DAOLAJ010000066.1:2630-21546 GCF_035325185.1 Enterovirga sp. | reverse complement strand
CGCCGGCGCGACCTCGCTCATCCTCCAGACGGCGGCGGACCTGACGACGATCACACCGGCGACGCAGGTGCTCGACATCCGCCAGAACGGCCCGCGGGAGATGGTCGGCCTCCGCTCCGCCACGCGCCTCGACGCGGACCTCTTTCGCATCGCGCTGACGACGCCGCTCTCCCTTGCCCATCCGGCCGGGACCACGGTCGGCGTCCTCGACCTCGGCGCAGCCACCAGTCACGACGCGACCTCCGCCGTCTCCTCCGGCGACGTATCGGTGCTCTATAGCGGGGCCGTCCTCGGCGCCGGCGAGATCGTGGAGATCGTCTCGGCCAGCGGCGCGCACGAGTACCGGCGGCCTTCGCAGCCGGGGACGATCACCCTCTCCGCGCCGCTTCCCTTCGCGCTGCCCCATCTCTCGCCGCTCGAGCATATCGTGCCGGCCGACGCCTCGGTCACGCTTCTGCTGGCGGATGCGCCCGAAGGCGCGCGCACGGTCACGGTGGCGGACCGGACCGGCTGCGCCGCGGGCCTCGTGCTGCGCATCGGCGCGGGCACGAGCGCGGAATTCGTCACCATCGCCGCCCTGCCGGGCGTTCCGAGCGGAAGCACCCCGTCCGGGGCTGGCGCCGTCACGCTGGTGCACGGGCTGACGCAGGCGCATCCGGCTTCCGAACCCGCCGCCGTCCAGAACGCCGCGCTCGAAAGCGCCGCGGGCAGCGGCGTCTCGCTCGGACAGGCCGATCGCGGCTCGACCCTCGTCCTGTCGACGGAGATCGGCGGCTTCGCCGGCGGCGCCATCCGCACGCTCGACAGTTCGGGCATTGTCCGCATCGTGCCGATCGCTTCGACGGCGGCGACGGCGGCCCAGACCGTCACCTTCGCGCCCCCGCTCGAGCGGAACCACGGGCCGGGCGCGACGATCGGCGAGCGCCTTCCGATCCTCGAAATCCAGGCGCTCGATACCGGCGCCTGGGGAGACCGGCTCCGCATCTCGGTGCAGGACGAGCCCTCGGGCCTCGTGCAGCAGGCCTTCGCCACCGGCACCATCGGCGCGACCCGCATCACCGTGTCGAGCCTCACCGGCATGGAGCCCGGCACCGTCCTTACGCTCTTCGACGCCGAGGGCCACGCGCTCGGCCCGCTCATGAAGGTCGCGACCGTCAACCGCGCCGATGGCAGCGCCACGCTCCAGGACCCGCTGGACCCTGCCCAGATCGCCGCGCTCGGCGCGCCGGGCATCCGCCTCGCGCTCCGCTCGCGCGAATTCCGCCTTACGGTCTCGCTGATGCAGCCGGCCTCCAGCGCGACGCCCTGGCAGACCGACGTGGTCGCGGATACCGAGATGTTCCGCTCGCTCTCGATGGACCCGCGCCACAGCCGCTATGTCGAGACCGCCATCGGCGCGATCGACGCGCCGCTGCGGCTCTCCGACCGGCGGCCCGAAGGCGCCTCCACCTATATCCGCGTCCAGGACGCGACGCCCGGCCCGGCCTTGCCCGGCGATCCGGACCTGCGCCAGGCGATCCGCCTCGGCCCGGAGGCCCTGGTCGACCTCCAGCCGGGCGGCCAGGCGAAGCCGGCGCGGCACGCGCTGAGCGGCGGCGACGACGGCCTCGCCCTCCTCTCGGATCTCGACTTCGTCGGCATGGATGACAGCGAGCCGGTGAAAAGGCGCGGCATCCCGGCGATGAAGAACGTCGACGAGATCAGCATCGTCGCGGTGCCCGGCATCGTCTCGCCCTTCGTGCAGGGCGCGCTGGTCCAGCATTGCGAGGATCGGCGCTATTGCTTCGCCATCCTCGACGGCCCGCCGCCACCGAACGACGCCATCGCCGACGTCCAGGCGCTCCGGCAGAACTTCGACTCCAAACATGCAGGCGTCTATTATCCCTGGCTCACCATCCCCGAGCCGACGCCCGGCACGCTCGCCTCGATCCGGCAGGTGCCGATCCCGCCCTCGGGCCATGTCCTCGGGGTCATCGCCCGCACGGATATCGACCGGGGGGTGCACAAGGCGCCCGCCAACGAGATCGTGCAGGGGATCACCGGGCTCGCGCGCTATCTCAACAAGCCCGAGCAGGACATCCTCAACCCCTATCCCTCGAACATCAACGTGATCCGGGACTTCCGGCGCGACAACCGGGGGCTGCGCATCTGGGGCGCGCGCGTCGCGACGAGCGATCCGGACTTCAAATACGTCTCGGTGCGCCGGCTGCTGCTCTTCATCGAGAAATCGATCGAGGAGGCCATGAACTGGGTCATCTTCGAGCCCAATGCCGAGCCCCTCTGGGCGCGGGTTCAGCTCTCGATCTCGAGCTTCCTGACCACGGTCTGGCGCAACGGCGCCCTCGAAGGGACGAGCACGGACGAGGCCTTCTTCGTCACCTGCGACCGCTCGACCATGACGCAGGCCGATATCGATAACGGCCGGCTCATCGTCTTCGTCGGCGTCGCCGCGGTCAAGCCGGCCGAGTTCCTGATCGTCCGCGTCGGCCTCAAGGCCGCCACCACGCAAGAATGAGGAGAGCGAGATGGCCGCGACCGACGCCAGGAACGACCCCTTCCGCGCCTTCAACTACGAGGTGGATTTCGGCGACAAGACCTCCGCCGGCTTCAGCGAGGTCTCCGGCCTCACGGCCGACGGCGACCCTGTCGATTACCGGGAAGGCACCGATCCCTTCAACCATGTGCGCCGCCTGACGGGCCTGCGCAAATACACCAACATCAAGCTCATCCGCGGCTACACCAGGAACGACAAGCTCTGGCAATGGTACGAGGCCATCGCCAACGGCAAGAACGACCGCCGCGACATCATCATCACCCTGAAGGACGAGGAGCATAAGCCCGTCCTGCGCTGGACGGTGGTCGCCGCCTGGGTGAACAAGATCGAAGGCCCGAGCCTCAAGGCCGCCGGCAACGACATCGCCCTCGAATCCGTCGAGATCTGCCACGAGGGCATCCACATGCAGCGGGTCGGGGCGGCGTGACCGCCATGTTCGGCCTCGAGACCCCGGGCGTCTACTGGCAGCCGATCGCGCGCGACGCGGCGGCGCCGGAGATCCGCCTCGACCGTCCCGTCTTCCTCGGCATCGCCGAGCGCGGGCCGCTCGACCGGCCGGTGCGCGTCGGGAGCCTCAAGGCATTCGAGGCGCATTTCGGCCAGCCGATCGATGGCGGCTTCCTCGCCTATGCCGTGCGGGCCTTCTTCGAGAACGGCGGCACCGTGGCCTGGGTGGTGCGGATCGCCTCGCGCGATCCGGCCACGGGCGCCTCCTCCTCCTCCGTCGAGCTGCTGGCCGGCGCGACGCCGTCGGGGCCGGGCACGCCCTATTGGACCCTCGCCGCCTCCTCGCCCGGGAGCTGGGGGGATCGGCTCGACGTCTCGATCCAGACCGGAACAGCGGTGGCGTCGCGGAGCCTGCCCTCGGGGCATGATCCGATCAGCCTCCAGATCGGCAGCCTCGCGGGATTCGAGCGCGACGGTCTCGTCCGCCTGGCCCAGGGCGCGGCGACGGAAATACGGGCAGTTGCCGATATCGATGTGACATCCTCGCGCCTGCTGTTCGTGCCCGGCGATCCGGCGCGCCTTCGGCCCTGGCACCAGCCGCTGAGCGGCCTCGATCCGTCGCTGCCGATCGCCGTGCAGCGCCTGACCGCGACCGTCATCGTCAGGCTCGACGGCCGCGTGACGGCGGTCGCGCGCGACCTCGCCTTCGTGCCCGATCATCCGCGCTACGGCCCAAGCGTCCTCGCCATGCCGGACTATACCCTCTCGCCGGAGAGCAGCGATCCCGCTCCCGTTCCCTTCCCCGTCGCCGTCATTCCGCTTGCCGAACCGGGCTCGGACCTGCTGCCGCTGATGCCGGCTGAGACCCTGCCCCTGGCCGGAGGCCGGGATGGGCTCTCGGCACTGGGTGTTGCCGACTTCACCGGCACGTGGGCGACACCGGCGGAAGGCCCACGGGGAATCGGCGTGCTCGACCGCGTGGACGAGCCGGCTCTCGTCGCGATCCCGGATGCCTGCATCATCCCGGCCCCCGATGCCGCCTACGAGCGCATCCCGCGCGATCCGGGCGATCCCTGCGCCCCTTGCGGGCCGCCCGAGCGTCTTGCGCCGCTCCCGGCGCGGCTCGTGCCCGACCGGCCGCGCATCTTCGAGGACGAGGAGGGCTTCGCCATCCAGCAGGCCATGGTCGAGCATTGCGAGGCGCGGCGGGACCGGATGGCGCTGATCGATCCGCCCTGGTCGGCGATCTCCGATTCGACCCGCAGCGTGGCGGGGCTCCTGGATTGGCGCCAGCGCTTCGAGTCCTCCTTTGCCGCCTTCTACGTGCCCTGGATCGGCGTCGTCGATCCGCGCGACGTGAAGCGCACCCGCTGGCTGCCGCCCTCCGGGCATGTCGCGGGGCAATACGCGCTCTGCGATTCACTCGCGGGACTCCATTGCGCTCCCGCCAACCGCGACATCGCCTGGATGAACGCGACGAGCCTTCGCATCGCGCCCGAGATCCACGGGCTTCTGAACAGCCGCGGCATCGACGTCATCCGCACCGACCAGGGCCGCGCCCCGCGCATCCTGGGTTCGCGCCTGACCACCACCGATCCGGATCTCTGCGACGTCCCCGTGCGGCGGGTCCTGATCCTGCTGCGGCGCGCCTTCACGCAGATGCTGCGGGACTTCGTCTTCGAGCCGAACACGTCTTCTCTCCGCCTGCGGCTCGCGCAATCGATCGACGTCTTCATGATGGGCCTGTGGGCGCGCGGCGCCTTCGCGGGCAGGACCCCCGAGGAAGCTTTCGCGGTCCTCTGCGACGACAGCAACAACCCGCAGGAGGCGCGCGACAACGGCCGCCTCGTCTGCGACGTCGCCTTCGCACCCGTGCGGCCGCTGGAATTCGTCGTCCTCCGCATCGGCATCGTCGGCAACGAGATCGAGATCGGCGAGCAATCCGTCACCCTGGTCGGAGGCCAGCCATGAGCATCGGCAGGCGCACGGACCCTTTGCGCGGGTTCAACTTCCAGGTCAGCCTCACCGAGACGCAGAGTTCGGCGGCGGGCCAGCTCACGACCATCGCACTCGCCGGCGCGGGCCTCACCGTCGTCGCCGGCTTCCAGGAATGCTCGGGCCTCGAAGGCACGCTCGACATGCACGAGCAGGTCGTCGGCGGCTGCAATGACGGCGCGTTCCGCTTCCCGACCCGGCTGAAATGGCCGAACGTCGTGCTCAAGCGCGGCATCACCGACAACACGATCCTGTGGACGTGGTTCGAGGGCTTCGCCCAGGGCAAGGTCAGCCGGCGCGACGGCGTCATCGTCCTGCAGAACGAGCAGCACGAGCCCCAGGTCGTCTGGGGGTTCAAGCGCGGCCTGCCGGTGAAATACAGCGGCCCCGCCCTCAACGCCCAGCAATCGGCCGTCGCGATCGAGAGCGTCGAGATCGCGCATGAGGGACTCTACCACATCAAGGGTGCCTCCGGCCTCGCCTCGGCCGCCCGCGCCGTCTTCGACGCCCTGACGTGAGGAGGCCGGCATGGCGGACGAGGTCATCATCCAGGAGGTCGCGGCCAAGGTGCGGGTGCTGGATTCCGGCAGCCTCCTCAATCCGCGCACCCTCTCGCTGATCGTGGCGGCGACCCTCCAGGCCTCCGAGGAGGAGAAGCGGCTGGCACAAAGGCAGCGCGCTGACACGAAGCTTCCAGGCTCCGGGCGGGACGACGTCGCATGAGCGCGATCGCGAAAGCCACGCTCCTCATCCACTGGTCGGTCCCGCAACCCGACGACCGGATCGAGCTGGTCTACAACCCCTCCGAGCTGACCTTCGAGAAGGGAGTCCAACTCGCCGAGATCGGCATTCCGGGCCTCAACGCGCCGCTCCAGCAATTCGTGCGGGGCCTCGCGGAGAAGCTGTCCGTCGAGCTGTTCTTCGACACGACCGAATCCGGCATGGCCGCCGGCGCGAAGAGCGTCACCGAGCAGACCGACCGCATCTATGCGCTGACGCGGATCGAGCCTTCGGGCCATGCCCCGCCGCCCGTGACCTTCGTCTGGGGCAAGTCCGTGACCGGGCTCAACCTGCCCGCCGGCAGCGGCAGCCAGCGCCGCGAGGGCTTCAAGGGCGTCGTCGAGAGCGTCAAGCACCGCTTCACGCTATTCAGCCCGGCGGGGGTGCCTCTGCGGGCCATCGTCAACCTGACGATCCGCGAATTCGCGCCGATCCACGAGCAGCTCGCCCGCGGCAATCCCAGCTCGCCCGACCGCACGCATCTGCACGTGCTCCGCGAGCGCGAGCAGCTCGCGAGCGTCGCCGCGCGCTACTACGCCCGGCCCGGCTCTTGGCGCGAGATCGCCGAGAGCAACGGCATCGACGACCCGCGGCGGCTGACGCCGGGACAATTGCTGCAGGTGCCCGCGATCACCGGAACGGTGACGTCATGAGTCTCGTCGACCTCGTCCAGCTCTCCTCCGACCCGGCCCATGCGGGCTTCTACGCGCCGCATTTCGAGCTGCGCATCGCCGGGGAGAGCGCGCCGGAATCCGTCATCCGCGACATCGTCCAGATCACCTACAAGGACAATATCAAGGAGATCGACTCCGTCGACATCACGCTCAACAACTGGGACCCGGACACCAATTCCTACCGCTATATCGGCTCGGAGACGCTGAAGGACCTGCCGGGCACGGGCGCCTCCAACACGCTCGCCGCCCTGTTCGAGCCGCGCGTCGCCCGTTTCGAGGTGCGGCTCGGCTATGTGGACGCGCTCTCGCTCGTCAGCACGGTCACCATCACCAGCATGGAGCCGAGCTTCTCGACCGCGGGACCGGCGAGCCTCCAGGTGCGCGGCCTCAACGAGCTGCACCAGTTCCGGCGCAAGCAGCATACCGATGCGTGGTTCGGCGAGAAGCCGAGCGCCATCGCAAAGAAGGTCGGCGCCCGCCGCCTGCCGATCAAGCTGGAGACGCTCGATCCGCCCCCCGAGGAGCATCCGATCCCCTTCGTCGCCCAGGACAACCAGCACGACATTGACTTCCTCCTCCTCCTCGCCCGCAAGGTGAACTACGACCTGTCGCTCGTGCCCGCGACGAAGAGCAAGCCGGTCCATCTCCTCTTCGCGCCCTCGACGCGCATCATCCCGAAGCAGGACATCCGCCTCGACTGGCGCGAGAGCCTGATCGACTTCAAGCCCCGCCTCACCACCGCCAATCAGGTCGCCAAGGTAACGGTGCAGGGCTGGGACCGGGCCCGCAAGAAACCGATCAAGGTCACGGTCGACCTCAAGGACAAGCAGGCCCAGCGCATCAATCCCGATCTGCACCGGCTCGTCGACAATGCCGACGTGCGCGAGGAGATCGTCGTCAACGACGCGGTCTTCACGGAGGCCGATGCCCGCCAGCGGGCACGCGCCATCCTCGCCGACCGCCTCAAGCAGATGGTGACGGCGGAGGGCTCGACGGTCGGCCTGCCGGAATTGCGCGCCGGCAGCATCGTCGAGATCGGCGGCGTCGGGGCGCGGCTGAGCGGCCGCTACTTCGTCGAGGAGACCACCCACTCCCTCTCCGACGCCGGCTACGTCACGAAATTCAAGGCGCGGCGGGAATCCACGAGGAGCGGATCATGAAGGACGCGCGCAGCATGCCGGGCGTCGTCAGCGCCCTCGTCAAGGACCGCAACGCCAAGGGGCAGGTCAAGGTCGAGTACACCTGGCTCGACGAGACCTTGCGCTCGGACTGGGTGCCGGTCTCCTCGGTGATGGCCGGCAAGGGCCGCGGCCTCTGCGCGATGCCCGAACTCGACGACGAGGTGCTGATCGCCTTCCATCACGGCCATTTCGACCAGCCCATCGTCGTCGGCTTCCTCTGGAACGGCGTCGACGAGACGCCCCATGCGGATCCGCGCGAGCGCATCTTCCGCTCGGTCAACGGCCATTGCGTGCGCATGGTCGACAGCACGCCGGCGAGCGGCGACCTCGGCTGCCTCGTGATCGAGGACGCGCACGGCAACCGGATCACGCTCTCCAACGGCAAGATCGCCATCCACGCGACGGGCGTGCTCGAACTCGTCGCCCCCATCGTCACCATCAACGGGCGGCCGGTCCAGGCCGTCCCGGCCCCGATCTGAGGCGCCGCCATGCCGACGATCGACGTCCCCATCCCGGAGGACATCCGCAAGCAGCTCGAAATGCCGCGCTGCATCGATGTCCAGATCAAGAAGCCGAAGATCCCGGAGATCAGGCTTCCGACGGGGGGCAGCATCAAGGGCGTCGCCGACCTGACGCGCGGCATCCCGAGCGATTGCGCGCTGAACTTCAACCTCGTCCTTCAGGTCGCCCCGATCATGGCGAGCATCGAGTGCCTGGTGAAGGTGCTGGCCCTGATCGCGCCGCTGATCGACGTCATCAAGGGGGTGACGGGACCCGACCCCATCAAGCTCGCCGACGCCTTGCCGAAATTCCTCAAGGCGGCCGAGGCGCTCGCGCCCTGCCTCCTCGTCCCGACCCCGGCGAGCATGCTGCCCTTTGTCGGCGACATCCTCCGGCTGATCATCGCGCTGCTGCGCTGCCTCGTGCAGAACCTGCGCAGCATCCTCAACCTGATCGGCGGACTCGAGCTGAAGATCGCGGCCGCCTCGGCGGCAGGCAACGACGCGCTGCTCGAATCCCTCAACTGCGCCCGCGACAGCGCCGATGCGGCGATGGACAGCGCCATGATGGGGATCGAGCCGATCAAGGTGATCCTCGAACTCGCCGAGCCCTTCCTCGGCATCGCGGGCGTCGACCCGATCAAGATCCCGCCGCTTCCCGGCGCAGGCAACCTCCAGGCGGTCAACGACACGCTGACGACGCTCGAGGACCTGCTCGCCACGCTGCAACTGATCGCGGACGCGCTGCCATGATCCCGGCCTCCCGCATTCCGCGCCCCTTCCTCGGCCAGGGATTGAAGTTCCCGCTGGAGGTGGTCGACGGCAAGCTCGCGGTCTCCCGAGGCGAGGCGAAGATCGCCGAAGCGATCCGCTTCCTGCTCTCGACCGCGAAGGGCGAGCGCGTGATGCGGGCGGCGCTCGGCTGCGGGCTCCACGACCTTGTCTTCGCCCCCGGCAACACGCAGACGGATGTCTTCGTCGCCGATGCCGTGCGCGAGACGCTGGTCAACAACGAGCCGCGCATCGACGTGCTCGACATCGATGTCGAGCGCCCGCCGGAGGAGCCGCATCTGCTGCTGATCCGGATCACCTACCGGATCCGGGCCAACAACGCGCTGACCAACCTCGTCTATCCCTTCTTCGTCACCGAGGGGGTCGCGTCATGAGCATCGTCGCGAAACGCCCGCCCCTCGACGACCGGACCTATGCCGACATCGTCGCCGAGGCCCGCCAGCGCATCCCGCGCTACACGCCCGAATGGAACGACTTCAATCCCGGCGATACCGGCATGGCGCTGGTGGAGCTGTTCGCGTGGATGACGGAACTGCTCATCTACCGCACGAACCGGATGCCGGACCTCGCCCAGCTCAAGTTCCTGGAGCTGATCGGCGTCGATGTCGCCCCCGCCCGCCCCGCCTCGGCCTATGTCACCGTCGCCGCGGAATCCGGCTGGCCGGACGCCACCATCGACCTGCCGAAGCGCAGCCAGTTCTCCGCCGACGGGCCGGACGGCCCGGTGATCTTCGAGACCGAGCGCCGCCTCGTCGTCTTCGCGCCCGTGCTCGACCGTGTGGCGGTCCTCGTCGGCGGCGTGCTGACGGACCAGAGCGCCGCCAATGCCGCGCTGGACGGGTTCTGGCCCTTCGGCGAGGGCGCCGACGGCGACAACGCGCTCACCTTGGGCTTCGCCTATGACGGCGCCTTCCCGGCACGCACCGAACTCTGCCTGACGGTCTTCTCCGCCACCGATTCCGGCGCGGTCATCTGCGGGCGCCCGCAGACGGCCGACAGCCGCATCGTCTGGGAATCCTTCGACGGCCGCGACTGGCGCAGCCTGACGCAGCTCGCCGACGAGACGGCCGGCTTCCGCCTCACCGGCCAGATCTTCCTCAAGACCTCCGACGCCGCGCGGATGCGCCCCGCGAAGCTCGCGCCGGGCGACGACCGTGCGCGATACTGGATCAGGGCGCGGCTGGAGGCCTTCGACGGCCAATTCGCGCCGAAGATCCTCGCCATCCGCGCCAACACCGTCCTCGCGACCCAGGGCGAGACGATCGAGGGCGAGGTGCTAGGCGGGAGCGATGCGACGGCGGGCCAAATCTTCCGGCTGGCCAACACGCCCGTCCTGGAAGGCAGCCTCGACCTCGCGATCGACGAGGGCGAGGGCTACCAGAGCTGGGTCGAGGTCGACGAATTCGTCGAGCCCGAGGCGACGTTCGGCTTCTCCAGGCTCGACCCCGCCGCCCGCGCGGCGCAGCTTTATTACCTGCTCGACCGCAGCACCGGCGAGATCATCCTCGGCGACGGGCGCCTCTCGCATGCGCCGGTGGTGAATGTGGAGAATCCGCGCGCGAACGTGCTCGCCCGCTCTTATCGGCGCGGCGGGGGCGTGGCCGGCAATGTCGCGCCCGGCGCTATCGCGACGCTTCTCTCTTCCGCGCCTGGCATCGATGCGGGCAAGGTCGCAAACCCCTTCGCGGCGGCCGGCGGCGCCGACGAGGAGACGGTGGATGCCGCCAAGGAGAGGGGCGCCCGTCTCCTGAAGGCGCGGGGCCGCGCCGTCACGGCCGAGGATTTCGAGCTGATCGCCAAGGAGGCCGGCGCGATCGGGCGCACCAAGGCGCTGCCACTCTTCCATCCCGATTTCCCGAGCCTGCCCGTCCCGGGCGTCGTCTCGGTGGTGGTCGTGCCCGAGCCCTCCCAGCGCGCTGTCCGCGACGCGGTCGGCGAGGCCGATGCCGAGGCGCGCGGGCGGCTCGTGCCGACGCAGGGGCTGCTGCGCGAGGTCTGCGCCCGCCTCGACCGCGCCCGGCTCGTCACGACCGAGGTCTATGTCGTCCCACCCGCCTATCGCGAGGTCACGATCACGGCCGAGATCTATGGCGACGGCACGGCCGACGACGCGCAGCTCAAGCTCGACCTCGTCGCCGCGCTCGACACCCTGTTCCACCCCTTGCGCGGGGGCGCGGACGGACGCGGCTGGCCCTTCGGCGGCACGATCTTCTTCTCCTGGGTTCACCGCGCGCTCCTGCTGCCGGGCGTCGCGCGGCTCGGCGCCGTGACCATCGCGCTCGACGGCGAGAGCTATCCCGCCTGCACGGACGTCCCGCTCGGCGGGCCGAGCACCCTCCTCTACAGCGGCGAGCACGAGGTCAGCCTCCTGTTCGCGGAGGAGGAGATGCCATGAACGTCGCCGAACTCCTGCCCCGCCTCGGGCCGCCGCACGATCCGCGCTCGCTCCTGCTGACGCGCTTCGACGGCTGGCGCGGCCTCGGCGCGCCCTGGTGCGCGGGGCTGGCGGACGACGATGCCGGGGCGATCTCGCTCGCGCGCCTCGCCCCGGCGGGACCGGATGAACTAGCCCCCTTCGGGACCCTCGGCGGCGCCGTAGTCCCGGCCTGGGCCGCGCTGGCGCCCGACGACACTCTGTATCTGCTGGACCGCCGCGGGAAGCGGCTCCTCTGGTTCGACCGCTGCACCTGCGCCTTCGTCCCGCTGCCCTGCGCCGCGAAGAGCGGCCCGCTCGCCATGACCGCCATGGCCGCGATCACGGCGGATCGGACGATGCTGGCGCTCGCCGGACGCGGCGGAGCCCGTGGCCGCGTCGTCGTCCTCCAGCGTGCGACCCTCTCGATCGTGACGGTCGTCGAAGCGGATTTCGAGCCGAGCGCTCTCGCGTTCTCGCATGGCTGCATCTCGGTCGCGGACGACAAGAGCGGCGCGATCCTCGTCTTCGATTTGAACGGCCATCTCGTCCGCCGCATCGAGGCTGTCGGCCTCGTCGCGACGCTGACCCCGCTGCACAACGGCCGCCTCCTCGCCGTCACCGCCCAGGACGCCCGCCTGATCGCCGGCGACGAGACGGAGGTGATCGCGCCCGCTTTGGCCCGCGATCTCGCCCCACCCCTGCCGCTCGTCGTCGACGGCGCCGCGAATCTCGACCTCGCCGCCCTCTGCGAGCGGCCGAAAAGCAAGCCGGCCCTGTTCGGAGATGACGGTGCCGCTCTTCCCGGCCCGGCCCTTCCCCATCTCGCCCCGGTCTACGCCCCGCGCGGACGCCACGTCGCCGGGCCGCTCGACAGCGCGATGGAAGCCTGCCAGTGGCATCGCATCCGCTTCCGCGCGGATATCCCGGCCAAATGCCGCCTCACCTGGCGCACGCGCTCCGCCGCCCTCGACTTCCCGCCCGAGATGGTCGCGGACGAGGCCGAGCCGGGCTGGTTCGCCGCGCAATGCTTCTCCGGCCCGCTCCACGGCGAGTTCGAGTTCCTCGTCGGCTCCGGCGAGGGCCGCTGGCTCTGGCTGGAAGCCGTGCTGGAGGGGGACGGCACGACGACGCCCCGCCTCTGCGAGATCATCGCCGATTACCCGCGCATCTCCCTCGCCCGCTACCTGCCGGCCGCAATGGTTGCCGAGCCCTCTTCGGCCGACCTCACCCATCGCTTTCTCTCGATCTTCGACACGGGCTTCCGCGCCGTCGAGCGCCAGATCGACCGGGCGCCCCGCCTCTACGATCCCCGCCCGACGCCGGCGCGGATGCTCGCCTGGCTCGGCGGCTGGCCCGGCCTCTCCTTCTCGATCGCCGATCGCGAGCGCGACAAGCGCCGCCTCATCCGCGAATTGCCGCGGCTCTATCGCAAGCGCGGCACGCTGGAGGGGCTGGAAGAGACGCTCGCCGTCCTGATGGGCTTCGCCGATCTCTCCTGCGAGCCCTCGCCGGTCTCCTGCGGCCCCCGCTGCGGCGCGCGCGAGCGCGTCCGCTGCCGTCCGCGCCTCGTGCTCGAACATTGGCGCCTGCGCCGCTGGCTCTTCCTCGGCCGCGGACGTCTCGGCGAAAGCTCCCGGCTCTGGGGCGAGGCGATCCTCCGCCGGACGAGGCTCGGCGGGGCGCAGCCGCTCGGCTCGACGCGGCTCGCCCTGGAACGGGACCCGATCCGCGATCCCTTCCACGCTCATGCGCACCGGCTCTCGGTGTTCCTCCCCGCCGCCCGCGCCCGCGGCGCCTCGGCGCGGGGCCGCATCGAGGCGGCGATCCGCCGCGAGGCTCCCGCCCAGGCCGAGATCGACGTGCATTGGGTCGAGCCGAACATGCGGCTCGGCCTTCAATCGACCCTCGGCTTCGACACCGTCCTCGGCATGCGCCCGCCCGGACGGTTCGGCGAGGTCCCCCTCGGAGAGGCGAGCGCCCTCGCGGCGCCGCAGCCGCCCGCCGCCGGGCTGCGTCTCGGCTCGGCCATCGCCGGACGAACCAGCCGTCCGGGCCCCAGTGGAGCATGCGCGAGATGAACAGGCATATCGCCCCCGCCCATCTGTCGTGCCCGGATTGCGAGCCGCGGCCGCCGCTCCGCAACCATTGGTTCTGGGGCAAGAACATCGTCCCCCGCGACATGATCGACGAACAGGCCTTCTTCCTGGAGAAGATGCGCCTGCACGAGCAGCGGCTCCACGGTACGGGCATCGTCTGCGGCCTGCGCCTGGCGCAGCACGAGAACCCTGCCTGCCGCGACCGCCTCGTCGTACTCGAACCCGGCAGCGCCGTGGATTGCTGCGGACACGACATCCTCGTGCTGGAGCCGGATGTCGTGGACCTCGAGGATTTCGAGAGCTTCCGCGCGCTCAGGAAGAAGCCGGACGGCAAGCCGCACACCCTCCAGCTCTGCATTGCCTATCGGGAATGCCCGACCGAGGAGGTTCCCGTCCTCTACGACGAGTGTTCCTGCTCCGACACGCGCTGCGCGCCGAACCGCATTCTCGAAGCCTATGGCGTCGACCTCCTGATCGACCCGCCGCCTCCGCCGCCGAAGCCCGGCATCGTCTCCTATCACCGGCATTCGACGATCCTGATCGACGATCCCGCCGCCCTCGCCGTGGACGATGCGGGCCGGCGCCTCTTCGTCGCGAAGGGCACGACGATCCTGGAGATCGACCTCGCCACCGGGGCGCTCAAGGACATGCGCGACCTCGCGGCCGACATCCACGGGCTCGCGATCGCGCGGGACGGCTCGCGCCTCGACGCGGTGACCGGCGGCGGGAGCGGCGCTGATCCCTCGATCATGGTCATCGAGATCGGTGGGCCGGTCGCCCTCGGCACCGCCACGCTCCGGGAAGGGCCGCTCGCCGGCTTCGACGCCGCGGCGCCGCGTTTCGCAGAAGCTTCGGACGGCGGGCTCGCCTTGGCCAATGCCGCCGACGGCGCGCTCGTCCTCTTCGCGCCCGGCGTGCCCGATCCCATCGCGCCGACGAATGCGGCCTTCTCCATCGGCGCCCCGGTCGTGGGCGGCGCCTATGACCTCTCCGGCCAGGGGCTTTTCTTCGGCCATGAGGGAAGCGACGAGGCCATCCGCGTCGCGCTCGACGCGACGCCGCTTTCGGCGGCGAATGTCGCTCTGACGCCGGCGGGATCGAAGCTGGTCGCGCTGACCCTCGATTCCGCCGGGGGGCCCGGCCGGCTGATCGCGCTCGACGACGGCGCGGCGCCGCGCATCCTCCTCGCCGATCCCGCGAGCGGGGCGATCGAGGCGGCGGTGGCGCTCGACCATCCGCCGGTCGCGATGGCCATCACCCCGAACGGCGCAATCGCGCATGTGCTGGTGCGCGACGCCGCCGGCAAGTCCTATGTCCAGGCGGTCAACCTCAAGGCCATGCGGGCTAAGGCGCCGCTCGCCGCCGGCGCACCCTTCGCCGTGGACGACGACGCGGCCGGGCTCGCCCTCACCGCCGATGCGGGGACGATCCTCGTCCTCGCGCCGGGCGGCATCGCCGTGCTCGACGCGGTCGGGGCCGATTGCGGCGCCCTGCTGAAGACCGGCGAATGCCCCGGCTGCGAGACGCCCGATTGCCTCGTCCTCGCGACGATCGAGAACTGGCAGCCGGGCTTCGCCCTCACCGATGCGCCCGGCACGCCCGATCCCGTCGCGGATGCGGCGGCCAGGATCGCGCGGATCGACAACGACAAGGGCCGCCTGCGCCTCGTCAGCACCCAGGCTCTGGCCGCGACGCTCGAATGCATCCTGACGCAGCCGAACGGCCTCGCCGGCCCGCCGGGCAAGGACGGTGCGCCGGGCAAGGACGGCGCCCCCGGCCAGAACGGCCAGGACGGGATGCCCGTCGATCCCACCCTCGCCCATCTCTGCGCCGGCAACTGGACGCATCGAGGCCAGCTTCCCCTCGATGCGCTCGGGGTCGATGGGTTCGGCATCGGCATCCTCGTCTGTTTCGACAAGCCGGTGCTCGGCGGCTTCTTCGACACCGTCAGCTTCAGCGTCCAGTTCGAAACACGCATCGGCAGCCCCTTCGGCGATGCGCCCGGATGGCTGCTCGCCGAGCCGAAGGCGATCGTCCCGCTCAGGATGAAATCGCCCTGCAAGCTCGAGATCGCAAATGAGGCGGATCCTGCCGATCTCTGCGACGGCGCCTTCTACCTGTTCGGCAATCCGGACCGCCTGAAAAAGGAAGTCCAGGAGATGGGCTCGCTGCGCATGCGCGTGCGCATCAACGGCGACCTCATCCCGGACGAGAAGCTGCGCGGCCTCGACGCCGATCATCTGCCGAAAATCGATCAGGACGGCACGCCCTTCTGGATCAGGCCGCCCGGCAGCGAGCCCTATGCCAGCGGCGACGGCGTCTCCGGCGGGCTCTTCGAGAGCTGGTTCACTCTCATCAGGCGCGGCTGACGGAGGATCGCACCATGGCATGCGCGAGTTGTTCGGGCCGGACGGCCTCCTCCACCCTCCGCTATCCCGCGCCGAGCTATGCGGGCGGCACCTCGATCTGCGTCGCCGAGCCGACCTGCTCCTGCTGCGGCGAGCTCGAATGCCTGTGCCGGCCGCGCTGGACGGCGGGCATGATCGTCACCGAGGACGACCTCAACCGCCTCGACCACTACATGACCGCCAAGCAGCGGCTCCATAACCGGCATCTCCACGGCACGGGGGTGGTGTCCGGCCTGATCGTCACCTGCCATCCCTGCGGCAACGGACAGGTCCAGGTCTCCTCCGGCTACGCCATCGGCCCCTGTGGCGAGGATATCGTCGTCTGCAAGGACGACGTCGTCGACATCTGCGCCCTGATCCAGCGCTGCCGGGCGGTGGAGCGCGGCGATGTCGAGTGCCGACCCTGGGGCGACGTGAAAGGCTGCTCGGACCTGCGCGAGGAATGGGTCCTCTCGATCCGCTACGACGAGCAGCCGGGACGCTCGACGCCGATGCTGCGCGCCGAAGGCTCTTGCGAATGCGGCGGCTCCTGCGGCTGCGGCGGTGGAGGCGGCTGCGCCTGCGGCGGCCACGGCTCCGCCCCGAAGACGAAGCCTCTCCACGATCCCCGCCCCGCCTCCTGCGCGCCTGTGGTCACCTGCGAGACCTATCGCTACGACGTCTTCCGCAACCCGCCGGCGAAGCTCCAGCCGGGCCCGCGCGACAAGCAATCGGTCTCCTGGTTCAAGAACGCCGAGATCTTCGAATGCCTCTGGGACCTGCTCGGCATCGCGGTGACGCGGCCGCCGCTGGGGGACCGCTTCGACCGGCAGGCCTGGATGGTCTATTGCCGGACCCTCAAACAGGCGATCCTCGACTACATGGAGCGCCACGGCACGCAGCATTGCGAGGCGCTCGCGGCGATCTGCTCCCTGCCCTGCGGCGACATGACGACCGACGCGGCCCTGTTCCAGCGGCAGGCGGCGGAGATCAGCCAGACCTTCGTCGCCGTCCTGATCGGCATGATCAAGGACTGCCTCTGCCTGAAGCTGCTGCCGCCGGTCCAGCCGCAGGCCTGCGATCCGCGCGTTCCGCTGGCCCTCGTCACGGTCGACACCTCGGGCGGCTGCAACGTCGTCGAGATCTGCAACTGGACCCCGCTCCGGCCGATGGTGCTCTCGGCCCCCGCGATCGAGCATTGGCTCCATCTCTTCGACATCCCCGCACAGCTCCATCTGCTCCTCGCGCGGCTCTGCTGCGCGCCCATCCGCATCCAGCCGGTCCGCCCGACCGACCAGACGATCGAGGTCGTGGACAACATCCATGCGAATGTCGGCATCGCCGCGGCGCAGCCGGCGGCCGCCCAGCCGGCCGGGCTCGCCGCTTCCGTCGAGGTGGACCGCCTCTGGCAGGACGCGGTGGTGAACGCGGTGTCGGAAGCGCTGTCGGAGGTCGTCGTCGCGGCGCGGGACAAGGGGGCGGCCGGGGCACTCGAAGCGATGCAGGCCATCGCGCGGGCCATTCGCAGCCGGCTCGGCGACCTTGCCGCGCGCGTCCAGCCGGCGCCGCAGGCGGAGGACACCGCAGCGCTCCGCGAGCGCATCGAAACGCTCGAGCGCCAGGTGGCGACGCTCGCCCGGGCCGGCGGCTCGTAGGAGGACCTCGCCATGACCGCGATCGCACGTCCGACCTTCAGCGACGGGCAATATGTGGCGGCGGCCGACCTCGAGGCGATCCTCGCCTATGCCCGCGCCCTCAAGACGGCGCACGACCTCGGCTCGCATAGCTGGGGCGTGACGACCGGGCTCGACCTGATCGAGCGACCCGGCCTCGGCGGCACGACGGAATGCTGGGTGACGTCCGGCCATGCCGTCGACGGCCTCGGCCGGTCGCTGATCCTGCGCAGCGCGCAGCCGGTCGGCGCCTCGCTCCTCCAGACCCTGCCCTCCGGCGCCTGGTTCGTCTGGGTCGGTCAGCGCGCCCGCTCGCAGAACCAGATCCGGCCGGCCTATGGCGTCTGCAACGATGTCGATGCCTTCGCCCGGATCGCCGAGGAGGTCGAGATCCTCGTCACCGGCGCGCTGCCGCTGGCGGACCGGCAGAGCGGCGTCGACGTCGCCGGGACGGTCCGCCCCGACGCGCGGCTGTCGCGGCGCCTGTTCGATCCCGACGGTCCGTTCCAGCTCGACGGCTCGGTTCCGGAACAGGCGGAGCATCCGCTCGGGTTGCGGGCCCGCTGGCTGGTGCCGATCGGTCTCGTCGGCTGGGATCAGGCGCAGAAGCAGATCCGTCCCCTGAGCGACGCCGAGAAGAAGGGCGCTCGCCTCTTCCGGCGGCAGGCAGGCGCGGTCGCCGAGGAGATCCTCGCCCCCGGCGGCCTTCTGCGCCTGCGCGACCGCAACAGCTTCGTCGCGGCCGGCCAGCCCGACAGCGCCGTCGAGACCGCCGCGGCGGCCCTGGCGGCGAGCGCAGCCGACCTCGACATCGCCGATGGGCGCGTCCGCTTCCAGGAACTGCTCTGGGTCGACGGCCATAGCCGCATGAAGGGCGACGTGCGCCTCTTCGCCGGCCAGATCGAGTGGCGCGACGGCCAGGGGGCCTCGCCGCAGGGCCCGGTCTTCATGCGGCGGATCTCGACCCCCGCCGGCGACGGCGAATTGCTGCTGTCGGTCGGCGCCAAGGCGGACAAGAGTCCGATGAGCCGCCTCGTCGCCGGGCCGCTCGACGGGCAGGACACGCTGCCCGCGCTCTGCGTCGGCTCCGACATGCGGGTCGGCATCGGCACGCGGAATCCCGCCCTCCCGCTCGATATCCGCGGCGATTTCGGCGCCCTGTCCGGCCCCGTCACGGCGCATTTCGGCTCGGCCACCGTCACCGGGGCGGCCGACGGGCAATTGACGCTCCGCAGCGGCAACAACGTCGTCCAGATCGGGGAGAAGGATCACCGCGTCGGCATCAACGTCGTGCCGGCTCCCGCCAACGCCTTGCACGTCGTCGGCACGGTGCAGGTCGACGGGACCGGCAAGCTCCGCCTGCTCGGCTCGGAATTCATCGATGCGGGCGACGGCATCCTGCGCATCCGCAGCGGCGGCGG
>NZ_DAOLAJ010000066.1:0-2530 GCF_035325185.1 Enterovirga sp. | reverse complement strand
ATCGTCGCCTTCGACGGGTCCGACAGCATCGGCATCGGCACGACGGCCCCCGGCTACAACCTGGATGTCGCCGGCAATGCCCGCGTCACCGGCACGATCCGCTGCTTCACGGTCCTCAGCCTGTCCGACCGTCGCCTGAAGCGCGCCATCCAGCCGATCGAGAAGCCGCTCGACCTGGCCCTGTCCCTGCGCGGCGTATCCTTCCGCTGGAACGAGAAGGCGGTTCCGGCCGCCCCCGAGGCGGCGCATTTCGGCTTCGTCGCCGACGAGGTCGAGAAGGTGCTGCCGGATCTGGTGGAGGCGGGGCCGGACGGGACCAAATACGTGCGCTCGGGCGATATCGGGGCCCTGCTGCTCGAAGCGCTCCGCGTCCTGAACGGTAAGCTCGACGCGGCCATTCAGGAGAACCGCCGGCTGGCGGACCGGATCGCCAGGCTCGAGGGCGCCGGGATGAAACCTCAGACCAAGCGTGGGAGGCGCGAGGCTGGTGCGGCTGGAGATTGACCGGCTCTCGCTCGATTGCCTCGTCGGCGGCGATCATCCCGACCCGCACGGCGCGCGCGACCGCGTGGTCGCGCTGTCGCGCCGGCTTCCGCACAGCCTCGGCGAGCAGCTGCGGCCGTTCTCCGGCGGCGACGAGATCGTCCTGGTCCGCTCGCTGGAACTCGATCTCACGCTCGACCTCGACGGGCCCGAGAGCGCCAGTCTGGCCGGGTGGTCGCGGGCCTTCGCGGCGCAGCTCGCACGCCAGCTCTCTGCGCGGGGACAGGGCGTCGTGCGCTTCGCCGGCCGGGCCGAGCAGCTCGCCTGTTTCGTGCGGGACCTCGTCAACGGGGATGCCTGGAGCCTCTGGTTCCACCATCCCTTCTCGGGCCTGCGCGCGCTGCCGGCCGCCCGCGCGCTCTCGACGGCGCTCGGCTCCCATCCCGCCCGCGGCCAAGCCGCCCTGGCGCTGCTCGACGAGGGCACGATCGCCAAGGCTGGGGAGTTGCTGGGGCCCGAGGTCGATCACCTCGCCGAGCTGCTCTGCGGCGGGATCGCGGAAGGCGCGAGCCAAGCCGATCTCGTCGCGCCCCTGTGCGAGGCGGCCTTGCGCCATCTCCCCTCGCCCGGCCCACGGCTGCTCGCGGCGCTCAAGGCCCATGCGGAAGCGTCCGGCCGGCCCTGCGGGCCGGGCGATCTCGCGCTGTGCCGAACGGTCGTCGACGCGCTGTCGGGCGAAAGCGTCCGGCCGGGAGGCCCGGCCGCATCTCCGGGACAGGCGCGGCAACCGGAATCTCCCGAGGAGCGAGGCGGCGCTCCCCTTCCTCCGGATGCAGACAGCGAGCTGGCCGAGCGGATCCGCCGCCACGCGCGAGCCGCCAAGGTCCGGCGGCTCGGCACGCTTTTCGGCGGCCCCCTGCTGCTCCTGCGCGATCTCGACCGTGTCGATCCCGGCATCGCCCCTGAGAATCCGGCCGGGCCCGGCGGCTGGCCCGCGGCCTGCGCCCTGCGGATGCTCGTTCTCGCCGGGCTTGCCGGCCCCGCGCGGGGGCGGGATTTCCTGGCCGATCCCTTCTGGCGCGACCTGCTCGGCATGCCGCCGCAACTCTCGCCCTCCGGCCTGATCCGCTGGGCCGATATCGGCCTTGCGCATGAAGGCAAGCATCGGGCAGCGGCGCGCAAGCCTCCCTGGCCGAACGGCCTCGGCCTATCCGCCCCTGCCGAGCATCGCGTCGCGACGATGGCCGGGCTCGTCCTCGACGGTTTCGCGCATCGCCTGCCGGGCTTCTCGCGCTCCAGCCCCCGCCATCTCTTCACGAACTTCCTCGACCTGCGGGCAAGCATCCTCCATCAGGGGGACGAGGGCCTGACGGCGCTCGTCTCGCGGCCTCCCCTCGATCCCATCCTGGCCCTCTCGGGCGCCGCGAGCTGGACGGCCGAGTTCTCCTGGACCAGCCCCTGCCGCATCACCGTCTCGCGGGAAGCCCGATGAGCGCCGGCCTCCTCACCGCCGAGCGCGCCTGGCTCGATGCCTGCCTGCGGCGCGATCTCGATGCGCAACGGGCGGTCCACGAGCTGTCGGCCGAAGAGTTCAAGGGGTTGTGGGTCGGTGAGGACCTCGTCACCGCATATCTGGAGGAGCGCGAGAATGCCGGATTTTCCGCCCCTCCCTGCCCGAACGAGGGGCCTCTGGCGCAGCTCGCGGCCCGCTTCGGATTGACGGATCGCGAGCGGGCCCTGCTGGTCCTGGCCGTCGCCGCGGAGATCGACGGCAAATACGAATCCATCTTCGCCTATCTCAACGGTGCCGTCTCGCGCCGCTGGCCGACCTGGAGCCTCGCCTGCCGCCTGTTCGGCGGACCGCGGCGCGTGCTGCCTCTCCTCGCAGCCCAGGGGCGGCTGGCCGGGCGCAGGCTGATCGCTTCCGCCGCCGCCGATCCGGAACGGCCGCAGATGGCGCAGGAATTCCGGGCCTCCCGCGCGGTCGCGCATCACCTCATGGGGCTCGATCCCGTCCTTCCGCACGGCGTCGACTGGATCGCTTCCG
>NZ_DAOLAJ010000065.1:0-21620 GCF_035325185.1 Enterovirga sp. | reverse complement strand
CTCAGGCTGCACGGCCTCGCCCGTCGCGCGCCCCGCCTCGACGGCCGCCTCGAAGATGGCGCGGGCCTGCATCTCCGCGATCTCGGGATAGACGACCGCGAGGCGGCAGCCGCGGAAGCCGAGCATCGGGTTGTGCTCGTCGAGGGCGGCGGCGCGCTTGCGCAGGTCCTCGGGCGAGACGCCGAGTTCTCCGGCGACCTCGGCGATCTCCTTGTCCTTGTGCGGCAGGAACTCGTGCAGCGGCGGGTCGAGCAGGCGGATGGTGACCGGCAGCCCCTTCATCACCGTGAACAGCTCGACGAAATCGCCGCGCTGGAAGGGCAGGATCTTGTCGAGCGCGGCGCGGCGGCCCTCCTCCTTGTCCGACAGGATCATCTGCCGCATCGCCATGAGGCGCGCGGGCTCCTGCGGATCGAAGAACATGTGCTCGGTGCGGCAGAGCCCGATGCCCTCGGCGCCAAAATCGCGCGCCACCCGCGCATCGGCCGGCGTCTCCGCATTGGTGCGCACCTTCAGCTTGCGCACCTTGTCCGCCCAGGCGATGAGCGTCGCGAACTCGCCGGACAGCTCCGGCGGCACCATCTTCACCAGGCCGAGCAGGACCTGGCCCGTCGAGCCGTCGATGGTGATGGGGTCGCCCGCCTTCACCGTCTGACCGGCAACCGTGAAGCTCCGCTTGGCATAGTCAATTCGGATTTGTCCCGCGCCAGAGACGCAGGGCTTGCCCCAGCCGCGCGCGACAACCGCCGCATGCGAGGTCATGCCGCCGCGCGAAGTGAGGATTCCCTCAGCCGCCAGCATGCCCTTGATGTCCTCGGGGCTCGTCTCGACGCGCACGAGGATGCAGGGCCGGCCGGCCTTCAGGCAGTTCTCGGCCTCCTCGGAAGAGAAGACCACCTCGCCGGCCGCGGCACCCGGCGAGGCCGGCAGGCCGCTTGCCAGGATCTTGCGCTCCGCCTTGGGATCGAGCGTCGGATGGAGGAGCTGGTCGAGCGCCGCCGGCTCGATGCGGCAGACCGCCTCCTCCTCGGAGATCAGCCCCTCGGCGGCCATCTCGACGGCGATGCGCAGGGCCGCCTTGGCGGTCCGCTTGCCGCCGCGCGTCTGGAGCATCCAGAGCTTGCCCTCCTCGACCGTGAACTCCATGTCCTGCATGTCGCGGTAATGGGTCTCGAGGATGCCGTAGATGCGCACGAGTTCCGCATAGGATTCGGGCATCGCCTTCTCCATCGAAGGCTTGTCCGATTGCGAGGCGCGGGCCGCGGCCTCGGTGATGTCCTGCGGCGTGCGGATGCCCGCGACGACGTCCTCGCCCTGGGCGTTGATCAGGAACTCGCCGTAGAGGGCGCGCTCGCCGGTCGAGGGATTGCGGGTGAAGGCGACGCCGGTTGCCGAGGTGTCGCCGCGGTTGCCGAACACCATCGACTGCACGTTCACCGCCGTCCCCCAGGAGGCGGGGATGTCGTGGAGCTGGCGATAGGTGATCGCGCGGGCGTTCATCCAAGAGCCGAAGACGGCGCCGATCGCCGTCCAGAGCTGCTCCTGCGGGTCCTGCGGGAAGGGCCGACCCAGTTCCTGCCCGACGATCTTCTTGTATTCGGCGACGATCTTCTCCCAGTCGGCCGCCTCGAGATCGGTGTCGAGGCTATAGCCCCGGCGTTCCTTGTAGAGGTCGAGCGCCACCTCGAAATCGTGATGGTCGAGGTCGAGCACGACGTTGGAATACATCGTGATGAAGCGGCGATAGCTGTCGAAGGCGAAGCGGCGGTCGCCGGACGCCTCGGCCACGGCCTCGACGGTCACGTCGTTGAGGCCGAGATTGAGCACCGTGTCCATCATGCCGGGCATCGAGGCGCGCGCGCCCGAGCGGACGGAGACCAGGAGCGGGTTCCGCGGGTCGCCGAAGCTCTTGCCCGTGATGGCGCCGACCTTCTCCAGCGCCTCCTGGACCTGCGCCTTCAGCTCCGGCGGATAGGTGCGGCCGTGATCGTAGAAATAGGTGCAGACCTCGGTCGTCACCGTGAAGCCAGGAGGCACCGGCAGGCCGAGATTGGACATCTCGGCGAGGTTCGCTCCCTTGCCGCCGAGGAGATTGCGCATATCCGCCTGTCCCTCGGCCTTGCCGTCGCCGAAGGAATAGACCCACTTCGTCATGATCCGATCCGTGACCACGCCGCGGCCCCTGCCCGGCGTGCCCGGGCATGAACCAATCGGCCTCCGATTGCAATTTCCGGCACCCGGCTAGAATCCGGCGGATGAGCGCCCGCTGAACGGCCCGCCCTGGCGGGACGGGCCTCTCTGATCGTCCTGAACAGGCGGTAAACGAAACCAGTAAAATCCAATCTATTTCGGTTAATTTTACCTTACCTGCGTGTTTTGTTTGCGCAAAATGGACCGACCGCGTTTGCTCCCTGAAGTCCAGCCCTGCTCCGGGCCGGGAACCAGCAAGCGGAGTTCTTCACCATGTCACGTCTGATCGTGGCGGCCGGGGCCTTGGCCCTGTCCGGCCTGCCTGCCCTGGCGGGCGGTTTCGGCTGTGTCAGCAATTGCTACACGCCGACCTATGTCCCGCCGACCTACGGCACGGTCACCGAGCGGGTGATGGTGCGCGCTCCCGAGACCTATGCGATCACGCAGCCGGCGGAATACCGCACCGTCTACGACACCGTGCAGACCGGCGGCGGGCGCTATTGGTCGGTGACGCGCGATCCCATGACCGGACGCGTCGTCGGCTGCTGGATCACGCGGCCCGTGACCTATGCCTCGGTTCCGCGCACGGTCATGGTGAGGCCGCCGCAGGTCATTCCCTATGCCGTCCCGGCCCAGTTCGGCTATCGCTCGCAGGTCGTGCAGACCTCGCCCGGCTACAAGGCGTGGGCCCCGATCTCCCAGCCCGTCGCCTTCAGCGGGGGCGACGATCTCGGCGGAGGATATGGCGGCGGCGTGGGCTTCGGCGGCGGCGTCGCCTTTGGCGGAGGCTACGGCTACCGCGGCGGATATGCCCGCCGGGCCGGGTTCCGTGTCGGCGGCGCCTATGGCTTCGGCTATCGGGGCGGATATGGCGGCCGGAACCGCTGGGGCCATGGCGGGGCCCATCACGGCTGGGGCCAGCGCCCTCAGGGCGGGTTCCCGGGCCAGCGTCCTCCGGGTGGCCACGGCTGGCAAGGCGGCGGCGGCAAGCATTTCGCCGGCTCCCCGCGGGGCGGCCGTCACTTCTGACGCCGCCGGGCTTTCGCGAAGCCCTGCCCTTGCGTCACCGCCGGCCGCACCGCGGCCGGCGCTCTTGCGATGGATCGCCCCGCCTGCGACCCTCACCGGATGAGCGAAGACGACCGCGACGACGAATCCTCGGGCAACGGCGCCGTCATAGGCGTGATTTTCGCGGTCGTGCTCACCGTCCTCGCGCTCTATCTTCTTCAGCGGATGATAGATTCGGCGAACATGCTCGATTGCGCCTTCACCAAGGACCCGAAATGCCGGGACCTGATCCGCGAATGAGCGCGCCTTCCGCCCTCCCCGTCCGGGAAGAAGTCCCGTCGGCAAGCGGCCTCCTTCTCGCCCCCGACGAGCCCTCGCCGGCCGTCGTCATGCGGCCCGACGGCGCCTCGCCTATCCTTCTCGTCTGCGACCATGCCGGCCGCCGCGTGCCGCGGCGGCTCGGCGATCTCGGCCTGCGGGCGGAGGAGTTCGACCGCCACATCGCCTGGGACATCGGCATCGCGGCCGTCTCGCGCCGCATCGCGGCGGCGCTCGACGCGACGCTCGTCGAGCAGGTCTATTCGCGCCTCGTGATCGACTGCAACCGGCCTCCGCGCGTGCCGAACTCCATCCCCGAGACCAGCGAGGCGACGCCGATCCCCGGAAATCGCGGCCTGTCGGCCTCGGACCGCGAGGCGAGGCGGCGCGAGATCTTCGAGCCCTATCACGGCGCGATCGAGGCGATTCTCGCCGCGCGGGCCGACCGCCCGACAATCCTCGTCGCCATGCACAGCTTCACTCCGGTCTATCTCGGCGAGAACCGGCCCTGGCAGGTCGGCACGCTTTACGGACGGGACGGGCGTCTCGCGCGCATCCTCGGCGGGCTGATCGAGGCGGAAGGCCGCTTCGTCGTCGGCGACAACAAGCCCTACGACGTGACCGACGATACCGACTACACGATCCCCGTCCATGGCGAGCGGCGCGGCCTCGCCCATACCGGCATCGAGATCAGGCAGGACCAGATCACTCACGAGGCCGGGCAGGCCGAATGGGCCGACCTTCTGATCCGGCTTCTCCCGCAGGCGGCCGCGCGCCTGCCGCGCTGACATGCCCCCTTGCGGATTCCAGTCCCAGGATGCACATTGAAGCCATCCGAGGGGTGCCCCAACGGGCTGAGACGGCGTATTGGCCGAACCCTTTGAACCTGATCCGACTCATATCGGCGGAGGGACGGACCTGTCCAAGGAACATGCCATAGGCGCCGGCGAAGTCACGGTCGTGGGCGCGGGAATCTGCGGCACCTGGACCGCGCTCCTCCTCGCGGAGGCCGGCCTGCGGGTGACGGTGCACGAACGCGGCGGGCCCGACCTCGCCTCATCCACCAGCCATTGGGCCGGCGGCATGGTCGCGCCGGGCTGCGAGAGCGACGGCGCGGAGCCGGTCGTCGTGCGGCTCGGCCGGCGCTCGCTCGACCTCTGGCGGAAGCACCTCCCGGACGTGCCCATGAACGGCTCGCTCGTCGTCGCCCATCCGCGCGACCGCGGCGACCTCGACCGCTTCGCTCGCCAGACCGTCGGCCACCGGACGGTCGGCGAGGCCGAGATCGCCGATCTCGAGCCCGCGCTGGCAGGCCGCTTCCATACGGGCCTGCTCTTCCCCGATGAGGGCCATGTCGAGCCTCGCGCCGTGCTGCCCGCCCTGCGCGAGCGGCTCGAGCGCCACGGCGGGACGATCCGCTTCGGTTCCCCGCTCGATCCCGCCGAGGCGACGGGCCTCGTCGTCGATTGCCGCGGCATCGTCGCGCGCGACGCCTTCCCCGACCTGCGCGGCGTCAAGGGCGAGACGGTGCAGATCGAGACGGCCGAGATCGCCCTCGCGCGCCCGGTGCGCCTCATGCATCCGCGCTGGCCGATCTACGTCATCCCGCGCCCGGGCCACCGTTTCCTGATCGGCGCGACCTCCGTCGAGAGCGAGGACGTCTCCGGCGTCGCCCTGCGCTCGGCGCTGGAGCTGATGAGCGCGGCCTATGCGCTCCATCCCGCCTTCGGGGAGGCGCGGATCGTGGAGATCGGCACGGCTTTGCGTCCGGCGCTTCGCGACAACGCGCCCCGCATCGAGGCGCGGGACGGGCGCATCGCCGTCAACGGTCTCTACCGCCACGGCTTCCTGCTCGCCCCGGCCCTCGCCGAGATCGTCGCCGGCTACGTCACGACGGGCGCGCGGGACGACGAGGTCATGCGATGATCCTGATCGTGAACGGCGAGCGGCAGGAAGTCGGCGCGACCCGCATTCCGGCGCTCCTCGAGGAACTCGGCTACGAAGGGAATTTCTTCGCGGTTGCCGTCAACCGCGAGGTGGTGCGGCGCGCGCGCTGGCCGGAAATCGAGTTGGGCGAGGGCGACGAGGTCGAGATCGTGACGCCCCGCCAGGGAGGATGAGATGCCGGGCCAGATGGGACGAACCATGAATCTCTACGGCCGCGAGATGTCCTCGCGCCTGCTGCTCGGCACGGCACTCTATCCCTCCCCCGCCGTGATGGAGGAGGCGATCCGAGTCTCGGGAGCGCAGGTCGTCACCGTCTCGCTGCGGCGCGAGGCCGCCGGGGCCAGGGCCGGCGACGCCTTCTGGCGCATCATCCGCTCGCTCGGGCTCGCGATCCTGCCCAACACGGCCGGCTGCCGGACCGTGAAGGAGGCCGTGACCACGGCGCAGCTCGCGCGCGAATTGTTCGATACGCCGTGGATCAAGCTGGAAGTGGTCGGCGACGACGAAACCCTCCAGCCCGACGTGGTCGGGCTGGTCGAGGCGGCGAGGATCCTGCTCGCGGACGGGTTCGAGGTCTTCCCCTATTGCACCGAGGACCTGACCATCGCGACGCGGCTCGTCGAGGCCGGATGCCGCGTGGTCATGCCATGGGCGGCTCCGATCGGCAGCGGCCAGGGCCTGACCAACAAGGGGGGGCTCCGCACGCTCCGGGCGCGCTTTCCCGACATCACCCTCATCGTCGATGCCGGGCTCGGCGCGCCCTCCCACGCGGCCGAGGCCATGGAACTCGGCTATGACGGCGTCCTCCTGAACACAGCCGTCGCCAGGGCGGACGACCCGGTCCGCATGGCGCGCGCCTTCGGCCTTGCGATCGAGGCCGGGCGGCTCGCCCACGAGGCGGGCCTCATGCCGCCGCGCGATTTCGCCACCCCCTCGACGCCGGTCGTCGGCACTCCCTTCTGGCACGCCGCAGGCTGAGATGACCTCCCGCTCCTATCCCGATCCGTTCTATCCCGTCGTCGACAGCGTCTCCTGGGTCTCCCGCCTCGCGGCGCTCGGCGTCGGCACGGTGCAGATCAGGGCGAAGGATCTCGACGAGACCGCCGCGCGCCGCCTCGTCGACGAGGCGCTGGCCGCCGTCGCGGGCACGCAAACCCGCCTCGTCGTGAACGATTACTGGCGCGCCGCCATCGATGCAGGGGCCCATCACCTTCATCTCGGCCAGGAGGACCTGGCGGAGGCGGACCTCGCGGCGATCCGCAAGGCGGGCCTCACGCTCGGCATCTCGACCCATGACGAGGCGGAATTGGACACCGCCCTCGCCGCCGCGCCCGACTACGTCGCCCTCGGGCCGATCTATTTCACGACGCTCAAGGCGATGCGGTTCGCCCCCCAGGGCCTCGAGCGCATCGGCGAGTGGAAGAAGCGCATCGGCGAGATCCCGCTCGTCGCGATCGGCGGAATCACCCTCGAGCGGGCCCCCGGAATCTTCGCCATGGGGGCCGACAGCATCGCCGTCGTCAGCGATGTGACCCAAAACCCGGACCCTGACCGGCGCGTCCGCGACTGGCTCGCCCTCGCGAAGCCCTCACGCGACCGTTAAAGCCGCAGGGCTGCCTGCAAAAAGGCGGCACTCGTTGCGTTTTTGCCACATCATGCAGAGAGCCCTGTTTTACCTCGCCGGACCATGCCGAGTGCTCTCCCGGCACTTCGAGCGTGCTTAAAATGCCGTTAAACGACAATCGTCTTCTTGGCGGCCCTCGGAAGAAGGACAAGCCACGGGCCGGCGGGAGCCAAGTGCCGTTCCGCACCGGCCGGGGTTGAACTTGGCTGTAGCGTCGGGGACAAATGGGCATGGCCAAAAAAGCCCTGCTCATCTGGTGTGCCGGTTCGGCTCTCGTCTGCGGCACCGCCGCGCTTGCAACCACCTCGCTGTGGCGCGAGCCCGTCGAGGCATCCAGCCCCGCAGCCGCGAACCTGATCGTGCCGCCCGACACTCCGGGGCCGCTCGGCGGCTTCGAACCCCAAGCCGAGGCCGTCCTGCCCCTCGGCTCCGTCTCTTTCTACATCCCTTCCGCATCGGATACGGACGGCCTGTTCCGGAGCACGCTCGACGCGCCGGCGGAATCGAACCCCCCTGCGCCGGCCTCGCCGCTGGCCGTCACCTTCGGCTTCGCCGAGCCGGCGGCGGACGACGCGGCGCCCGACTCACGGCTCGCCGTGCTGCCTCCGCCGCGGCCGAACTTCCAGCTCGCGCGGCTCGACACGAGCGCCAAGGCCGCGCTCACGGAAGTGACGCCGAGCCAGCCGGCGCCGAGCTTCCAGCCTCCCGCTCCCGCCGCGCAAGGATCGAACGGCTGGAACTGGGACAACGTCTTCGCGCCGAAAGTCGCCCATCCCGCTTCCGTCGGGGGCGGGCGCATCATCAATGCCGGCATCGCCTCCTGGTACGGCCCCGGCTTCCACGGCCGCAAGACGGCGAGCGGCGAGCGCTTCGACCAGAACGACCTGACCGCCGCCCATCGCACCCTCCCCTTCGGCACGCGCGTGAGGGTGGTCGACGAGAAGACTGGCCGATCGGTGATCGTGCGCATCAACGATCGCGGCCCCTTCGCCCATGGCCGGGTGATCGACCTGTCGAAGGGAGCCGCGCAGGCTCTCGGCGTCAACGGCCTTACCCGCGTGAAGGTGGTGGCGGCCAACTGAGCGCCACCCCGCGGGGCGGCCCGTCAACCCGCAATCGATGGCCAAGAGGCGTCCACCCCCCTGTCATCCCAGGCGCGCCTCGCCCGTGAGGGCCGAAACCGAAAGGTCCGGGCGCCGGCGAGCTATCCCGCCGCCGCGGTTCGATAGGAGGCGGGATCGTAGTTGAGGATCGGCGAGATCCAGCGCTCCACCTCCTCGATGGGCATTCCCTTGCGGGCCGCGTAATCCTCGACCTGGTCGCGCTCCACCTTGGCGACGCCGAAATAATAGGCGTCGGGATGGCCGATATAGAGGCCCGAGACCGAGGAGCCGGGCCACATCGCATAGCTCTCGGTCAGCTTCACGCCGATGCGGCGCTCGGCCTGGAGAAGCTCGAAGAGCTGTGCCTTCTCGGTATGGTCGGGCTGGGCCGGATAGCCCGGAGCGGGGCGGATGCCGGCATATTCCTCCCTGACCAGCTGATCGTTCGAGAGGTTCTCGTCCGGCGCATAGCCCCAGAACTCACGGCGTACGCGCTCGTGCATGCGCTCGGCGAAGGATTCCGCGATGCGGTCGGCCAGCGCCTTGACCAGGATCGAGCGGTAATCGTCGTTGGCCCGCTCGAATTTCTCGGCGATGCGCACCTCCTCGATCCCCGCCGTGACCACGAAGGCCCCGAGATAATCCGGCGCCACACCCTCGGGCGCGACGAAATCGGAGATGCAGAGATTCGGCCGCTCGTCGCGCCGGGTGAGCTGCTGGCGAAGGCCGTGGAAGGTGGTCAGAATCTCCGCCCGGCTCTCGCCCGTATAGAGGCGGATGTCGTCGCCGACCGTATTGGCCGGCCAGAAGCCGATCACCGCCTTCGGGTTGAACCAACGCTCGGCGACGATCCTCTGGAGCATCGCCTGCGCATCCTCGTAGAGCTGGCGCGCGGCCGGACCCTGCGCCTCGTCGTCGAGGATCGCCGGAAAGCGCCCGCGCAGGTCCCAGGTCTGGAAGAACGGCGTCCAGTCGATATAGGGGATCAGCTCCGAAACGTCGTAGCTGCGGAAGACGCGCGTGCCGGTGAAGCTCGGCCGGGTGGGCTGGCAGGCGGCCCAATCGATTTTAAGGGCATTTGCCCGTGCCTGCGCGATCGGCACGCGCTTCTTCTCGGCCTCCGAGCGCGCATGCGCATCGGCCACCTTGGCATATTCGGCGCGGACCTGGTCGATATAGGTCACCTTCTGCTCGGGGCTGAGCAGCGAGGACACGACGCCGACCGCGCGGCTCGCGTCGTTGACGTGGATCGCCTGTCCGGCCTGATAGTTCGGGTGGATCTTTACGGCCGTATGGACGCGGCTCGTCGTCGCCCCGCCGATGAGGAGGGGGATGTCGAAGCCCTCGCGCTCCATCTCGGCGGCGACATGGGCCATCTCGTCGAGCGAGGGCGTGATCAGGCCCGAGAGGCCGATCACATCCACCTTCTCGGCCCGCGCGGTGTCGAGGATCTTCTTCGCCGGCACCATGACGCCGAGATCGATGACTTCGTAGTTGTTGCACTGGAGGACGACGCCGACGATGTTCTTGCCGATATCGTGCACGTCGCCCTTGACGGTCGCCATCAGCACCTTGCCGGCGGCGGCCATCTGGGCCTGCCCCGTCTCCTCCTTCTCCTTCTCCATATAGGGCATGAGATAGGCGACGGCCTGCTTCATCACGCGGGCGGACTTGACCACCTGCGGCAGGAACATCTTGCCCGAGCCGAACAGGTCGCCGACGACGTTCATCCCGGCCATCAGCGGCCCCTCGATGACGTGGAGCGGGCGGGCCGCGTTCCGGCGGGCCTCCTCGGTATCCTGCGTGATGTATTCCGTGATGCCGCTGACGAGGGCATGTTCCAGCCGCTTCTCGACCGGCCATTCGCGCCAGGCGAGATCCTGGATTCGCGCCTGCGCCCCGCCGCCCTGCTTGAAGCGCTCGGCCGCCTCGAGCAGGCGCTCGGTCGGGCTCGGAACCTCGCCGCGGCGGCGGTTGAGGACGACGTCCTCGCACAGTTCGCGCAACTCGGGGTCCAGGTTGTCGTAGACGGCGAGCTGGCCGGCATTGACGATGCCCATATCCATGCCCGCCTGGATGGCATGGTAGAGGAAGACCGCGTGCATGGCCTCGCGCACGGGCTCGTTGCCGCGGAAGGAGAAGGACAGGTTCGAGACGCCGCCCGAGATGTGGCAATGGGGGAGCGTGGACGTGATGATGCGCGTCGCCTCGATGAAGTCGACGCCGTAATTGTCGTGCTCCTCGATGCCGGTCGCGACCGCGAAGACGTTCGGATCGAAGATGATGTCCTCAGGCGGGAAGCCGACCTCCTCGGTCAGGATCTTGTAGGCCCGCGTGCAGATCTCGACCTTGCGGGCCTGGGTATCGGCCTGCCCGACCTCGTCGAAGGCCATGACGACGACCGCCGCCCCGTAGTCGCGGCAGATGCCGGCCTCCGCCTTGAACTTCTCGATGCCCTCCTTCATCGAGATCGAGTTCACGATCGGCTTGCCCTGGACGCATTTCAGGCCCGCCTCGATCACGTCGAATTTCGACGAATCGACCATGACCGGCACCCGCGCGATGTCGGGCTCGGAAGCGACGAGATTGAGGAAATCGACCATGGCGCGCTCGGAATCGAGCAGGCCCTCGTCCATGTTCACGTCGATGACCTGGGCGCCGCCGGCCACCTGGTCGCGCGCGACGTCGAGCGCCGCCGCGTAATCGCCGTTGGTGATGAGCTTCCTGAACTTTGCCGAGCCCGTGACGTTCGTGCGCTCGCCGACATTCACGAAGGGAATGTCCTTCGTCATCGTGAAGGGCTCGAGCCCGGACAGGCGCATGGCCGG
The DNA here is from genome assembly GCF_035325185.1 of Enterovirga sp. Taxonomy (GTDB): domain Bacteria; phylum Pseudomonadota; class Alphaproteobacteria; order Rhizobiales; family Beijerinckiaceae; genus Enterovirga. The sequence goes on along the minus strand of NZ_DAOLAJ010000065.1, from coordinate 10,602 downwards.
CGCGATGATGGGAATCTCGCGCGGCTTCTTGCCGGCGACCGCCCGGGCGATGGCCCCGATATGAGCCGGCGTCGTGCCGCAGCAGCCGCCGACCACGTTCACGAGGCCGCTCTCGGCGAATTCGGCGACGAGCGCCGCCATCGCCTCGGGGCTTTCGTCGTAGAGGCCGAACTCGTTCGGCAGGCCCGCATTCGGATAGGCGCAGACGAGCGTGTCGGCGACCTTGGCGATCTCCGCGATATGCGCCCGCATCTCCCTGGCGCCGAGGGCGCAGTTGAGGCCGATCGTGATCGGATCGGCATGGCGGACGGAATGCCAGAAGGCGGTCGGCGTCTGGCCCGAGAGGGTGCGGCCGGAGAGGTCCGTGATCGTGCCCGAGATCATGATGGGCAGCGCCTTGCCCATTTCCCCGAAGACGCGGCGCGCGGCGACGATCGCGGCCTTGGCGTTCAGCGTGTCGAAGATCGTCTCGATCAAAATGAGATCGGCCCCGCCCTCGACGAGGCCGCGGACCTGCTCGGCATAGGCGTCGCGAACCTGGTCGAAGGTGACGGCGCGGAAGCCCGGATCGTTGACGTCCGGTGAGATCGACAGCGTGCGGTTGGTCGGCCCGACGGCCCCGGCGACGAAGCGGGGCCGGCCGTCCTTCTCCTGCGCCATCCGCGCCGCCTCGCGGGCGATGCGGGCGCCCTCGACGTTCAGGTCGCGGACGGCGGCTTCCAGGCCGTAATCGGCCTGGGCGATGGAGGTCGACGAGAAGGTGTTCGTCTCCACGATATCCGCACCCGCCATGAAATAGGCGAGGTGGATGTCGCGCACGGCCTCCGGCTGCGTCAGGATGAGGAGGTCGTTGTTGCCCTTCTGGTCGTGCGGATGGTCGCGGAAGCGCTCGCCCCGGAAATCGGCCTCGGACAGCTTGAGGTTCTGGATCTCCGTCCCCATCGCCCCATCCATGACGAGGATGCGCTCGCGCGCGGCGGCGCGGAGGGCGGAGGCGGTGTCGGTCTGGTCGGACATGGACGTCCCTGCGTGTCATGGCCGGGCTCGTCCCGGCCATCTCGGTTGTCTCGTGTAAGGATCGGAGAGCTAGGCTGCGGCCCTCTCCGCCCCCTGCCCCGCCTGCGGCCGAAGGCCCAGGAGATGGCAGACCGCGTAGACGAGGTCGGCGCGGTTCATGGTGTAGAAATGGAAGTCCCGCACGCCGCGATCGACGAGGTCGAAGACCTGCTCCGCCGCGACCGCGGCCGCGATCAGCTTGCGCGTCTCGGGATCGTTCTCCAGCCCTTCGAAGCGGGCTCCGAGCCAGTCCGGTACGCTCGCCCCGGCGCGCTCGGCGAAGTTCCGCGCCTGCCTGAAGTTCAGCACGGGGAGAATGCCCGGCACGATCGGGATGCCGATGCCCCGCGCATGCACCTTGTCGAGATAGCGGAGGTAGACGTCGTTATCGAAGAAGAACTGGGTGATGGCGCGGTCCGCCCCCGCATCCACCTTCTTCTGGAGCGCGTCGAGATCGGCCTCGAGCGAGGGCGCCTCGGGATGCTTCTCGGGATAGGCCGAGACGGAGACCTCGAAATCGCCCGCCCGCTTGATGCCCGCGACGAGGTCGCTCGTCTGGGAATAGCCGCCGGGATGGGCTTCATAGGCCGTGCCGATCCCCGCGACCGGATCGCCCCGCAGCGCGACGATGTGGCGGACGCCCGTCTCGCCGTAGCTGCGCACGACCTCGTCCACCTCCTCGCGCGTCGCGGCAACGCAGGTGAGATGGGCGGCGGGCTTCAGCGCCGTCTCGGCGAGGATGCGCTCCACCGTGCGATGGGTGCGCTCGCGCGTCGAGCCCCCCGCCCCGTAGGTCACCGAGACGAAGCTCGGATTGAGCGGCGCAAGGCGCTCGATCGAGGACCAGAGCGTCTTCTCCATCTCCTCGCTCTTAGGCGGAAAGAACTCGAATGAGACGCGAATGGGACGCGTGGCGTGGCGGCTCGGCCGGAACGCGGTGGGGGACATCAGGCAACCTCCCGGCTCGGCGCCGTTTCGGACAGATCGGCGGGGCGGCGGTCGCGGCCCAGCCACAAGGATACGGTGAGTTGCCCCGCCCCCGGCCGCGCGGGCGGCGGCAGGTCGCGGCTGATTTCGGCTTCGAGGCCGGCCTCTTCCAGCCAGCCGCGCACCTGCTCAGAGGCGAAGCCGAGGCGGCGATGCGCCTGCGTCTCGCGGAGCGCCTCGATCCCGTGCGGGGCGAAATCGACGATCAGAAGCCGCCCGCCCGGCGCGAGAAGCCGCGCCGCCGCGGCGAGCGCGCGGGCCGGATCGTCGAGATAATGAAGAACCTGATGCATCACCACGAGGTCGAAGCCGCCTCGCGGGAAGGGTGGCGCGTAGAGGTCGCCCTGCCTCAGTTCGACCCGGTGCAGGCCGCCCCGCGCGAGGCTGGCGCGCGCAACGGAGAGCATGGCGTGGCTTCCGTCCAGCCCCACCGCCCGCTGGGCCTGCGGGGCGAGGAGCCGAAGCATCCGCCCCGTCCCCGTCCCGAGGTCGAGCAGGCTGCGCAAAGACGCGGGGCCCACGACCTCCAGGATGGCGGCCTCGACCGCCTCCTCGGCGACATGGAGCGAACGGATCTCGTCCCAGCGCGGCGCGAGCCGCGCGAAGAAGGCTTGGGCGGCCTCCGAGCGACGCGCCCGCACCGCGGCGAGGCGCTCCCGGTCCTCGGCGACACGGATGTCGTCGCGATCGAGAGCCCCGAGCAGCCCCTGGACCGAGCCGCTTGCCGCGCCTTCCGCCAAGCGGAAGAAGGCCCAGGCGCCCTCGCGATGGCGGGCGACGAGGCCGGCCTCGACCAGCACCTTCAGATGCCGCGAGATTCGCGGCTGCGACTGGCCCAGGATGTCGGTCAGGTCGGAGACGGAAAGCTCGCCCTCGCGCAGGAGGAGCAGGATCCGAAGGCGCGTCTCCTCGGCCGCCGCCCTCAGGGCGGATACCGCCGCTGCGAGGCCGATCCCAGGTCCACTTTCAATGTCGATAGGAGACATAAAGATATGTTTATATCTGCTTCGACCTCTTTGCAAGCACTTCCGGCGGCCCGGATTGCGGGCCTGCGAGCCTTCAGGAGGCTGCGGCTTCGCAGAGAAAAACGTTCTCCTCCCGTCCTCCCGTTTGGGAGGACATTCATCCCGGTTGCGTGGTAGCGCTCCGCCTGGAATTCGGAGCTTGCCATGATTACCCGCCGCGCCGCCCTCGTCACGGGCGCGACCTTCCTCGCCGTCCCCGGCGCGAGGGCGCAGGAGCGCATCCCCGTGCGCATCGGTTATGTGCCGGTGATCGGAGCCTCGCCCCTTTTCGTGATGGTCGGAGCCGGCTGGGCCCGCGAGGCGGGCCTCGACATCGCCCTGACCAAGTTCGAATCGGGCCCCCCGGCGATCCAGGCCCTCGCCTCCGGCACCCTCGACATGCTGTTCATCGGCGTCGCTCCGATCGCGGTTGCGCGCTCGAAGGGGCTTCCCGTCAGGATCGTGGCGGCAGCGGGCGTCGGCGGCAGCGGCTTCGCCGTCCAGGCGCCGCTCGCCGCCGCCTTCGAAGCCGCAGGCGGGCGGGCCCGCGAAGCCTTCGCCGCCTTCCGGGCCAAGGCCGGGCGTCCCGCCAAGCTCGGCATCCTGCCGCCCGGCGCGACGCCCACCGTCGCGCTACGCTACTGGCTGAAGCAGAACGGCGTCTCGCCGGACGACGTGACCTTCGCCGCCATGGGGATCGAGGCGGTGCAGCAGGCGATGCTGACCGGCGCCGTCGACGGCGGCACGGTGCTGGAGCCGGCCCTGACCATCGTCCAGAGCCGCAAGCCCGACGTGAAGACCATCGCCTTCGCGCCCGAGATGTATCCGAACCTGCCCGGCGTCGTCGTCTCGGCCACCGAATCGTTCCTCGCCCGGCATTTCGATGCCGTCGCGACCGTCGTGAAGCTCAGCGCGCGGGCGCGTGACCTGATTCTTGCCGAGCCGGCCAAGGCGGCGCTCCACGTCCAGACGATCCTTTCCGGCGGTCTCGTCGATTCGGCTCTCTACGAGCGCGCCCTGCGCTCGAAGGCGCTCAAATTCGTCATCGATCCGCGCACCATCGTCCAGGCGACGCAGGACAGCCTCGCCTTCGAGGTCGAGATCGGCGACTTCCCCAAGGCGCCCTCGACCGAGGGCCTCTTCGATCCCCGCGCCTACGACAAAGCCATGGCAGGCTGAAGACCCGCGCCGTCACGGCATCCGGTCATCCCTTGATCCTGTGAAATGCGCGCCTGCGCCACATGGGGAAAGCTTCACAATCCTGTCGTCGAGCGTCTAGTATGCCGGCCGTGCGAACCCTGTAGTCCCTCCTTCGGATGGAGGTCACTTGACGGTCCACGTCGCGGTGCCAAAGGCGGAATCCTGCCCGGCGCTCGTTCTGAACGCCGATTACCGGCCGCTGAGCTACTATCCGCTCTCGGTCTGGTGCTGGCAGGATGCGATCAAGGCGGTGTTTCTGGAAAGAGTGGTGATCCTGTCGGAATACGATACGACGGTCCGCTCCCCCTCCTTCGAAATGCGGCTCCCCTCGGTCGTCTGCCTGAAGACCTATATCCAGCCCGCCCGCAATCCCGCCTTCACGCGCTTCAACGTCTTCCTGCGCGACCGCTTCACCTGCCAATATTGCGGCCAGCGCGAGGAATTGACCTTCGACCACCTGATCCCGCGCTCGCGCGGGGGGCTGACAACCTGGGAGAACGTCGTCGCGGCCTGCTCGCCCTGCAACCTGCGCAAGAGCGATCGCCTGCCGCGCGACGCCGGCATGTGGCCGCACCAGATGCCCTATGCGCCGAGCGTGCACGACCTGCACCGCAACGGGCGCCTCTTCCCGCCGAACTTCCTGCACGAGAGCTGGATGGATTATCTCTACTGGGATACCGAGCTGGAGCCGTAGCTCTCTATCGCCGCCGCAGCGCCCCCCATGCCGCGAGCGCCGCAAGGCCCAGCGAGACGAGCGCATTCCAGCCCGCCAGGGACAGGCCGAGGAAGCGCCAGGCCGCCTCGGTGCAGCTCACGACCCGCGTCGTCTCGAGGCCCTTCAGAAGATCCTCGACCGAAGCCGCCGGTGCCGTCCCGCCTCCGCAATCGGAGGGGCCGGCCCACAAGGCCCATTCCGCCCCGGCGTGATAGGCGGCGAGGCCCGCGCTGCCGAGGAAAAGCAGGGCCAGCAGCACGAGCCCCGGGGGCCGCACCCGGCCCGGCGCCGCGGCCGTGAGTGCGGCGAGCGGCACGCCCACATAATAGGGCCAGCGCTGCCAGAGGCAGAGCTTGCAGGGCACGAGGCCGAAGACATGCTGCGAGGCCAGCGCCCCCGCGATGGTCGCCGCCGCGACCAGCAGCACCCCGAGCGCCGCGGCACGGCTCGCCCCGTCGCCTCTCGATCCGGCATCCATGGCGTCACCCGACGAATTTGAGGCTCAGGAAGCCCCCGATCACGACGACCACCAGGGCAATGGCAATCACGGTCAGGTGCTTGTCCATGATCTCGCGGATCTGCGCCCCGTAGCGGCCGATCAGGGCCGCGATCAGGCCGAATCGCGCTCCCCGCGTGATGAAGGACAGCACCGTGAACCAGACAAGGTCATAGCCCGCGAAACCCGAGGTGATCGTCACGAGCTTGAAGGGGATCGGCGTCAGGCCCTTGAGCAGGATGATCCAGTGGCCCCAGGCGGCATAGGCGTGCCGGAACTCATCGGCCTTGGCCTCGAGCCCGTAGAGGTGGAAGAGCCATTGGCCGATCGAATCATAGAGCAGCGCGCCGATCGCGTAGCCGGCCAGCCCCCCGAGCACCGAGGTGACCGTGCAGAGCCCGGCATAGAACCAGGCGCGGTCCGGGCGCGCCAGCGCCATCGGAACCAGCATCACGTCGGGCGGCACCGGGAAGAAGGAGCTTTCCGCAAAGGACACCGCGCCCAGCGCATAGGGCGCCGATTTGCGGCTGGCGAGGTCGAGGACCCAGTCGTAGAGGCGTCGCAGCATGGTCGGAAGGGAAGCGGCCGAATCGGCGCCTTTGAGCACGACCCGCCCCCCGAGACCAGCCACCGTCGGCCGCCGGGATCTCTCAGAGGGTCCCGCGCTGCTCGAAGTTCCCCTCCTCCGCCTCGTCCGGTGCCACCGAATGCTCCTCGACCGTTTCGACCCGCGCCGAGGGCGGTCCCCCGCGGCACGCCTCGATCATGCGGCCGACCGTCTCGGCAGGTCCCCGGAAGACCGCCTCGACGCTTCCGTCGCGGCGGTTCCTCACCCAGCCTCCAAGGCCGAGATCACGCGCGAGGCCGGCCGTCCAATAGCGGAAGCCGACACCCTGGACGCGCCCTCGGATGACAATGCGGATGACGAGGTCGCGGCTCACGGCGTCCAGCTCCAGCCCGGCCGGACGATACCGCGCGGGGGATCGCACGGCGTCGCGCGGGTCGGTCGCACCTTCTGAACAGGCCCCGCTGCAGGCTGCGGCGCAAGCCGCCCTCCCCCGACACCCAAAGCCGCGATCTCCGCCAGCGCGCTCTGCGGCAGCCCGATTTCGCGAGCGGCCGCCAGCACGCCTTCCAGATATCCCGGCCGCGGCACGCCCGGCCCGGCATTGGCGCCCAGATAGACAAGCGCCCCCCGTGCGCCCCCCTCGCTCAGGACGGGTTGCCGGCACTTCGCATAGAGACCGGATGCCACCTCCTCGTAGCGGTCGAGGGCAGGAATGTCGGCAAGCGGCAGATCCCAGAGCGCGCCGTGGACGGCCCTGCGGGAATCGCGAACCACGGTTGCATAGCCCTCGCGCATGATGGCGAGGCGATGGCGCGCGAGCCTCGCGAGCCCGATCATCCGCGCGCCGGGACATCGCGCGGCCATGGCGGCGCGGTCCATGTTGGAGCCATATGCGAAGTAAAGCGGCATGGGGGTCGGGTCCGCGGGGCCGGGCCATGATAGCCCGTCATCCCGGCCGGAGCGAATGCGGAGGGCCGGGACCGTCTCCCGGAAGGGATTCCCGGCCGCGGGGCGGGACGTCCGGCGCGTTGCCTCCGCGCCCGCGATTCCGTAGGGCCTTCGCATGACGGCCACGCCCCACCACGACACGATCCTCATCATCGATTTCGGCTCGCAGGTGACGCAGCTCATCGCCCGGCGCCTGCGCGAAACGGGGGTCTATTGCGAGATCCACCCCTTCCAGAAGGCGGCCGAAGCCTTCGCCAGGCTGAGGCCGAGGGGCGTCATCCTCTCGGGCGGCCCCGCCTCGGTGCCGGATGCCGGAAGCCCCCGCGCTCCGCAGGAGATCTTCGAGTCGGGAGTGCCGATCCTCGGCATCTGCTACGGCCAGCAGACTCTGGCCCACCAGCTCGGGGGCGCGGTCGAGGGCGGCCACGCGGCCGAGTTCGGCCGGGCGGATATCGAGATCAGAGAGTCCTCGGCTCTCTTCGGGGGCATCTGGGAGATTGGCGGGCGCTATCCCGTCTGGATGAGCCACGGCGACCGCGTGACCCGCCTGCCCGAGGGCTTCACGGTCAAGGCCGTCTCCGAGAACGCCCCCTTCGCCGTCGCGACCGACGAGGTGCGTCGCTATTTCACGACCATGTTCCACCCCGAGGTTGTGCATACACCGGACGGCGCGCGCCTTCTCCAGAATTTCGTCCACGATGTCTGCGGCCTCGCGCGGGACTGGACGATGGCGGCCTATCGCGAGGAGATGATCGCGAGGATCAGGGCGCAGGTGGGCTCGGAGTGCGTGATCTGCGGCCTCTCGGGGGGCGTGGATTCGGCCGTTGCGGCCGTGCTGATCCACGAGGCGATCGGCGAGCAGCTCACCTGCGTCTTCGTGGATCACGGCCTGATGCGCAAAGGGGAGGCCGACGAGGTCGTGGGCCTCTTCCGCGGCCATTACAACATTCCGCTCGTCCATGCGGATGCTTCGGCGCGGTTTCTCGGCGAGTTGGCGGGCGTGAGCGATCCCGAGCGCAAGCGCAAGATCATCGGGGGCCTCTTCGTCGAGGTCTTCGAGGAGGAGGCCAGGAAGATCGGCGGCGCGAAGTTCCTGGCCCAGGGCACGCTCTATCCCGACGTGATCGAGAGCGTGTCCTTCTCCGGCGGCCCGTCGGTGACCATCAAGAGCCACCACAATGTCGGGGGCCTGCCCGAGCGCATGAACATGAAGCTCGTCGAGCCGCTTCGCGAGCTGTTCAAGGACGAGGTGCGCGCGCTCGGCCGCGAGCTGGGCCTGCCCGACGCCTTCGTCGGACGCCACCCTTTCCCCGGCCCCGGCCTCGCCATCCGCTGCCCCGGCGAAGTGACGGCAGAGAAGCTCGCCATCCTGCGCGAGGCCGACGCCATCTATCTGGAGGAGATCCGCAAGGCCGGCCTCTACGATGCGATCTGGCAGGCTTTCGCGGTGCTGACGGACGTGCGCACGGTAGGCGTCATGGGCGACGGACGCACCTACGACCGCGTCCTCGCCTTGCGCGCGGTGACCTCGGTGGACGGCATGACGGCCGATTTCTACCCCTTCGACATGGCCTTCCTCGGGCGCACCGCGACGCGCCTCATCAACGAGGTCAAGGGCATCAACCGGGTGACCTACGACGTCACATCGAAGCCGCCCGGGACGATCGAGTGGGAATAATTTTTGCCCCTCCGGGCGTATCCGAAAGCACGCTATAATGCGACATAAGCCAATGAAAATGCTGAAAAAATCCCTCTGAGACTTTCAGCATCTATCGCGGGGTTAGCCTCCCGTTTGACGGTATGGCTGGCGGTATGGCGCGTCTTGTCTCAACCGAAAAACGCATATACCGTCAGGGGCAAGAGAGCTTCTGACGGTATATTTTTTGGCCTAAGCAACTGTAAGTGCTAAATAAAATCATGTCAGGTGGCGGAATTTTGGCCTGACGGTATAATTGGGTGCTCTCCTGCATTTTTTGACCGATCTGGAGGGTGCAGATGCTGACCGACGCCGCCATCAAGGCACTGAAACCAAAAGATAAATTATACAAGATTGTGGATCGTGACGGTATGTACGTCGTGGTCCAACCTTCAGGTTCAATCGTGTTCCGCTTGGACTACCGGCTCAACGGCCGTCGGGAGACCTTGACGTTGGGTCGTTATGGCCCGGCGGGTCTGTCTCTGGCCCGGGCGCGTGAGAAGCTGATTGATGCCAAGCGCGCGATTTCCGAGGGTCGCTCGCCGGCGCAGGAAAAGCAGCGCGAGAAGCGGAGGATCAAGGAAGCCAAGAGCTTCGGCCAGTTCGGTGAGCGCTGGCTTCAGGAAGCGAGGATGGCGGACAGTACACGCGCGATGCGGCGGTCGATCTTCGAGCGCGACATCCTCCCGGCGTTTCGCAATCGACTGCTAACCGAGATCCTGCCGGAGGATCTGCGCGGGTTGTGCGCGAAGGTAAAGGAACGCGGGGCGCCGGCAACAGCGGTCCACGTCAGAGACATTGTGAAGTTGGTTTTCGCCTTCGCCATCCTGCACGGGGAGAAGGTCGCCAACCCGGCCGACGAGGTTGGCCCATCGTCGATCGCGACCTTCGTGCCGAAGGACAGGTCGCTATCTCCCGCGGAGATCCGCATCATGCTCGGACAGCTTGAGCATGTCCCGACGCTGCCGACGATCCGTCTCGGGATAAAGCTGATTCTGCTCTCGATGGTGCGAAAGAGCGAATTGCAGGATGCAGTCTGGGACGAGGTCGATTTTGAGAACGCCGTCTGGTCGATCCCCAAGGAGCGAATGAAGCGCTCGAAGGCGCACAACGTCTATCTATCGCAGCAAATGCTCGACATCTTCATCGCTCTCAAGACCTGCGCCGGTAACTCGAAATACGTCCTGCCGTCGCGCTACGACGCTGACGCGCCGATGTCGCGGGCCACGTTCAATCGGGTCACGACGGCGGTGGTGGTGCGGGCCAAGAAGGAAGGAATGCCGCTGGAGTCCTTTACGGTTCACGATCTCCGACGCACCGGCTCGACTCTGCTGAACGAACTGGGCTTCAACAGCGACTGGATCGAGAAGTGCTTGGCGCACGAGGATGGCCGATCCTCACGGGGCATCTACAACAAGGCGGAATATGAGCATCAGCGCCGGCACATGATCCAGGAATGGTCCAACATCGTGGACGCTTGGGTCGTGGGGGAGAAATACACGCCGACCCTTTATCCGCCGACAATGGACCTGCTTACGCCCGAGCCGGATGTTTGATGGGGCGCGTCTTGCGAAGCTGGACATCGGGCATGGGCGCGCGTTTCACGGCCTTGGCGCGTGAAGCGCGGCGCCGTTCTCCCAGCCATGCCTCCACCTCGGCCAGATCCCAGACCACGCAGCGGGAGGTGAGATAAAAACGCTGCGGAAACGCACCGCGCTGCTCCATGTCGTAGATGGTCGTGTCGGCCAACGGGACGATTTGCCGAAGCTCATGCCGCCGGATGGTCCGTGTCACGGCGGGAGGTTCTTGTGATTTCATCAGAGGACTCCGTCAGCCATTGGGTTCGACGGATAGAAGTCGATAGACGACGTTGAAAGAAAGCCCGGATTGAGGGGCGTAGAACGGTATCGTGCTCTGGCGTGCATATCGGAA
>NZ_DAOLAJ010000064.1:0-21727 GCF_035325185.1 Enterovirga sp. | reverse complement strand
ACAAGCTGACGCGCAAGGCTGCCGCCGTCGGCTTCACCTGGCCCGATGCCGTCTCGGTCATCGACAAGGTCGAGGAAGAACTGGCCGAATTGCGCGAGGCCCTCGCGGACGGGAACAAGGACGACATCGTCGAGGAGCTGGGCGACCTTGTCTTCACCTTCGCCAATCTCGCGCGGCAACTCGACATCGATCCCGAGGCGGCGCTCATGGCCACGAACCGCAAGTTCGAGCGGCGCTTCCGGGCTGTCGAGGCCGCCTTGAGACGCCTCGGCAAGGAACCCGCGACATCCGATCTCGCCGAGATGGACCGGCTCTGGGTCGAGGCCAAGGAGGCCGAGAAGGCGGTCGGGGATGCAGGCTAGGGCAGGGGCGGAGCGGCCTGCTCCAGCCTGCGAGCGCCCGGATAACGGGACAGGAGGCGAGGCTCCTTCTCGGGCGCGATCCGCACGAGGAGGCGGATCGAGGCGCCCTCCCCCTCCTCCTCGCGCCGGATGATCTCCGCCTCCTCGTAGAGCCAGTTCGGCGCCGCCCCGTCGCTCGCCTCCAGCACGATCTCGAACAGCGCGCGGCCTCTCGCCACCGCCTGCTCGATCCCGGCGAGGAGATCGGGGATGCCCTCCCCGGTCACGGCCGAAACGAGGCTCGGGCGCCTCTCGGGCGGCATGCGCGCGATCGTGGCCGCAAGCCGCTCCCGGTCGCCGGGCGACAGCAGGTCCGCCTTGTTCCAGACCTCGATCAGGCGCGAGCGGTCATGCGTGTCGATGCCGAGCTGTCCCAGGACCTCCTCGACATCGGCCGCCTCCGCCTCGGTCTCGACGCCCGAAATGTCCCGGACGTGAAGCAGGACATCGGCCTCGACAACGTCTTCCAGGGTGGCGCGGAAGGCCGCGACGAGCATGGTCGGCAGTTCCGACACGAAGCCGACCGTGTCGGACAGAATCGCCGTCGCGCCGTGCGGCAGCCTGATGGCGCGCGAGGTCGGGTCGAGCGTCGCGAAAAGGAGGTTCTCGGCGAAGACCTCCGCCGCGGTCAGGCGGTTGAAGAGGGTCGACTTGCCGGCGTTGGTGTAGCCGACCAGCGCCACGATCGGATAGGGGACCCGGCGCCGGCTGGCCCGGTGAAGGGTCCGGGTCTGCTTGACTCCTTCCAAGTCGCGCTCGATGCGCCGCATCCGCTCCTGGATGAGGCGGCGGTCGGCCTCGATCTGGGTCTCGCCCGGCCCGCCGAGGAAGCCGAAGCCGCCGCGCTGGCGCTCGAGATGCGTCCAGGAGCGGACGAGGCGGCTCTTCTGGTAGGCGAGATGGGCCAGCTCCACCTGGAGCGCGCCTTCCCGCGTCCGCGCCCGCCGGCCGAAAATCTCGAGGATCAAGCCGGTCCGGTCGATGACCTTCGTGCCCCAGGCTTTCTCCAGGTTGCGCTGCTGTCCGGGCGAGAGCGCGCAATCCATCACGACGAGGCCCACATCCTCCGCCGCGACGATCCCGGCGATCTCCTCGACCTTGCCCCGGCCGAGATAGGTGGCGGGGCGAGGGGCCGAGATGGGCACGATCATCTCGCCCGCGATGTCGAGGTCGATCGCGAGGGCGAGGCCGTGCGCCTCGGCGATCCGGGCCTCGGGGGGGCGGCGCGGAGGCGACGCCCCTGCCCTGCCCTGCCCCGCGGCCTCGCCCTTGGGGCGGGTGAGGTACGGGCCAATGACGAGCGTACGCGTGCGCGCCGCCACGGCCCGCTCTGCCGCTTCGCGGCTGGGGCGATCCTTCCCCCAGGCGCCGGGCCCGCTCACGGGCGGGCCACGGAAACCGCCACGCCCGGAAAGGCCGGGCGCCTCGTCAGCCCTTGTCTCCCTCTTCCGGCTCGAAGAGCTGGACGGGATGGCCGGGCATCACGGTCGAGATGGCGTGCTTGTAGACGAGCTGGGAATGCCCGTCCCGCCGCAGCAGGACGCAGAAGCTGTCGAACCAGGTGACGATGCCTTGAAGTTTGACCCCGTTCACGAGGAAGATGGTGAGCGGGACCTTGTTCTTCCTGACATGGTTCAGGAAGGTGTCTTGTAGGTTTTGGCCGCGTTCGGTCGGCATGAGTTTGTCCTGTCGGTCCGCCAGGCTGGTCATGGGCGGCCCTGTTGTTGTCGTTGCTGGACCTGGAACGGTCCGCGACCAGCCGGGGCATTACAAGCGCTCCGTTGCTGCAGCGCAAGAGTTTTTCGCAAAGGGAGAGGCGCGCCATCCCGATCGGTCAGCCTCCGATGCCCAGAAGCTTCAGTTTCCGGTGCAGGGCCGAGCGCTCCATGCCGATGAATTCGGCCGTGCGCGAGATGTTGTTGGAGAACCGGGCGATCTGCGCGACGAGGTATTCCCGCTCGAAGATCTCGCGCGCCTCGCGCAGCGGCAGGCTCATCAGGCGCTCGCCGCCCGATCCGTTCGGCGTCGTCGGCACGAGCGTGCCGATCTCGGAGGGAAGCATCTCGGCGGTGACCTCCTGGTCGGGGTCGCCGGCCGTCAGGATCATGAGGCGCTCGACATTGTTGCGCAGCTGGCGGACGTTGAAGGGCCAGTCATGCGATTGCAGGACGGCCATCGCCTCCTCGCTGATGCGCCGCTTGGCGAGGCCGGTCGAGGCCGAGATCTGCTCCTGGAAGAAGTCGATCAGCTCCGGCACGTCCTCACGCCGCTCGGACAGGCTCGGAATGCGGATGGGCACCACGCTCAGGCGATGGAACAGATCCTCGCGCATGCGTCCGGCGGCGATCTCGGCCGGCAGGTCGCGGCTGGAGGAGGAGATGATGCGCACATCCACATGGACGCGCGTCGAGCCGCCGACGCGCTGGAAGTTCTGGTCCACGAGGACGCGCAGCACGCGCGCCTGCACCTCTCGCGGCAGATCGGCGACCTCGTCGATATAGAGCGTGCCGCCATGCGCCTCCTCGAGCGCGCCGACCCGCCGGCTGCGCTCGCCGTTCGCCTCGACGCCGAACAGCTCGGCCTCCATGTTCTCGGGCGTGATCGTCGCCGCGTTGAGCACGACGAAGGGGCCCGAGGAGCGGGCGGACAGCGCATGGATGGTGCGGGCCGCAAGCTCCTTGCCGGTGCCGGGCGCGCCCGCGACGAGGATGCGCGCATTGGTCGGCGCCGCCCGCTCGATCGACTGGCGGAGCTGGTTCATCACGGGCGACTTGCCGGCGATGCGGCTCGCCTGGGTCGAACGCGACTTGAGGTCCTTCACCTCGCGCTTCAGGCGCCACGCCTCCAGCGCCCGCTCCGCGACGAGAACCAGCCGGTCGGCCTTGAACGGCTTCTCGATGAAGTCGTAGGCGCCGGCGCGGATCGCCGAGACCGCCGTCTCGATATTGCCGTGGCCCGAGATCATCACCACCGGCAGGTCGGGATAGTCGCGCATGAGCAGTTCGAGGACCTGGAGCCCGTCGAGCCGGCTGCCCTGCAGCCAGATGTCGAGGAAGACGAGGTGCGGCCGCCGCGATTCGATGGCCGCCAGCGCCTCGTCGGAGGAGGCCGCCGTGCGCGCGCCGTGACCCTCGTCCTCCAGGATGCCGGCGACGAGATCGCGGATATCGGCCTCGTCGTCCACGATGAGAATGTCGGTGCTCATGCCGTGGCGCGCTCCCGTTGTTCTCGCTGCGGCCTGTCAGCAGCGCCCTGGGCGTTGCCTTGATAGGGGAAATGCAATCGCACGAGCCCTCCTCGTCCGGCCGGATTGTCAAGAAGCTCGATACCGCCGCCATGTTCCTCGAGCACCTTGCCGACGATCGCGAGGCCGAGGCCGGTGCCCCCCTCCCGTGTCGTCATATAGGGTTCGAGCAGCCGCTGGCGCCCCTCCGAGGGAAATCCCTTGCCGCTGTCCGCGACGTCCACGATGACGTCGTCGTCCCGCAAGGCCACGGCGACCTCGATGACGGCCTCGCCCCGGCTTTCGTCGGGAACGGCCGCGATCGCCTCGGTGGCGTTCTTCATGATGTTCTGCACCGCCTGCGACACCAGGCGACGGTCGAAATTCGCCACCAGCGGCTCCGTCGGCAACCGGGTGCGGAAGGTGATCTCGGGATGGGCCGTGCGCATCATGAAGACGATCTGGCGCACGGTCTCGCCGACATCCTCGGCCATCATGGTCGGCTTCGGCATGCGGGCGAAGGAGGAGAACTCGTCGACCATCCGCTTGATGTCGTCGACCTGCCGGATGATCGTGTCCGTGCACTGGTCGAAGATATCGCGGTCCTGCGTGATGTTCTTCCCGTATTTCCGGCGGATCCGCTCCGCGGAGAGCTGGATCGGCGTCAGCGGGTTCTTGATCTCATGGGCGATGCGCCGCGCGACGTCCGCCCAGGCGGAGGTCCGCTGGGCCGAGACGAGATCGGTGATGTCGTCGAGGGTGACGATGAATCCCTTCTCCTCCCCCCGGGCCTGCTCGCTCGTGACGCGCACGTTGAGCATGCGATCGCGGCTCTTGCGGGAGATCGGAACCTGATGCTGGATGAGGCGCAGCCGTCCGGCCTTCGCCTCGTCCAGGAGTTGCGTGATCTCGGGGAGCACCTCGGTGACCGGGTGTCCCAGAAGGTCGTTCCGGCCTGCCTCCAGCAGGGCTTCCGAGGACGGATTCACGATCGTGATCAATCCGTGGGAATCGATGCCGATCACGCCGGCCGACACACCGGAGAGCACTGCCTCCATGAACCTGCGGCGGCGGTCGATGAGATCGCTCGCGGCCGTCAGCCCGTCATGCTGGCGGCGCAGTTCCGAGGTCATTTTGTTGAAGGTCTCACCGAGATGGGCGAGGTCTCCCTCGGACCGGCGCACCGGGACCTGGACGTAGAAATTCCCCGTCGCCACCTGGTCGGTCGCGTGGATCAGGCGGCGGATCGGCGAGACGAGCCGGTTGGCGAAGCTTAGGCCGAACCAGATCGCCGAGAGGAGGACGATCAGGGCGATCAGCGCGAACATCGAGGCGAAGGCGATCTGGATGCCCACCCTCTTGTTGTCGAGGTCGACGTAATAGGCGATGCCGGCCGCGGCGATCGGCGGGAACTCGATCGCGCGCGGATCGACCGGGCGGGCGACGAACAGGATCCGTCCCTCGTGATTGCTCAGCCTCACCATCGCGCGGAAGATGTTGCCGGTTCGCGGAACGAGGCAGATCGCCTCCGAATCCGTCACGTCCTTGATGTCCTCCTCCGAAGGCGGGCTCAGCCCCTCGACGGGCTTGATCTCCACCTTCTCGACCACCTTGCCGTCGGGCTCGACGATCATGGCGACCGGGAAGCCGAGGAAGGACGCCCGCGAGGTCATGAAATCCGTGAACACCTTCCGGTCGGCGTCGAAGAGAACCCGCGCGCGGTTGAGATCGGCCCCCATCAGCTGGGTCTCGCGCGCGAGCGTGCGGCATTGCGTGTCGCGATAGGCTTCCGCGATCTCCACCGTGTTCTGCATCAGGGCCCGCAGCGAGCCTGCGAACCAGGGATCGAGCCCCCGGTTCAGCGTCAGGCTCGCGACGACCGCGACCAGGATGGCGGGGAGCGCCGCCACCAGGCTGAACAGCCCCACGACCCGGACATGCAGCCCCGCCCCCGCGACCCCCGCGAGGCGCGCGCGCACGATGTCCCAGGCCTCCCACGTCACGATCCCGGCCAGCATGATCACCAGCAGGACGTTGATGAAGAGAACCCAGACCACGACCTCGTGGGTCGGCAGGATCGGCGTCAGGCCCGCCAGAACCAGAAAGGTGACGAGTGCCGAACATAGCGACGCGGCGACCGCAAGCGCTCCTATCCAGCCAGGCCCGCGGGGGCCCGCACGTCTCAGCTCAGTCGCGATGGACCGCTCCTCGCCGCTCAAATCGATCCTCGGATATTGCCGTCCGCACCTACTGATGCATTGCGGCAACACCTTTGGCAATAAGCGCGAACCGAGACGAAGTCCAGGCGGCCGATTGGCCTCTCCTCAGCGGTTCGTCCTCACCACCTGGAGATTGAGGTCGCGCACCTTCTTGCGGAGCGTGTTCCGGTTGACGCCGAGCAGCTCGGCGGCGCGGATCTGGTTGCCCCGCGTCGCCGCCAGCGCGGCCCCGATGAGCGGCCCCTCGATCTCCCGCAAAATGCGGTGATACAGCCCCGGCGGCGGCAGGTTGTTCGGAAAGCGCCTGAAATAGTCGGTCATGTGGCGCTCGACCGCCATCGAGAGGGTCTCGCCCTCGACCGGCGCGCTCGGGGCGCCCCTGGAGGATTCGGGCCGGGGCGCCGTGTCCAGCTCGGCCTCGATGATCGGGCCGGTGATGGTTTCCTGGGGATAGAGGGCGGAGAGCCGGCGGACGAGGTTTTCCAGCTCCCGCACGTTGCCGGGCCAGCGATAGCGCTTGAGCCGCTCCATCGCCTCGCTGTCGATCTGCTTGCGCGGCAGGCCCTCCTTCTCGACGAGGGCCATGAAATGCCGGATCAGGTCCGGCAGGTCCTCCGCCCGCTCGCGGAGCGGCGGCAGGCGCAGCGGCACGACGTTGAGCCGGAAGAAGAGATCCTCGCGGAAGATGCCGCTCTGGATCGAGCTGCGCAGGTCCTTGTTGGTGGCCGCGATGATGCGCACGTTGGTCTTGATCGGCACCCGGCCGCCGACCGTCGTGTATTCCCCCTGCTGGAGCACCCGCAGCAGGCGGGTCTGCGCCTCCATCGGCATGTCGCCGATCTCGTCGAGGAAGAGCGTGCCGCCCTCCGCCTGCTCGAAGCGGCCCGAGGAGCGCTGCAAGGCTCCCGTGAAGGCCCCCTTCTCGTGGCCGAAAAGCTCCGATTCGATCAGGTCGCGCGGGATGGCGGCCATGTTGACGGGGACGAAGGGCCCCTTGCGGCGCTTGCCGTAATCGTGGAGCGCCCGGGCGACGAGTTCCTTGCCCGTGCCCGACTCGCCGGTGATCATGACCGTGAGGTCGGTCGGCATCAGCCGCGCCAGGGCGCGGTAGATCTCCTGCATCGCCGGCGAGCGGCCGACCAGCGGGATGTCCTCGGCCTCCGCCGGCGCGCCGGCGGAAGCCGCCCCCCTCGGCCGCGACAGCGCGCGCCCGACGATGGCGATCAGCTCCTTCAGGTCGAAGGGCTTGGGCAGGTATTCGTAGGCCCCGCGCTCCGAGGCCCGGATCGCGGTCATGAAGGTGTTCTGGGCGCTCATCACGATGATGGGCAGCTCGGGACGGACCTTCTTGATGCGCGGGAGGAGGTCGAAGGCGTTCTCGTCCGGCATGACGACGTCGGTGATGACGAGGTCGCCGTCGCCCTGCGCCGCCCAGCGCCAGAGCGTGGCCGCGTGCCCGGTCGACCTGACGTCGTAGCCGGCCCGCGAAAGGGCCTGATTCAACACCGTCCGGATCGCGGCATCGTCATCGGCCAGCAAGATCTGTCCACTGGGCATTCGGTGCGCCTCAAGACTCCGCCATTCGCCCGTCGCGGGCATTGTGGATGGGCAGGAGGACCCGGAAGGTCGTCCTGCGGGGAGCGGGATCGCATTCGATCACCCCGCCATGCCCGCCCACGATCTTTGCGACCAAGGCAAGGCCCAGGCCACTTCCGTTCGCCTTGGTGCTGACGAAGGGGTCGAACAGGTGCGGAAAGATGTCGCCGGGGATGCCGGGACCGTTGTCGCGGATGGACACCTCGATCGGCAGGGCGACGCGCCCTCCCCGCGAGCCGGGCATTTCGAGGCGAACCCCGGCCCTGAAGGCGGTCGAGAGCACGATCTCCCCGTCCAGGGCGTCGACGCCGATCGCCTCCGCGGCGTTCTTGATGAGGTTCAGGAAGATCTGGATGAGCTGGTCCCGGTTGCCGTGAACCGGCGGCAGGGAGGGATCGTAGGCCGCCTCGAACCGGATATGCTGGGCGAAGCCCGAGCTGGCGAGGCGGCGGACGTGATCCAGCACGCCGTGGACATTGACCGGCCCCCGGTCCACCGGGCGCTCGTCCCCGAACAGCTCCATCCGCTCGACGAGGTTCACGATGCGGTCGGTCTCCTCGCAGATCAGCCGCGTCAGCAGGCGGTCGTCCTCTGTCAGGGAGGATTCGAGAAGCTGGGCGGCTCCCCTGATGCCCGAGAGCGGGTTCTTGATCTCGTGGGCGAGCATCGCGCCGAGGGCGGTCAGAGACCGGGCGGCGCCGCGATGGGTGAGCTGCCGGTCCATCTTGTCGGCGATGGTGCGCTCCTGGAACAGCAGGGCGACGCTCCCGTCCTCGCCGATCGGCGTCGCGAAGATGTCGACGCAGCGCTCGGTGCCGTAGCGGGGGCTCGCAAGATCGACCTTGTGCTCGCTGACGTCCGAGCCGCGGCGGCGCACCTCGTCGAGCACGCCGAAGGCGGGCGAATCGCCCGGCACGAGATCGGCGAAGCGCTGCCTGAGGAGGACGCGCAGGCTGAGATCGAAGAACGACTCCGCCGCGTGATTCGCGCCGAGAACCTGGTTCTCAGGGCCGATCGTCAGGACGGGCAGGGGCAGCGCATTGAGGATCTGCTCGCTCGTAATCGCGCTCATGCGGCCCTCCGTGCATCCGCCATGCCGAGGCCTTCCAGCAGGACCAGGACACGGGAGGGATCGTCCGTCGTGACGAGTTCGGCGCGCAGGGCGGCCGGCAATCCGCCGCCGGCCTCCGCGGCACGGTCGGCATAGGCGGCGAGATGCTTGCGGGCATGCCGCACGCCCATCCGGCGGCCGTAGAGGGCGAGCATGCCTTCATAATGCTCGATCGCCGCGTCCCGTTTCTCGGCGAGGCCGGGCTCGTCCGGCGCGAGGCCGTTCAGGGCCCGCGAAAGCCTCCCCGCAAGCCAGGGCTGGCCCAGCGTCGCGCGCCCGACCATCACGCCTGCCGCGCCCGAGAGGCCGAGCGCGGCTCGCGCGCTCGCCTCGTCGAGGATGTCTCCATTCGCGATCACCGGGACCCGGCAGGCGGCGACCGTCGCCGCGATGGCGCGCCAATCGGCGCTTCCCTGGTAGAATTGCTGGCGGGTGCGGCCATGGACCGTCACCGCGGCGATGCCGGCTTCGGCCGCCCGCGCGGCGATCTGCGGAGCGTTCGGCGAGGCCCCGTCCCAGCCGAGCCGCATCTTCACGGTGACGGGCACCTGCGCCGCCGCGACGACGGCCTCGATGATGCGGAGCGCGAGGTCGGGCTCGCGCATCAGCGCGGAGCCGGCGAGGCCGCCTGTCACCTTCTTGGCAGGACAGCCGAGATTGATGTCGATGACGCTCGCCCCGGCGCCCTGCGCAAGGCGCGCCGCTTCCGCCATCCAGGCCGGGTTGCGGCCCGCGAGCTGGACGATGTGGGGGAGAACCCCCTCCCCTTCCGAGCGCAGCCGCGCTTCTTCCTCTCCCCGCACGAGCCCCTGCGCGGCCACCATCTCGGAAACGACGAAATCCGCGCCGAACCGGATCGCGATACGCCTGAAGGCGACGTCGGTGATGCCCGACATCGGGGCGAGCATCACGGGAATGCGTCGCTCGGGAGGGGCATGACTGCCTAATAATTCATCAAATGCCATGTTGCCCGATCAATAATCAATCGCGGTCGCATCCTCAATGGGGCATCTTTGCTGCGGCCTCGGCGGCCATTATGAGCCCGATCATGACATCGCCGGGACAGGACGCGGAACGGGCTGTGGACGTCGTCGCCATCATCGTGGCGGCCGGCCGCGGCAGCCGCGCGGGCGAAGGACTGCCCAAGCAGTTCAGGGCCGTGGCGGGACGGCCCCTGCTGGCGCGGACGCTCGACACCGCCCTCGCCCATCCGCGGATCGACGCCGTCCTCTGCGCCATCCATCCCGACGACCGGGATCTCTACGAGAGCGCAGTCGCCGACCTGCTCGGCCATCCGCGGCTCCTCGCCCCGGTCGAGGGTGGGGCGACGCGGCAGGATTCGGTGCGCCATGCGCTCGAAGCCGTCGCGGCGCGTGCCCTCGCCCCGCGGCTCTGCCTGATCCACGACGCCGCGCGCATCTTCGCCGATGCCCGGCTGTTCGATCGCGCCATCGAGGCGGGCCTCGCCCACGGCGCCGGCGTCCCAGGCATCGCGGTGACCGATACGATCAAGAGCGTCGGCCGGGAGGGCGAAATCCTCGGCACCGTCGAGCGAAGCGGGCTGCGCGCCGTGCAGACGCCCCAGGTCTTCGGTTTTGCGTCCCTTCTCGACGCCCACCGCAAAGCTGCGGCGGCGGGGCTGCACGATTTCACCGATGACGGCAGCCTCGCCGAATGGGCGAGGCTGCCGGTCCGAATCTTCGAAGGCGATCCCGCGAATATGAAAGTCACCCATCCTTCCGACCTCGCCGAAGCCGAGCGCCGGCTCGGTGCGCCCCTGGTTGCGCGGCTCGCGACCGGGTTCGACGTGCATGTCTTCGGAGAAGGCGACCATGTCTGGCTCGGCGGCGTCGCGGTGCCGCACGAGCGTGGCGTCGTCGCCCATTCGGACGGGGATGTCGTGCTTCACGCCTTGACCGACGCGCTGCTCGGGACGCTGGCCGATGGCGATATCGGGACGCATTTTCCGCCGAGCGACCCGCAATGGCGCGGAGCCTCGTCCGACCGTTTCCTGGCTTTCGCGGCCGCGAAGGTCCGGGAGGCGGGCGGTATCGTCGATCACCTGGATGCGACGATCCTGTGCGAGAGGCCCAAGGTCGGCCCCCATCGCGACGCGATGCGCGCCCGCATCGCGGAGATCGCGCAGGTGCCGCTTTCGGCCGTCTCGATCAAGGCGACCACCACCGAGAAGCTCGGCTTCACGGGGCGCGGCGAGGGAATCGCGGCCCAGGCCGCAGCGACGGTGCGTCTGCCCGAGGCTCGTTAGGAGTTCCCCACGATGGACGCCCCTGCCCTGCTCGACGCCTACCGCGCCCGTGGCTGGAAGATCGCGACGGCCGAATCCTGCACGGGCGGCCTCGTCGCCGGCCGCCTCACGGATGTCGCCGGCTCTTCGGACGTCGTCGATCGCGGCTTCGTGACCTATTCCAACGAGGCGAAGGTGCAGATGCTCGGCGTCGATGCGGCGCTGATCGCCGCGCACGGCGCAGTCAGCGAGCCCGTCGCGCGCGCGATGGCGAAGGGGGCCCTCGCCCACTCGCCGGCCGATGTCGCGGTGGCGATCACCGGCGTCGCGGGGCCCGGCGGCGGCAGCGCGGCGAAGCCCGTCGGGCTGGTCCATTTCGGCCTCGCACGCCGGGACGCGGCGACGCGCCACGTCGAGCGCCGCTACGGCGATCTCGGCCGCGCGGAGATCAGGGAGAAGGCGGTCGCCGACGCGCTCGGCCTGCTGGCGGCCGCCCTTGACGAGTGAGCCTCAGGTCGCCGGCTGCGCCCGGCCATAGACGAGATCGGCCCGGCTCTCGAAAGCCGCCGTGAACATCCTGAAGGCGCGCTCGAACATCGCGCCCATCAGCATGCCGAGGGAGCGGGAGCGGAACTCGTAGTCGATCGAGAACCGGATATCGGAGCCGCCTTCGGCGGGCCTGAACTCCCACCTGTTCTCCAGGTACTTGAAGGGGCCGTCGATATAGCTGACGTGGATGTCGAGCGTGTTCCGGTCGGTCGTGACCTTCGTCGTGAAGCGCTCCGAGATCGCCCTGTAGCCGACGCTCATCTCGGCGACGAGCGTTTCCCTCCCCTCCCCCGCCGGCAGCCGGCGCAGAATGCGCAGGCCCGTGCAGAGCGGCAGGAATTCCGGGTAGCGCTCCACATCCGCCACGAGGGCGAACATGTTCTCCGCCGAATGCGGGACGCGCCGCGTGGTCCGAAAGGACGGCATGGCGCGCCGGGATCAGGGCCGGGCCGCCGCCGCCGCGAGATCGGCCTCGCGCTTCGCCCGGAGCCGGGCGAAATCCTCCCCGGCATGGTGGGAGGAGCGGGTGAGCGGCGTCGCCGAGACGAGGTGGAAGCCCTTGGCATAGGCCGCGGTCTCGAGGCTCTTGAACTCGTCGGGCGGCAGGAAGCGGAGGACCGGGTGGTGCTTGCGCGTCGGTTGCAGATACTGGCCGACGGTCAGGAAATCGACCTCGGCGGAGCGCAGGTCGTCCATGAGCTGGAGCACTTCGTTCCGCTCCTCGCCGAGCCCGACCATGATGCCGGATTTCGTGAAGATGGACGGATCGAGTTCCTTGACCCGCTGGAGGAGGCGGATGGAGTGGAAATAGCGGGCGCCCGGCCGGACGGTCAGGTATTTCGACGGCACGGTCTCCAGGTTGTGGTTGAAGACGTCGGGCTTCGCCTCGACCACCACCTCCAGCGCCCCTTTCTTCCGCAGGAAGTCGGGCGTCAGGATCTCGATCGTCGTCGTCGGGGAGCGCTCGCGGATCGCGCCGATCACGCGGGCGAAGTGACGGGCGCCCCCGTCCGGGAGGTCGTCGCGATCGACCGAGGTGACGACGACGTGATGGAGGCCGAGCTTGGCGACGGCATCGGCCACCTTCATCGGCTCGTCCTGGTCGAGCGCGTCGGGGAGACCCGTGCGCACGTTGCAGAACGCGCAGGCCCGCGTGCAGGTATCCCCCATGATCATGAAGGTGGCGTGCTTCTTCTCCCAGCACTCGCCGATATTGGGGCAGCCCGCCTCCTCGCAGACCGTGACCAGCTTGTTCGCCTTGACGATCTTTTGGGTCTCGGCCCAGGCGGGTGATCCGGGCGCCTTGACCCGGATCCAATCGGGCTTGCGGGCGACGGGCTGGTCCGGGCGGTGCGCCTTCTCGGGATGGCGCGGCCGCCGGTCCTGGTTCAGGAGGTCGAGAACGAGGGCCATGGCGAACTCTGGCCGCAGGATCGCGGCTCCCGCTGGTATAGGCCGGACAGGGCTGCCCCGCCAATACGGAATAGCTGCCTAGACGTGGATGACGCGCCCGTAAGCGTCCAAGACGCTTTCGTGCATCATCTCCGACAGCGTCGGATGCGGGAAGACGGTGTGCATCAGCTCCTCTTCCGTCGTCTCGAGGTTCATCGCGACCACGTAGCCCTGGATCAGCTCCGTCACCTCCGCGCCGACCATGTGAGCCCCGAGGAGCTGTCCGGTCTTCGCGTCGAAGATCGTCTTGATGAGGCCCTCCGCCTCGCCGAGCGCGATGGCCTTGCCGTTCCCGTTGAAGGGAAAGCGGCCGACCTTGACCGCCCTGCCCTGCTCCTTCGCCTTGGCCTCCGTCAGGCCGACCGAGGCGATCTGCGGCTGGCAATAGGTGCAGCCCGGGATCATGGCCTTGTCCATGGGATGGGTGTGCAGGCCCTTGATGGTCTCGACGCAGATGACGCCCTCGTGCTCGGCCTTGTGGGCGAGCATCGGGGGGCCGGCGACGTCGCCGATGGCGTAGATGCCCGGCACGCCCGTGCGCCCGAGCCCGTCGGTGACGACGACGCCCCGCTCGATCTTCACGCCGAGCTTCTCGAGGCCGAGATTCTCGGTGTTGCAGACGACGCCGACCGCCGAGATCAGCCGCTCGGCCGTGATCTCCTGCGTCTTGCCGCCGGCCTCGATCGTCGCGGTGACGGAATTGGCGCCCTTCGTGACCTTGGCGACCTTGGCTCCCGTCAGGATCTTCATGCCCTGCTTCTCGAAGCGCTTGCGGGCATGGGCGGCGATCTCGGCATCCTCGACCGGCAGGATCTGCGGCAGCAACTCGACGACCGTCACCTCGGCGCCCATCGTGCGATAGAAGGAGGCGAACTCGATGCCGATCGCCCCGGATCCCATCACGAGCAGCGATTTCGGCATCGTCTCGGGGACCATGGCCTCGTAATAGGTCCAGATCAGCTTCTTGTCGGGCTCGATGCCGGGCAGGACGCGCGGCCTGGCGCCGGTCGCCACAATGATATGCTTCGCCTGGTAGGTGCCCGGCCCCTTCACGCCCTTCGGCGCTTCGGCGCGCTTGCTTTCGGCGACCAGGACCTCGCCGGCCTTGGGGATCGACGCCTCGCCCCAGATGACGTCCACCTTGTTCTTCTTCAGCAGGAAGCCGACGCCGCCGTTGAGCTGCTTCGAGACGCCGCGCGAGCGCTTGACGACGGCGGCCGTGTCGACGCTCACCTTGCCTTCGAGCTTCAGGCCGTAATCGCCGGGATGCTGCATGTAGTGATAGATTTCGGCCGAGCGCAGCAGCGCCTTGGTCGGGATGCAGCCCCAGTTGAGGCAGATGCCGCCGAGATGCTCCCGGTCCACCACGGCCGTCTTGAAGCCGAGCTGCGCCGCCCGGATGGCCGTCACGTAGCCGCCGGGCCCGGCCCCGATGACGATGATGTCGTAGCCCTCGGCCATGCTCGCTTCCCCTCCGTCCGGCGCCGCTTGCGCTTGATGCCCATGAAGTCCTCCCGAAGCGAACGGTCAAGCCCGGCCGGACGTCCTCTCGCGGCCCGGCGGCGTCTCGGCTAAGAGGCCCCATGGACATCCCGCTGACCCGCCGGGGGGCCTTTGCCGGTCTCGTCGCGACCCTCGTGCCCCTGCATCGCGGCCGGGCCGAAGAGCCCGTGCGCGTGCTCGAGGCCGGCCCTCTCGCGGCCCGGATCGATCCTGCGCTGGAGGCGAAGGCCGAGCTGTGGGTCTTCGACGGCGACGCGACGCCTCCCGTGGTTCGGCTCCGTCACGGGGAGGAGCTTCGGCTCCGGCTTCGAAACCGCCTCGCCAAGCCTCTCTCGCTGCATTGGCACGGCGTGCGCGGACCCGCGGCGCAGGATGGGGTCGCGGGCGTTTCCCAGCCGCCCGTCGCGCCCGGCGGCGAGTTCGAATACCGGCTGACGCCCCCCGATCCAGGCACCTACCTGATCCGTCCCCTCGCCCCCGGCGGGGCAAGCGAACTCGCCGGACGCGGCCTGTCGGGGCTCCTGATCGTCGAGGAGCGTGCGCCGCCGGCGGTCGATGCGGAATTCGCGCTCCTCGTCCGCGACTGGCGCCTCGAACCCTCGGGCGCGCTCGCGCCTTTCGGGCGCCGGGAGGATGCGGCGTTCGGCGGCCGGCTCGGGAACCGCCTCGCGGCCGATGGCGGCCTCGCGCCCCGGAAGGTGACCCTGCCAGCGGGAGCGCGGGTGCGGCTGCGTCTTGCCAACGGGAGCAATGCCCGGATCATGCGGGTGCGCTTCGACGGGATGAAAGCCTATGTCGGAGCCGTCGACGGCCAGCCGACCGACACCTTCGAGCCCCTGCGCTCGAACCTGCCTTTCGCGCCCGGCACGCGCTACGACATCTTCTTCGACGTCCCGAGCGAGGCCGGCGCCACGGCCGGGGTCACGGCGCTGATCGGCCGGGGCCTGCCGATCGTCGAATTCACGGCGGGCGCCCGGAAGGCGGCCGAACGGCCGGAGGTCGTCGCGCTGCCGGCGAATGCGGCGCTTCCGCCGGAAATCAAGCTTCAGAATGCGCTCCGGCCCGAACTGACCATCACGGGCGGGGCGGTGATCGGCGCGGACGGACAGCCCGTCTATCCGGGAGATCCGGCTCGGATCTGGGCGGTCAACGGACAACCGGGCTCGGCCGGCGCGCCGCCCCTGTTCACCGCCCGCCGGGGACAGCCGGTCGTCGTCGCCGTCACCAACAAGACGGGCTTCGTGCAGCCCGTTCACCTGCACGGCCACGTCTTCCGGCTGCTCCATCCGCTGGACGACGGTTGGGAGCCCTATTGGCTCGACACGATGCAGGTCCCGGAGGGACGCACCCTCCACATCGCCTTCATGGCCGACAATCCGGGACGCTGGACCTTCAGCTCCACGGTGCTGGAGCGGTTCGATACCGGATTATGGGCGACCTTTCAGGTCGCGTGATCGAGGCATCCGTCCCGGCACCGCCCTTTCACAGCCTCTTCGGAGGATCGATCAGGGCGAGATGCCGCGCCGTGCGGGCGGTCTCGACAACGTAAAGCATCCCGAAGACGATCGCGGCGAAGATCACCAGCATGTCGTAGGGCGTGAAGCCGGCCTTGCCGATCTCGAAAAACGTGCCGCCCCAGAGCCACATGGCCGTGTTCATGGCGACGAGGCAGATGCGCAGCTCGGTCGGGCCGAGCGCCAGGAACGAAAGCTGGAACACGCCCTCGGCCTGCTGCTTGAGGAGAACGTGGACCGTCATCAGGAGGTAGCCGGCGAGCGCCGCCATGGCGACGTCCATGCGGACGTACAGGCTGCACCCGAGACCCAGCATGATGATGCTGTTCCCGAGCGAATCGATGGAATGATCGAGGAAATGGCCGAAGAGGGGCCGCTCGGTTCCCCGTGCCCGCGCGAGGCTTCCGTCCATGGAATCGCCGAACCAGTGCAACGCGAGGCCAAAGCTCGCGAGCCAGAGAAAGCCCGGCGACGACCGGCTCTCCACATAGCCCGCCAGCACGATGAGAGCCCCGACCATTCCCACGGCCGAAAGTTGATTCGAGGAGACGAAGGCAGGCGTCCTGGCGCATAGCCAGTTCAGGAGACGACGCTCCTGGAGGGCGACGATGTTCGCCTGAATTCGCAACCGGATCGATCCTCATTCTCGATTCGGAGGCTTTCTAGGCTCTTTGCCGTTTCGGGACTATGTCGTTTCCCGTCCTGCCTCATATGCGAGGTCACGCAGGATCTCGGGCAGCAATTCGGGCAGGTCTTCGGAGATCAGGCCCGGCCCGAACCGCGTCGCGGCCGCGGCATGCATCCAGACGGCGGCGGACGCCGCCTCGAAGGCGGGCATTCCCTGCGCGAGCAGGCCCGCAATGACGCCGGCAAGAACATCGCCGCTGCCGGCCGTCGCCAGGTAGGGAGAGCCGTTCTCGTTGATCGCCGCGCGCCCGTCCGGCGCCGCAATGACGGTGTCGGGTCCCTTGAGCACCACGGTCGCTCCGGCGAAAGCGGCCGCCTTGCGCGCCCGGACGAGCCGCGAGGGCTCGGCGGCGGGATCCGATCCGAGGGTCGCATCTCCCCGGAACAATCGCGCGAATTCTCCCTCGTGCGGCGTCAGGACCACAGGGCTCTCCCGCCCGGCGCCGGTCAGGTCCGCGAGCGCCCGCGCCTCGCCGGCGAAGCTCGTCAGGGCGTCGGCGTCCAGCACCGTCGCCCGGTCCGCCTCGAGCGCCGCCTCGACCCAGCGCCGCGAAACCTCGCCGACCCCGAGCGCCGGCCCAAGAGCGACCGCGTTGAAGCGATCGTCCGTGAGCAGGTCGGACAATTCGTCCGGCTCGTCGCAGACCCGCAGCATGATTGCGGTGAGATGCGCGGCGTTCACGGAGAGCGCCCGCGCCGAGGTCACGAGGGTCACGAGCCCGGCACCCGCCCTCAGCGCCCCGCGCGCGGCGAGGCGCGCCGCGCCGGTATGGGCAGGCCCCCCGGACAGGACCACCGCGTGGCCGCGGTCGTATTTGTGGCCAAGAAGCCCGATCCTGGGCAGGGAAGCGAGCCAGAGCGCAGGCGCGTTCGCCACCGTCGCGACGCCGGACCCGCGCGCGATCCCGGCGGGAATTCCGATATCCGCGACCTCGACACGCCCCGCATGCAGCCGCCCCGGATAGAGGAGGTGGCCGGGCTTGCGGGCGGCCAGCGCGACCGTCCAGCCCGCCTTGATCGCAACTCCGCGCACGAGGCCGCTATCGGCGTCGATCCCGCTCGGGATGTCGATCGACAGGACGTCCGTTCCGCTCGCATCGACCCGGCCGACCAGATCCGCGACCGCCCCCTCCAGGTCCCGGCCGAGGCCGGTGCCGAAGAGGGCGTCGACGACGAGCGCCGCGGCGCCCGGATCGGCTGCCTCCAGGGACAGGACGGCGCCGGTCCATTCGCCGGCGGCGATGGCGGCATCGCCGCCCGGCCGTCCGGGCGTCGCGGCCACCTGCACCGCCCGCCCCTCCGCGGCGAGGAGAGTTGCCACGACATAGCCGTCCCCCCCGTTATTGCCCGGCCCGCACAGGACGAGAATCGGACGAGGGGAGCGCCATCGCGGCTCTGCCAGGATGCGCCCGGCGATCGCCTGCCCCGCCCGGCGCATCAGCGTGATGCCGGGGGTGCCCGCCGCGATCGTCTCCTGGTCCCAGCGCCGGATTTCTGCCGAAACCGGAAGCAGCTCACCTTTCATGCGGCCTGTCTCCTCGATCGAAATCCGTCGGTTTGCTCACAAATGAGGCAAAGCGACCATGTTTTCGGCGGCGTCTGCCGCCTTGCGAGCCTGATTCCAGATGGCGGCCCCTCGGCCGTGATGATAAGGCTCGGAGAAGCTTCTGAAACTGCGGCACCGAGCGCGGGGCGAAATGAAGAAGATCGAAGCCATTATCAAGCCGTTCAAGCTCGACGAAGTGAAGGAGGCCCTCCAGGATGTCGGCCTCCAGGGCATTACCGTGGTCGAGGCGAAGGGGTTCGGGCGCCAGAAAGGCCATACGGAACTCTATCGCGGGGCCGAATACGTCGTCGATTTCCTGCCCAAGGTGAAGCTGGAGATCGTTCTCGCGGACGACCTCGTGGACCGCGCCGTCGAGGCCATCCGCAAGGCGGCCCAGACCGGCCGCATCGGCGATGGCAAGATTTTTGTATCGAGCGTCGAGGAAGCCATCCGCATCCGCACCGGGGAGACGGGCGGCGACGCCATCTGATTTTTTCCACGATCGAGCCGAAACAGGCCCGGCAGCTTGCCGGGCTTTGCTGTGAAAGAGGACCAGCGCACAATGAAAACGGCCAAGGACGTCCTGAAAGCGATCAAGGACAACGACATCAAGTATGTCGACCTGCGGTTCACCGATCCGCGGGGCAAGTGGCAGCACGTCACCTTCGACCAGACGCTCGTGGACGAGGATCTCTTCGCCGAGGGCACGATGTTCGACGGCTCCTCCATCGCCGGCTGGAAGGCGATCAACGAATCCGACATGATCCTGATGCCCGACCCGGCCACGGCGCAGATGGACCCCTTCTTCGCCGCCCCGACCCTGTCCATCGTCTGCGACATCCTCGAGCCCTCCACCGGCGAGCCCTATGACCGCGACCCGCGCGGCATCGCCAAGAAGGCCGAAGCCTATATGAAGTCGATCGGCGTCGGCGACACGACCTATTTCGGCCCCGAGGCCGAGTTCTTCATCTTCGACGACGTCAAGTTCATGGCCGACCCGTACAATACGGGCTTCAAGCTCGACGACGTCGAGCTGCCGACCAACGGCGACACGGATTACGAAGGTGGCAATATGGGCCACCGCATCCAGATGAAGGCCGGGTATTTCCCCGTTCCGCCGCTGGATTCGGCCCAGGACATGCGCGGCGAGATGCTGGCCGCGATGCAGTCGATGGGCGTCAAGGTCGAGAAGCACCACCACGAGGTGGCCTCCGCCCAGCACGAGCTCGGCGTGAAGTTCGACACGCTCGTCACGATCGCCGACCAGATGCAGATCTACAAGTACTGCATCCACAACGTGGCCCAGAGCTACGGCAAGACGGCGACCTTCATGCCCAAGCCCGTCTACGGCGACAACGGCTCGGGCATGCATGTCCACCAGTCGATCTGGAAGAGCGGCAAGCCCGTCTTCGCCGGCAACAAATATGCCGATCTCAGCCAGGAGGCCCTCTGGTATATCGGCGGCATCATCAAGCACGCCAAGGCGCTGAACGCCTTCACGAATCCCTCGACGAACTCCTACAAGCGCCTCGTGCCGGGCTACGAGGCGCCGGTGCTGCTCGCCTATTCGGCCCGCAACCGCTCGGCCTCCTGCCGCATCCCGTGGACGCAGAACCCGAAGGCCAAGCGCGTCGAGGTCCGCTTCCCCGACCCGACCGCGAATCCCTATCTCGCCTTCTCGGCGATGCTGATGGCGGGCCTCGACGGCATCAAGAACAAGATCGATCCCGGCCCGGCGATGGACAAGGACCTCTACGACCTGCCCCCGCGCGAGCTGAAGAAGATCCCGACCGTCTGCGGCTCGCTCCGCGAGGCGCTCCAGAGCCTCGACAAGGACCGCAACTTCCTCAAGGCCGGCGGCGTCTTCGCCGACGACTTCATCGACAGCTTCATCGAGCTGAAGATGGCCGAGGTCGCCCGCTTCGAGATGACCCCCCATCCGGTCGAGTTCGTGATGTATTATTCCTGCTGATCCGCACGGATCGGTGAAGGAAAAGGCCGCAGACCCGTGCTGCGGCCTTTTCTTTTGTGCTAGGAGACCCGCCTCGGCGGCGGCGCCGCTCACTGGAGACGGATCTGCGATCCTCGCAGCATCCGCATAGGGACCCGTGCTCGAACTCGTCCTCGCCCTGGCGTTGATCGCATTGAACGGGGCCTTCTCGCTGTCCGAGCTGGCGATCGTCTCCTCCCGCAAGAGCCGGCTGCGGACCATGGTCGAGCAGGGACGCAGAGGAGCCCTCGCCGCCCTGAACCTCGCCGAGGAGCCCGGCCGCTTCCTCTCGACGGTCCAGATCGGCATCACGCTGGTCGGGATCGTCGCCGGCGCCTTCTCGGGCGCGGCCCTGGGCGAGCGCCTCGGCGCGATCCTGCAAGTGGAGGGCGTCTCCCGCCGGCTCGCCGAGCCGATCGGCTATTTCGTCGTGATCGGCCTCATCACCTATCTCTCGGTCGTCATCGGCGAGCTGGTGCCCAAGCATTTCGCCCTGCGCAATCCCGAGGGGATCGCCTGCGCCGTGGCGCCGGCGATGCGCATCCTCTCGCGCGTCGCGGCGCCCGTCGTCTGGCTGCTGGACACCTCGACCAGACTCGTCTTCCGGCTCCTCGGCCTGAAATCGGCCGGGGACAGTGCCGTGACCGAGGAGGAAATCCGCATGCTCGTCGCGGAGGCGGAGACGGCCGGGGTCATCGAGAGCGACGAGCGTTCCATGATCGCGGGCGTCCTGCGCCTCGGCGACCGCACCGTCCGGGGCCTCCTGACGCCGCGGACCGAAGTGGACTGGCTCGACCTCGACGATGACGAGGAAACGTTGCGCGCGGAATTTCTCTCGACCCATCATTCGCGCCTGCCGGTGATGAAGGGCGGCACGGACGAGATTCGGGGCGTCGTCCATGTGCGCGACCTCCTGGCCGCCCTCGCCTCCGGCGAGCCTCTCGACATCGCCGCGAAGCTGCGCCCGGCGCCGATCGTGCCGGACACGCTCGACGCGCTCGAAGTGGTCAAGGTCCTGCGCGACGCCGAGGTGCCGATGGCCATCGTGCATGACGAGTACGGGCATTTCGAGGGCATCGTGACCCCGGCCGACGCGCTGGATGCGATCGTCGGCGCGTTCCGCTCGGACGCCACCAAGGACGAGCCGGAAGGCGTGCAGCGCGAGGACGGCTCCTGGCTCATCTCCGGCTCCATGCCCTTCGACGAGATGGCCGATCTGCTGGGCCTCGCCGCGCCCGCCCACCGCAGCTACGAGACGGCGGCGGGATTCGTGCTGGACCTCCTCGAGCACCTGCCGGCCACCGGCGAGCATGTGACGAGCCAGGGCTGGCGCTTCGAGGTGGTCGATCTCGACGGGATGCGGGTGGACAAGATCCTCGCCAGCCGCCTCAAGGGCAAGCCCGACGCCTGAAGCTTTCTTTGCTTCCGTGCGAAATCGCCCCATATCTGTCGGCCGGATTCCGAGCGGGATCCAAGCGCCTTCCGAACGACCGTCGCGTGCCCTCCCCCAGACAGACGAAATCTAAAGCGCCCCTGCCCTCGCGCGAGGAGATCGCCGCTTTCGTCGCCTCGGCGACGGGCAAGGTCGGCAAGCGCGAGATCGAGCGCGCCTTCGGCATCGCCGCCGGCGACCGGCATGAATTCAAGCGGCTCCTGAAGGAACTGGAGGAGGGCGGCACGCTCGCGCGCCG
>NZ_DAOLAJ010000063.1:0-22313 GCF_035325185.1 Enterovirga sp. | reverse complement strand
TAGGGGAATTCGTGCGCCGGGGGCAGCATCGGGTGGATGGCGCGCCAGGCGAGCTTGCCGTGGCCGATCTCGCGGCGGCCGGGCGAGCCCATGCGGCCGGTCTCGCCGACGCTATAGGGCGGGAAGTTGTAGTGCAGGAGGAAGTTCTCCTTGCGGGTGCCTTCCAGCGCGTCGATATATTGCTCGTCCTCGCCGGTGCCGAGGGTCGCCACGACCAGCGCCTGCGTCTCGCCGCGCGTGAAGAGCGCCGAGCCGTGGGTGCGGTTAAGGATGCCGACCTCGGAGACGATCGGGCGGACCGTCGTGAGGTCGCGCCCGTCGATGCGGCTCTTCGTGTCGAGGATGTTCCAGCGCACGATCTTGGCCTGGACCTCCTTGAAGGCGGTCTTGACCTTTTCCGGGTTGAAGCGGGCCTCGCCCTCGGCCGGGACGAGCGCGGTCATCACCTTGTGCTTGGCCGCGTCGACGGCGGCGTAGCGGGCCTGCTTCTCGGTGATCTTGTAGGCATCGCGCAGGTCGTGCTCGGCAATCTCCAGGATCACCTTCTCGATCTCGGAGAGATCGGGAGCGGTGAAGTCACGCGGCTCCTTGGCGGCCTTCTCGGCAAGGCGGATGATGGCCTCGATGACCGGTTGGAAATGCTTGTGGCCGAACATGACGGCGCCGAGCATGACCTCCTCGGACAGTTCCTTGGCCTCCGACTCGACCATGAGCACGGCGTCGGCGGTGCCGGCGACCACGAGGTCGAGCAGCGCGCCCTCCATCTCGGAGATCTGCGGGTTGAGCTTGTAGGAGGAACCCGTCCAGCCGACGCGGGCGGCGCCGATCGGGCCCATGAAGGGCACGCCGGACAGCGTCAGCGCGGCGGAGGTCGCGACCATGCCGACGATGTCGGGATCGTTCTCGAGGTCGTGACTGAGCACCGTGACGACGATCTGCGTGTCGTTCTTGTAGCCCTCGGCGAAGAGGGGGCGGATCGGACGGTCGATGAGGCGCGACGTCAGCGTCTCCTTCTCGGTCGGCCGGCCCTCGCGCTTGAAATAGCCGCCCGGGATGCGGCCGGCGGCATAGGTGCGCTCCTGGTAGTTCACCGTGAGCGGGAAGAAGTCGAAGCCGGGCTTCGGCTCCTTCATGGAGACGACGGTGGCGAGCACGGCGGTCTCGCCATAGGTCGCGACGACGGCGCCGTCGGCCTGGCGGGCCATCTTGCCGGTCTCCAGGACGAGCTTGCGCCCGCCCCACATCAGTTCTTCGCGTTGAATGTCGAACATGGTTTCACCTTGACATGCGAGCCGGGCTCGCGCCGAGGCGCCATGAGCAAGACGGCGGGAGGCTCGGCCCGCGGCGGCCTGTGGCCGTGCGAGCCTCCTGCGATCCTGCCATGGCCACGCTCCGGCCCGGCAGTTGGGCCGGCCTGTCCTGGCCGGCAGGTTTGTTCGGGGCAGCCCTCCGCCCCGAACATGCGAAATCCGCCGGGATGTCCCGGCGGACGGGTCTCAGCGACGGATGCCGAGCTTCTCGATCAGCTTCCTGTAGCGCGCCTCGTCCTTCTTCTTGAGGTAGTCGAGAAGGGAGCGCCGCGAGGAGACGAGCTTGAGCAGGCCGCGCCGCGAATGGTTGTCCTTCTTGTGCGACTTGAAATGCTCGGTGAGGTTCGTGATCCGCTCCGTGAGGATGGCCACCTGGACCTCGGGCGAGCCCGTATCGCCGGACTTGCGGGCATGCTCGATGATGAGCGACTTCTTGCGCTCGACCGTGATCGACATCGAATATCCTTTGCGAAAGAGGGTAGGTCGGGCGCTCACGCGCCCTTCGCGGAAGCGGCCGGGCCGGGATGTCGTCCAGCACGGTCGGATTGTCGCGAATCTGCGTCCGCGGAGGCTGCGCCATCCGAGGGACGTGGGGGCTATACACGAGGTCGCGGGGCGGGGGAAGGGGCGAAGAGGTGCGGTATTATTGATCGTTTCAAGCCGGACTGTGGGGGGGCTTGAGGTAAGAATTGCTAAAAATCCCAATTAGGAAATTTATCGCGACTAAGCGGAATAATTTCCGACAAGAAGCAGTGAGACAGCCCAAAGAGGCTTATTGTTCCGACGGGCTTTTGATCGGTAGTCACACGCACATATAAGGGTATTAAATTGCTTTTTGTGTTTGTGAATAGGATACGATGATCTGTGTGGCAATTTCCAAATGTAAATTCTTTTGCGTGTATTAAATAATTAAGTGCATCACTGTATTTTTCTATCCAATCGCTTGGGTCATTTTTTGATATAGTAACTGGCATAATCTTAATTGAAGATAATTTTTTAACGTCAATGCCGCATAGCTGATTTACGCGACGAGCGTGAAACGCAAATTCAAGAAGAACTCGTGTCACTTCCTGGACGTATGAATCAATCCATTCTCCTGGGAAAATCGCTCCAGAAAAAGCAAATAGCTGTAAGGCCTTTGTTTTTGCAGATTGAATATGTATCTCTCCTAAGTGGCGTATGTTAGTCATGGCTATGTATTCGATTTTGATTTATACATTTTTAATATGCATTTTTGTTTTTGAAAACATAGAGCGGGGGCTTATTCGTCGCGGTCCGGCAGCGTGTCCTTAATCGTGCGGGAGAGGGCGCCTGCCGCCTTCTCGTGCTGGGCGGCGTTCCTGTTGATGACCTGCTCGCCGCGATAGAGGGTTCTCCAGAATCCATCCTCGTGGGGAGGAGCGACGGTGAAACCTGCCTCTTCCAGCTTCCTGTCCACGGCGGCGTCGAACACGGACTCCAGGCCCGCCTCGCGGAGCGCGGCCTTCGCCTGCTCGATGCCTGCCACCAGAAGCTCGAGGACGAATTCCTGCTTGTTGCAATCCAGGATCTCGGTGACGGCATCCAGCTCAGCAATGCGCGGCGCATCGACCCTGACACAGACGTTTCGAAGAAGCTCCTTGTGCTGCGCGAGTATCATCGGGAACGCGTTGGCTCCGAAGGGATTGCCGTATTGTTCGATACGCTTTCGAGCTAGGACCTTCATCTTGACGAAATCTGAAAAGCTTTCGTCGGTGGGGCCAGGCCGATAGCCCATGTCCCGAAGCTTCTGCGCGTTGAGCTTTCTGGCGCCCGAATGGCTCATGGACATGCCGAATCCTCCAAGGTGCCTTTGAAAACGCTCATTTGCATGTAAAAATTTGCGATTTCAATGGAAATATGAAAAACTGCATGCCATGGGGCGAGGCCAAGCTGACGCGGCAAGCCCTCTCGACCTAAGAGTCCCCATGTCCATTCCCAAGAATACGATCTGCCTGTGGTACGACAAGGACGCCGAGGCAGCTGCCCGGTTTTATGCGCAGACCTTTCCCGATAGCGCTGTGAAGGCCGTCCACCGCGCGCCCGGCGACTTTCCCAGCGGCAAGGCGGGGGACGTGCTGACGGTCGAGTTCACCGTCCTCGGCATTCCCTGCCTCGGGCTCAATGGTGGGCCGCTCTTCCGGCACAGCGAAGCCTTCTCCTTCCAGGTCGCGACCGACGACCAGGAGGAGACGGACCGCTACTGGAACGCCATCGTCGGCAATGGCGGCCAGGAGAGCGCCTGCGGCTGGTGCAAGGATCGCTGGGGCATTTCCTGGCAGATCACGCCTCGTGCGCTGACCGAGGCGTTCATGGCCGGGGGCGAGGAAGCGAAGCGCGCTTTCGCCGCCATGATGACCATGCGCAAGATCGACGTCGCCGCGATCGAGGCCGCCCGGCGCGGCTGAGGGCGCCTGTCATCCCGACTCGTCGCCGTGCTCTATCCGGTTTACGCATCGCGCCTGCCGCCCACGCCCCTCTCCCCGCCGCAAGCGGGGGGAGGGGGATGGATTTCCCGTCCCGCGAGATTGCCATAAGGTCGGCCGCCGCCGCACGGGGCGTCGGGGAGGGGCTCATGTCGCGTTTCGGACCCGTCGCGGCGGTGGCGCTTCTGTGTTTGCTGCCGCAGCGCGGCGAGGCGTTCGAAGGCGCGATCGATCCGGCCGCGCCCCCGCCGCGCGCCTCGGCCGTGCCGGTCCCGCCCGAGCGGATCGACGCCGCGATCGCCAGGCTCGACGAATTGGCCGCCGACCTGCTGCGCAAAGCCGGCATTCCCGGCCTCTCGGTCGCGGTCGTCCGGGACGGGCGCGCGGTCTACGTGAAGGGCTTCGGCCTGCGCAAGGCTGGCGAGGCGGGGGTCGTCGATGCCGACACCGTCTTCCAGCTCGCCTCGGTCTCGAAGCCGGTCGCGGCGAGCGTGGTCGCGGCGCAGGTCGGCCGCGGCGTCGTGCGCTGGGACAGCCCGGTGGCGAAGCTCCTGCCCTGGTTCGCCTTGTCCGATCCCTGGGTGACGAAACAGGTCACAGTCGGCGATCTCTTCGCCCATCGTTCCGGGCTGCCCGACCATGGCGGCGACATGCTCGAGCAACTCGACTACGAGCGCCCGGACATCCTCAGGAGGCTGCGCCATCTGCCGCTCGCGCCGTTCCGGGCGCATTACGCGTATACGAATTTCGGCCTGACGGCGGGGGCGGAGGCGGTCGCAGCCGCATCCGGGCGCGACTGGGCGACGCTGTCCGAAGAGGCGATCTACCGCCCGCTCGGCATGACGCGAACCAGCTCGCGCTTCGAGGACTTCGAAGAGCGAGACAACCGCGCCGTCAACCATGTCATGGTCGAGGGCTCCTACCAGCCGCGCTTCCAGCGCAAGCCGGATGCGCAATCGCCTGCCGGCGGGGTCAGTTCGTCCCCCCACGACATGGCGCGCTGGATGGCGATGGTGCTTGCGGGCCGCATGGCGCGGGGCAGGCCGGTCGTCGAGGGGGCGGCGCGGCTCGGGGGCCTGCGACCGCAGATGCTCTCCGCGCCGCCGCAGACGGCGGCCGATCGCGGCGGCTTCTACGGCTTCGGCATGGGCGTCGGGGTCACGCCCTCGGGCCGCGTGATGCTCTCCCATTCCGGCGGCTTCGCGCTCGGCGCGGCGACCTATCTCCAGTTGATCCCTTCGCTCGATCTCGGGATCGTCGTCCTCTCCAACGCCGCCCCGACCGGCGCGGTCGAGGCGCTGGGGGCCGAGTTCGCCGACCTCGCGCAGTTCGGCTCCGTCACGCGCGACTGGTACGCGGCCTATGCCGGGCTCTACGCCCCGATGAGCCGGCCTTTCGGTTCGCTGGTCGGGAAGGAGCCCCCGGCCCGGCCGAAGCCGCCCGCCGACGACGACGCCTATCTCGGCTTCTACGCCAACGCCTATTTCGGCGATGCGGTGATCGCCCGCAAGGGCGGCAACCTGATCCTCGTCATGGGGAACGAGGGCGCGAAAGTGTATCCGCTGCGCCATTGGGACGGCGACACCTTCGTCTTCGCGCCCGAGGGCGAGGACCCGCCGCCCGGTTCCCTGTCCCGGCTGGATTTCCAGCGGGCCAAGGGCAAGGCGAGCGCGCTGCGGATCGAATATTTCGCGGAGGATCTGACGCGGGGGCTCTTCAAGCGCGAGTGAACGGGCGCGGCTCAGTCGGCGATGCTGTCCCGGCCCTCGATCGCCATCATGGTGGCCGTCAGGAGGGCGACGAGGCGCGCCTTGCCCCCGCTTTCGGCGAAGACCCTGGCCTGGGCGAGCGTCAGCGTGCGCCCCGCCTTGACCACCTCGCCCTGCGCGACGATGCGCTCGCCCGCCGCAGGCGCCAGGAGGTTGATCTTGAACTCGGTCGTGAGCACGCCCCGGCCCGGCGGCATCAGGCTGAGGGCGGCATAGCCCGCGGCGCTGTCGGCGATGGCGCTCACAGCCCCGGCATGGACGAAGCCGTGCTGCTGCGAGAGGTCCGGCCGCGGGACGAGGGCGATCTCGACCCGCCCCGGCGAGACCTCCCCGAGGCTCGCCCCGAGGGTGCGCATCAAGCCCTGGCGGGCGAAGCTCGCCCGAATGCGCTCTTCAGTCGGTTCCATCCTCCTCCGGGATCTCCATGTCGAGCAGGGCGGAGCTGAGGCTCTTGCCGTGGGCGTCGATGGCGAGGGAGCGGGTGACGCCGCCGCCGAGGGCGTCCTTCATCACGAAGTTCAGGGCGCCGAGCGAGGGCAGTTCGTAGCGCAGCACCTCGCCGTGGACGATGCCGGCGAAATGCGCGCGCACCCGCTCGGCCGTCACGTGCCGGACGAGGCGCGGATAATCCTCAGGCCGATAGGCGATGACCGAGATGTTGGAGGTGTTGCCCTTGTCGCCGGTGCGCGAATGGGCGAGCGCGCGCAGCTTCATCCTCAGCTCTCCAGCATGGTGACGGCGGGGCTCGTCAGCCCCTCGGGCACGAGCACGGACAGGACGGCCACGATCTCGCGGGCGGATTTGCCCGCGCCGCCCCCGCCGGCCGGGCCGTTGGTATAGAGCGTCTCGACCTCGTTGCCGATCCTCACCGCCTCCGCCAGCGACTCCGTGCGGCCGGCGACGCGGATGCGCACCTCCCAGGGATCGGAGGAGGCCGAGCGCGCCGCCCCGTGCAGCGAATCGACGCCCATCAGGTCGTAGCGTGCCTCGCTCATGCGGACGCCCGAGAGGGCGAGCCGCTCGCGCACGATGTCCAGCGCCAGCCGCCCGCGCGCGAGCGCGCCCGGGCCGGCATAGGAGATCTGCCCCTCGCCGACGAAGCTGTCGACATAGCCGACGGAGGTCTTGAGAAGCCCCGTCTTCGGATGGCCCGTGCCGCCCTCGACCCGCACCCGGTCGGGGCCGATTTCCTCGACGCGCAGTTGCGAGAAATCGGCGACGACGTCGGGCTGGAAATATTTCTCCGGGTCGTGGACCTCGTAGAGGATCTGCTCCTTGCAGGTGGCCTCCGTCACGGCGCCGCCCGAGCCGTCCACCTTGGTCACGACGACGCTGCCGTCCTCGCCGACGATGCCGATCGGAAAGCCGAGCCGGCCCAGCCCCTCGATGTCCTTCAGGCCCGGATCGGCGAAATAGCCGCCCGTCACCTGGCCCGCGCATTCGAGGAGATGGCCGACCACCGTGCCCTTGCCGAGCTTGTCCCAGTCGTCGAGCGACCAGCCGAATTCGTGGATCAGCGGCCCGAGATAGAGGGCGGGATCGCCCACCCGCCCCGTCACGACGACGTCGGCGCCCCGCGCCAGCGCCTCGGCGATCGGCCGGGCGCCCATATAGGCGTTGGCCGAGACGACGCGGTTGCCGAGATCGGCGATGCGCCCGCCCGTCTCCTCGATCCGATAGTCGCCCGAACGGACGGCCTCCAGCACGTCGTCGCCCGTGACGGCGGCGACCTTCAGCCCCTTGATGCCGAAGGAGCGCGCCACCTCGCGCACCTTCTCCGCGGCGGCGAGAGGGTTCGCCGCGCCCATGTTGGTGACGAGCTTGATGCCGCCCTTCGCGCAGAGCGGCAGCACCGCCTTCATGCGCTCGACGAGAAGCGGATCGTAGCCCGAGGCCGGGTCCTTCAGCTTCGCCTGCTGGGCGAGGGCGATGGTGCGCTCGGCGAGGCATTCGAAGACGAGATAGTCGAGGCCGCCCTTCGCGGCGAGTTCCACGGCGGGCTCGATGCGGTCGCCGGAATAGCCGGCGCCGGCGCCCATGCGGATGGTTCGCATCGCGGTCTCCTCAGCTCAGCACGCCCGTCGCGAAGGCGACGAGGGTCATGACCAGGGTGGTCCCGAAGGCCCATTTGAAGATGAAGCGCTGATGGTCGCCGAGATCGACTCCCGACAGGCCGATCAGGATGAAGGTCGAGGCGGTCAACGGCGAGAGCGGGAAGCCGGTCGTCATCTGCCCGAGGATCGCGGCGCGGCCCATCGCGGCGGGCTCGACGCCGAAGGAGGCGCCGGCCTGGGACAGGATCGGCAGCACGCCGAAATAAAAGGCGTCGGGCGTGAAGACGAGGCTCAGCGGCATGCTGAGGATCGCCACCAGGACCGGAAGATAGGGGCCGAGCGAGGTCGGCACGATCGCGACGACCGACTGCGCCATGGCCTCGATCATCTTCGTTCCGGTGAGGATGCCCGTGAAGATGCCGGCGGCGAAGATCATGGTGCAGACCGTCACGACGTTCTCGGCATGGCCGAGGATCATCCTCTGCTGCTCGGGCCATGTCCGGTAGTTCACGGGAAGCGCGATCGCGAAGGCGACCATGAACAGGATCTGGAGCGGCATGAGGCCGACGAGGAGCGCCACCACGAGGATCACGGTCAGGACGAGGTTGAACCAGAACAGCTTCGGGCGGCGCTTGGCGACCTGCTCCTCGGTCAGGTGCTCGTCGAAATCGTGGGTGACGTCCAGGATGCCGACCCTCTTGCGCTCGCCGCGCCCGAGCCACCAGGCCACGAGAAAGACCCAGGCGACGCCCGCCACCATGGCCGGGATGACGGGCGTGAAGATCGTCGCCGAATCCTTTTGCAGCACCGCCATGGCGCGGGCGGTGGGGCCGCCCCAGGGCAGGATGTTCATCACGCCCGCCGCGAGCGCGACCGTGCCCGACAGGACGAGCCGGCTCATGCCGAGCCGCAGGTAGACGGGCAGGAAGGTCGAGACCGTGATCATGAAGGTGGTGGCGCCGTCGCCGTCGAGCGCCACCATCATCGTCAGGATGGCGGTCGCGATCACGACCTTGAGCGGGTCGCCCCCGACGAGCCTGAGCAGGCCCTTGATGAGCGGATCGAACAGCCCGACATCGAGCATCATGCCGAAATAGAGCACGGCGAACATGATCATGATGCCGACCGGCGCGACGCGGATGAGGCCGTCGGCCATCATCTTGCCGAGCTGCGGGGCGAAGCCGCCGAGAAGCGCGAAGACGAGCGGGACGAGAATCAGCGCGACCAGCACGGAGAGCCGCTTCGTCATGATCGCGGCGAGAAAGACGGCAATCGTGCCGAAGCCGAGCGCGGCCAGCATGCGTTTCCTCCCGGACGTGGGACTATGCGTCCTCTGTGGCCAAAGCTTTGCCCGCCGGCTGCCCAGAACACAATCAAATTTCCGGGCGGGCGGGCCGATCGGCTGAAGTACCCCCTGTCATCCCCGATCGCCCTGCCTGGGCTTGCAGAGTCCTTGCCGCCGAACAGAGGTGATGACACGGCGGCCCGAGCCGTTATGGTCCGCCCGATTCCGGCCGGAGCCCCGCATGTCCCTCACCGTCGCCGTCCAGATGGATTCGATCCGCTCCATCCGAATCGCGGGCGATACGACCTTCGCGCTCCTGCTCGAGGCGCAGAGGCGCGGCCACCGGCTGCTGCACTACACGCCCGACCGCCTCTCCATGCGGGACGGCATCGTTTCGGCGCGGGTGGAGGACCTGTCCGTCCGCGACGTCGAGGGCGACCACGCGACGCTGGGCGCGCCGGCCCGGATGAACCTCGCCGAGGCCGACGTCGTCCTGATGCGCCAGGACCCGCCCTTCGACATCGCCTATATCACCGCGACCCATCTCCTCGAGCGCATCGCGCCCTCGACGCTGGTGGTGAACGACCCCGTCAGCGTCCGTAACGCGCCGGAGAAGATCTTCGTCACGCAATTCCCGCAGCTCATGCCGCCGACGCTGATCACGCGCGACAAGCAGGAGATCGAGGCGTTCCGGCGCGAATACGGCGAGATCGTCATGAAGCCGCTGCACGGCCATGGCGGGGCGGCCGTCGTCCGCATCCTGCCGAAGGACCCCAATTTCGGCTCCCTCTTCGACCTCTTCTCCGTGACCTTCCGCGAGCCCTGGGTGGTGCAGCAATTCCTGCCCAGGATCACGGAGGGCGACAAGCGCATCCTCCTCGTCGACGGGGAGGCGCTCGGGGCGGTGAACCGCGTGCCGGCGGAGAACGACCTGCGCTCCAACATGGTGCGCGGCGGGGCCGCGAACGCGACCGAGCTGACCGAGCGCGAGCGCGAGATCTGCGCGACGATCGGGCCCGAGCTGAAGGCGCAGGGCCTCCTCCTCGTCGGCATCGACGTGATCGACGGCAATCTCACCGAGATCAACGTCACCTCGCCGACCGGCATCCGCGCGATCAGGAAGCTCGGCGGCCCCGATATCGCGGTGCCGGTCTGGGACGCGATCGAGGCGCGGTGTCCCCGCGGCTGACGGGCCTGCCCCGACCGGGCATCCCGCCTCCCGCGGAGGGAGGTTTCCTGCCGGGCTCGCGCCGGGAGGCGCTGCGGCTCGCCGCCGCGGCCGTCGCCGCCGCCCTCGCATCCCCGGCCTTCGCGGAGGAGGCTCCCGCCTGCGACGCGAGGGAGCCGCTACGAGCCTCGCCGGATTTTCGCTCCGTCCTGCGCTTCGTGGCCGGCGAGCGGCCGTTTCGCCGGGGCTCGTATCGCCTCGAAGGCGTCCAGGAAGGCGACAGCTTCGTCATCCACAATTACGGGCATGGCGGGGCGGGCATCACCATGAGCTGGGGCTGCGCGCTCCAGGCGAGGCGCATCTATCTCGATTACGAGCAGCGCAGCCGCTTTCCCGGGATCGCCGTCCTCGGCGCGGGCGCGATGGGGCTCACCGCCGCCGCCCTCCTCGACGAGCTGAGGCTCGGCCTGAAGATCACGATCTATGCCGCCAGCTTTCCCCCGCATACGACCTCCGACATCGCCGGCGGGCAATGGCTGCCGGCGAGCGTCGCCCATGAGGGGCGGGGGGATCACGAGCAGA
Source organism: Enterovirga sp. (assembly GCF_035325185.1). Taxonomy (GTDB): domain Bacteria; phylum Pseudomonadota; class Alphaproteobacteria; order Rhizobiales; family Beijerinckiaceae; genus Enterovirga. The sequence goes on along the minus strand of NZ_DAOLAJ010000063.1, from coordinate 11,701 downwards.
TCCTGCGCGATTCCTTCCGCATGCACGAGGCGGGGGGAGGCGGGTTCGGCGTCTTCCGGCGGCGCAATTTCGTGCTCCAGCCGACCTCCGGCTTCGACCGCCTGCCGCGCGACCTCCTCCCGGGGCCGCGCTGCCTTGCCGCGCTGCCCTTCTCGCGGCTCGGCGGGCCCGGGCGCTCCTTCGAGACCCTGCTCGTCGAGCCGCCGATCTTCCTGCGGCGGCTGCTCCGGGACCTGCGCCGCTCGCCGAACATCCGCATGGTCCGGCGGCTTTTCGCCTCGCGCGAGGAGATCGCCGCCCTGCCGGAAAAGGTCGTCGTGAACTGCACCGGCCTCGGCGCCGGAAGCCTCTGGGGGGACGAGGCCATGGTCCCCGTCAAGGGCCAGCTCGTGCTGCTTCCGCCCCAGCCGAAGCTCAACTATCTCCTCAGCGGCTATTCCTGCCCCTCGGGCGAAGAGGGGCGCGAATGGCTGCAATACCTGTTCCCGCGCCATGATTGCGTCGTGGTGGGCGGGACCTTCGAGCGCGGCCGGAGCGGCAGCCCGGATCCGGCCGTCTGCCGGGAATTGCTGCGCAGGATGGCGCGTCTTTTTGCGGGGGACCGGAACGCCTGCGAGGCGGCTCCCTTTCCGTCCTGAGGGCCTATTCGATCTCGAACATGGAGCGCAGAAGGCGCTGCTGCTGCGAGACCGGGCTGCGGGCGGGGGTCGAAATCCCCTCGCCGAGGAGCCTGTCGAGATGCACGACCCGCGCATGCAGGCGCAGGGACTGGGCGATGAGGGTGCGGATGGCCTCGGGCATTTCCTCGAACTGGTCGTCGGGAAGGGGGCGCTCCTGGGGGGCGAGCTTGACGCGGTCCCTCTCGCGCCGCGCCTGGGCCGGGGTGATCTCGCCTTCGGCGAGCGCGCGCTGGACGAGAAGCCAGGAGGCGACCTGCATGAGGCGCGTGGTGAGGCGCATGCTTTCGCTGGCATAGGCAAGCGCCGCCTTGCGCGAGAGCCGGTTGGATTCGGCGCGCCCGTCGCCGTCGAGATAGCAGGCCGTGGTCTCGACGAGCGCCATCCCGTCACGAAACAGCGTCTTGAACGATTCCGACTTCACGAACGTCGCGCCGAACGAGAGAGGCGCAACGGCCTCCTCGACCCGGCCGCGCCCGATGCGATCCACTTCCATCGCCATATGTACGTCCCCATGCCCGGCCGTCCCGATTGATACGGTCGATCCCGGGCCTTCCCGCCGACAGCAAGCCTAGCGCCGCCGCGGGCCGGGCGCCTCGTTAAGTCTTCATCAAGGTTAACATGGGGCCGGCCGGGAGGGCGGGTGTCGCCCGGAGAGCCAAAAAAAAGCCGCCCGGTGAGGGGCGGCGAAAGGTGTTCAACAGGGAGGCATCAAACAGAGTGGCGGGCCACTCGAGATCCAGAAGACTGGACGGCTTCGTTATGGATCGGAAACCTTAAAGATAAGTTAAGCCCGGCCAGCCGCTGCGCCGAAAGGGCACAGGAAAGGGCACATGGGCGCTGTCCTTCTCCGAAAGCGCGTGCCCGGGGGGCGGGCTCAGCGGAAGAAGGCGTCCGCCGCGGCGCGCGAGGCGCGCTTGCGCTCCTTCTCGGCGCGCAGCCGCTCCATCTCCTCCGCGAGGAGCGCGATGCGCTCGTCCAGCTCGTCGACCGAGACGGCCGAAAGGTCGCAGCCGATTTCGTGCGCGACCGGCTTCCCCGGCCTTGCCTCGGCATCCTCTTCCCGCATCGCCGCCTCCCGCCGAAAGCCCTTTGCGCCGCCCCGCGGCCTCGCCTATATAACGCCCATTCCGCAATCACCGGGAAGTCGGCGCTTCGGACGAGGTCTTGTCTGAGCACGGCGGAAATGCGTCCGCCCCGCCGACGCCGCCCTGAGGAGAACCGTCATGTCGCAAGCCCCGCTGATGCCGAAGGCGACGGCCGTGTGGCTCGTGGAGAACACCTCGCTCACCTTCGAGCAGATCGCCGAGTTCTGCCACCTGCATCCGCTCGAGGTGAAGGGCATCGCCGACGGCGAGGTCGCGGCGGGAATCAAGGGCGCCGACCCCACCGGCAACGGCCAGCTCACGCGCGAGGAGATCGACCGCGCCCAGGCCAATCCCGATTACCGGCTCCGCATGTCGGTCTCGAAGGTGAAGCTCCCCGAGATGAAGACGGTGCGGCGGGGCGCCCGCTACACGCCCGTCTCGCGGCGCCACGACCGTCCCAACGCCATCCTCTGGCTCCTGCGCAACCATCCCGAGCTGAAGGACGCGCAGATCATGCGCCTCGTCGGCACCACCAAGAGCACGATCGCCCAGATCCGCGACCGCACCCACTGGAACTCGGCGAGCCTCCAGCCCATGGACCCGGTGACGCTCGGGCTGACCTCGCAGATCGACCTCGATTTCGAGGTGCAGCGCGCGGCCAAGGACCGGCCGGCCCACGAGGTCGCCGAGGCGGGCCAGACGCTGCTGCCGGCCGAGGTCACGACGGCCGCGGGCGCTTCCGAGCCCGATTTCCACGACCTCTCCAGGGCGCGCGACGGGCACGAGAAGATCGACGTCGAATCCGTCTTCGCCAAGCTCAAGGGGCTCAAGCGCGAAGAGCCGGACGAGGAGTGAGAGCCATGGAATTGCGTCGTCTCGGCCGCTCGGAGCTGTCGGTTCCCCCGCTTTGCTTCGGCTGCAACATCTTCGGCTGGACCGTCGACGCGGCGACGTCCTTCGCCCTGCTCGACCGCCTGCTGGAGAGCGGCCTCACCTTCCTCGACACGGCGGACGTCTATTCCCGCTGGGTGGCGGGCCACGAGGGCGGCGAATCGGAGGCGATCATCGGGCGCTGGATGAAGGATCGCGGCTGCCGCGACCGCATCGTCCTCGCCACCAAGGTCGGCATGGAGATGGGCGAGGGCAAGGTCGGGCTGAGCCCGGCCTATGTCGCGCGCGCGGTCGAGGACTCGCTCCGCCGTCTGCAAACCGACCGGATCGATCTCTATCAGTCGCACAAGGACGACCCCGACACGCCGCAGGCGGAGACGCTCGGCGCCTATCAGCGCCTGATCGAGGCCGGCAAGGTGCGGGTGATCGGCGCCTCGAACTTCTCCGCCGGGCGACTCCAGGAGGCCCTCGACCTGTCGGCCGCACAGGGGCTGCCGCGCTACGAATCGATGCAGCCGGAATACAACCTCTATGACCGCGCCTCCTTCGAGGGCGCGCTCGAGCGCGTCTGCGTCGAGAACGAGGTCGGGGTGATCGGCTATTTCTCGCTGGCGGCCGGGTTCCTGACGGGCAAGTACCGCTCGGAGGCCGATTACGCCAAGAGCCCGCGCGGCGCCCGCTCCATTCCGAAATACATGAATCCGCGCGGCCTGCGCATTCTCGGCGCCCTGGACGCGGTGGCGGGCGAGACGGGAGCGGCGCCCGCCACGGTCGCGCTCGCCTGGCTGATGGCGCGGCCCGCCGTGACCGCGCCCATCGCCAGCGCGACGACGCCCGCGCAGATCGAGGCTTTGCTCGCTGCGACGCGCCTGAAGCTGTCGCCCGCGCAGACCACCCTCCTCGACGAGGCGAGCGCTCCCTGAGCGGAGCTTCCTGCCGGGAAGCCTCGCCAGTGGCGGCGGCGGCCTGCTAAGCTCGCCGGAAGCCGGGCAGGAACACAGCCGATGTCGCCGCAGAAGCCTCTCGCGGGAATCCGCGTCCTCGAACTCGCCCGCATCCTGGCCGGGCCCTGGTGCGGGCAGGCCCTTGCCGATCTCGGCGCCGACGTCGTCAAGGTCGAGCGTCCGGGGGAGGGGGACGATACGAGGAGCTGGGGTCCGCCCTTCGTCGAGACCGCGGGCGGGGAGCGGGGCACGGCCGGATATTATCTCGCCACCAACCGCGGCAAGCGCTCGATCACGGTCGAGATGGACAAGCCGGAGGGACAGGAGAGGATCCGCTGCCTCGCCTCGAAGGCCGATATCCTCATCGAGAATTTCAAGGTGGGGGGCTTGCGGAAATACGGGCTCGACTATGGGAGCCTGTCGAAGGTCAATCCGCGCCTGATCTATTGCTCCGTCACGGGGTTCGGGCAGGACGGCCCCTATGCCTCGCGCGGCGGCTACGACTTCATGATCCAGGGCATCGGCGGGATCATGTCGATCACGGGCGAGCCGGAGGGGGAGCCGATGAAGACGGCCGTCGCCTATGCCGACGTGTTCACCGGCCTGTATTCGGCCGTCGCCATCCTCGGTGCCCTCGAGGGCCGCCGGAACAGCGGGCGCGGCTGCCATATCGACATGGCCCTTCTCGACACCCAGGTCTCGGTGCTGGGCAACCAGGGCATGATCCAGCTCCTGACCGGCTCGCCTCCGCCGCGCTACGGCAACGCGCACAGCTCCATCGTGCCCTACCAGGTCTTCCCGGCTTCGGACGGGCACATCGTCATCGCCTGCGGCAATGACGGCCAGTTCCGGCGCCTCTGCGAGGTGCTGGGCACCTTCTGGGCCGACGACGAGCGCTTCGCGACCAATCCGGCGCGCACGGCCCATCGGGACACGCTCGTGCCGATGCTGGCGGCCGAGACGCGCAAGCGGCGCAAGGGCGATCTTCTCGCCGCCTTCGAGAAGGCCGTGGTCCCGGCGGGCCCGATCAACACGCTGCCGGAGGTCTTCGAGGATCCGCAGGTCGTCCACCGCCGGATGGCCTTCGACCTTCCCGATCCCGAGGCTCGGGGGGGAACCGTGCCGACCTTGCGCGGCCCGATCGTCATCGACGGCGAGCCGGCGGTGGCCCGCGCGCCCGCGCCGCATCTCGGCCAGCACAACGAAGAGGTCGCGGCCGATCCCGATTGGAATTGAGCCGGCTTGCGGACTTCACCCTTCGTCAAGGACGAGCGGGACAAGTGGGCGCATGAACCTCTCCGCGCCCCGCCTCCTCACCTTCGCGCTTTCTTTCGCGCTGATCGGCCTCGCCGTCGCGAGCATGTATTTGAAGATCCCGACCGTCGGGAAATTCGTGGCCGGGCACCGCACGGAGTTCTTCGTCGGGGCCTATGCGGTGCTGGCTCTCGGCGTCCTGTCCCGCCGGCTGTGACGCAGGAGTCTATTCGCCCGGCGCGGCGGATGCCTCGCCCGCCGGTGCATGGCTCTCCTCCTCCCCGAACCATTCGGCGAGGCGCTCGAGGTAGAGATAGACGACGGGCGTCGTGAAGAGGGTCAGGACCTGGCTGACCGCGAGGCCGCCCACCATCGCATAGCCGAGCGGCTGGCGGATCTCCGTGCCCGTCCCCGTGCCGAGCATCAGCGGCACCCCGCCCAGCATGGCGGCCATGGTCGTCATCATGATCGGGCGGAACCGCAGCAGGCAGGCGCGCCGGATCGCCTCGATCGGCGCGAGCCCCTGCTCGCGCTGCGCCACGACGGCGAAATCCACCATCATGATCCCGTTCTTCTTCACGATGCCGATGAGCAGCACGACGCCGATCAGCGCGATGAGGCTGAAGTCGAAGCCGAACAGCATGAGCGTCGCGATCGCGCCGACGCCGGCCGAGGGCAGCGTCGAGAGGATCGTGAGCGGCAGGATGTAGCTCTCGTAGAGGATGCCGAGGATCAGGTAGACGGTGAAGAGGGCGGCCAGGATCAGCATCGGCACCGTCGCGAGCGAGGCCTGGAACGCCTGTGCGTTGCCCTGGAACGAGCTGATGATGCTCGCCGGCAGCCCGATCTCCCGCTGGACCCTGTCCACGGCGTCGGTCGCCTGGCCGAGGGCCACGCCCGGCGCGAGGTTGAAGCTGATCGTCACCGCCGGGAACTGCCCCTGGTGGCTGATCGAGAGCGGCTGCACGGGCACCGTCGTCCACCGGGCGAAGGCCGAGAGGGGGACCTGCCCGCCGGTCGTGGGCGAGCGCAGGAAGATGTTGTCGAGGGTCGAGACGTCGTGCTGGAGGGCGGGTAGCACCTCCATGACCACGTAGTAGCTCGCGACCTGCGTGAAATACTGGGCGATCTGGCGCTGGCCGAAGGCGTCGTACAGCGTGTCGTCGATCATCTGGGTCGTGAGGCCGTAGCGGGCGGCCTGGTCGCGGCTGACCGTGATCGTGAGCGTCGTGCCCTCGGTCTGCTGGTCGGTGGCGACGTCGCGCAATTCGGGCAGCGCCTTGAGCTTGTCGAGGAGGCGGGGCGCCCAGGTGTTCAGCTCCCCGACATCGGAACTCTGGATCGTGAACTGGAACTGCGTGCGCGAGGCGCGCCCGCCGACGCGCACGTCCTGCGCCGCCTGGAGGAAGAGGCGGGCGCCCTCGACCCGGTCGAGCTGCGGCCGCAGCCGGGCGATGATCTGGTCGGCGCTGGCATCGCGGTCGTCGCGGGGCTTGAGGGTGACGAACATGCGGCCCGTATTGGACGGGTTGCCCGCGCCCCCGACCGCCATCGCGACGTGGTCCACGGCCGGATCGCGGAGCACGATGTCGCCCAGCTCCTGCTGCAGCCGCGCGATCTCGGCGAAGGAGACGTCCTGGGCGGCCTCCGAGATGCCCGTGATGAGGCCCGTATCCTGCTGCGGAAAGAAGCCCTTCGGGATCAGCATGAAGAGCGTCACCGAGAGCGCCACGGTCGCGAAGAAGACGAGCAGCGTCGGGAACTGGTGCCGCAGCACGATGTCGAGCCCGCGCCCATAGGCGTTCTGGAGGGCGTCGAAGGCGCGCTCGCTCATGGCGTAGAAGCGGCCGTGATGGCTCTCGCGCGGCGGCTTCAGGAAGCGCGAGGCCATCATCGGCGTGAGCGTCAGCGAGACGAAGGCCGAGACGACGATCGCCATCGAGAGGGTGACCGAGAATTCGCGGAACAGGCGCCCGATGATCCCGCCCATCAGGAGAAGCGGGATCAGCACCGCGATCAGGGAGACGCTGATCGAGACGATCGTGAAGGCGATCTCGCGCGAGCCCATGATCGCGGCCTCGAAGGGGGGCACGCCCTCCTCGACATGGCGCGAAATGTTCTCGAGCATGACGATCGCGTCGTCCACCACGAAGCCGACCGCGATCGTGAGTGCCATGAGCGAGAGGTTGTCGAGGCTGTAGCCCGCGATCCACATCAGCGCGCAGGAGCCGAGCAGCGAGAGCGGCACCGTGATGCTCGGGATCACCGTCGCCCAGAAGCTGCGCAGGAAGAGGAAGATCACCATCACCACGAGCGCGATGGTCAGGAGCAGCGTGAACTGGACGTCGTGCACCGCCGCGCGGATCGTCTGGGTGCGGTCGGAGAGCACGAAGATGTCGATGCCGGCCGGGATCGTGGCGACGAGGCGCGGCAGCGTCGCCTTGATCTTGTCGACCGTCTCGATGACGTTCGCGCCGGGCTGCTTGAAGATGACGAGGAAGACGCCGCGCTTGCCGTCCGCCCAGCCGGCCTGCTTCATGTCCTGGGCGCCGATGACGGCCTCGCCGATATCGCGCACGCGGACCGCGCCGCCGTTGCGGAAGGCGACGACGGTGTCGTTCCACTCGGTCGCGCGGGTGATCTGGTCATTCGTGTAGATCGTGAAGGTGCGCTTGCCGCCGTCGATCGTGCCCTTGGGGGCGTTGGCGGTCGCGACGGCGAGCTGGCCGCGCACGTCCTCGAGCGACAGCCCCTTGGCGACGAGTTTGGCGGGGTCGAGCTGCACGCGCACGGCTGGCTTCTGCTGGCCGCCGACCAGCACCTGCGCGACGCCCGAGATCTGGCTGATCTGCTGGGCGAGCTTGGTCTCGACGTTGTCGTCGACCTCCGTCAAGGGCAGGGTCGCGGAGGTCGCCCCGATCAGGAGGATGGGAGAATCGGCGGGGTTGACCTTCCGGTAGGTGGGCGGGCTCGGCAGGTTCTTAGGGAGCTGGCCGCCGGCGGCGTTGATGGCCGCCTGCACGTCGTTCGCCGCCGCGTCGATATTGCGGTCGAGGTCGAACTGGATGACGATCGCGGTCGAGCCGAGCGTGCTCGTCGAGGTCATCTGGGCGACGCCGGCGATCTGCGCGAACTGCGTCTCGAGCGGCTGGGCCACGGCCGAGGCCATCGTGTCGGGGGCGGCCCCCGGAAGCTGGGCCGTGACCTGGATGGTCGGGAAATCGACCTGCGGCAGCGGCGCCACCGGCAGGCGCGGATAGGCGATGATGCCGACGAAGACGATCGCGACCATCAGGAGCGAGGTCGCGACCGGGTAGCGGATGAACGGCCCGGAAATGCCCTCGCTCATTGCACGGGCTCCTCCGCGCTGGAGGCGGTCCTCGCAGGCGGCTCCCCCGTCTCGACGAGGGAGCCGGGCTGGAGCCGGTACTGGCCGGCGGTGACCACGATTTGCCCGGCCTTCAGTCCCTCGGTCACGAGGCTGCGCCCGTCGCCCTCGTGGTCGACGGTCACGGGCTGCACCGAGACCTTGCGGTCCGCCCCCACGACGAACACGTAGAGCCCCTTCGGGCCGCGCTGCACGGCGGCGCTCGGCACGACGGCGACGTCCCGGCGCGTCTCGACGAGGAGGCGCGTCTTCACCGAGAGGCCGGGCCAGAGCTTGTTGTCCTGGTTCGCGAAGGTCGCCTTCATGCGGATGGTGCCGGCGGCCTGGTCGACCTCGTTGTTCACCAGGGCGAGGTGGCCCCGGCCCAGCTCCCGCCGCCCGTCCGAGCTGAGCGCGACGACCGGAACCTCGCGCGCGGCGAGGGCCTCGTTGATGCGCTGGACCTGCTCCTCGGGCGCGGTGAAGACCACCGAGATCGGCTGGAGCTTGACGATGGTGACGATGCCGGCCTGATCGTTCGCGTGCACGATGTTGCCGCGGTCGATCAGGCGGAAGCCGGTCTTGCCCGAGAGCGGCGCCCGGATGGTCGTATAGTCGAGCTGGGTCCGGGCATTGTCGATCGCCCCCTGGTCGCCGGCGATCTGCGCCACGAGCTGGTCGACCAGGGATTGCTGGTTCTCGAGCTGCTGGCGGGAGGCGAAGTCCTGGGCGCTCAGCGTTCTGTAGCGCTCGAGATTCGCCTTCGCGTTCTTGAGATTGGCCTCGTCCTGCGCCTTCTTCGACAGCGCCTGGTCGAGGGCGGCCTGGTAGGGGCGCGGGTCGATCTGCACGAGAAGGTCGCCCTCCTTGACCATTTGTCCCTGCTTGAAGGCGACCTTGACGATCTGGCCGTCCACCCGGCTGCGCACGGTCACGGTGACGTAGGGTTCGACCGTGCCGAGGCTGTCGAGATAGACGGGGAAATCCGTGGTCTCGACGGCCGTCACCGAGACCGGAACGGCGGCGTCTGCGCGGGGGCTCGGGCGCCCGTCGGCTCGGCGGGACGCCCAGAGCGCCCAGGCGCCGACGAGGACGAGGACGAGCGCGACGCCGGCGATCAGGCCGCCTTTGCCGCGAGGCCCCGCGGAATCCGTCTTTGCTGTCGTCATATGCGCCCGCTTACCTTCGCTGCGCGAGAGGCCGATGGCCGAGACTGCGCGCCGGCGCCGGAAGGAGGCCGGGAGGCGCAGGCGGCCGGCTTCGGATCACGCTCCGGCCGCTCGATCGATTCTGATATGCGTGGGGAGGGACCCGCCGCAATGGCCGGGACTGCGACATCGTCGCCCCCGGCCAGGGCCGCCTCTATCGCGGGCTGAGATTGCCGCCCTGGATGCGGCGGAGCGAGATTTCGAGGCGGGCGTCGGCGGCGGCGATCTCGCTCATGACGCGCCGCGTATAGAGCATGTGGTCCTCGGCCGCCTTTCCGGCCGCCGCCGGGTCGCGCGCCATCACGGCGTCGTAGATCGCGCGATGCTGGTCGCGCAGCACGTCCCGGACCTCGGAGCGGGCATAGAGCTTCTCGCGATTGTGGAAGACGCCCTTGCGCAGCATCCCCGACAGCGCGCGCATGATGTGCAGAAGCACGATGTTGTGGCTGGCCTCGTAGACGGCGAGATGCAGGTCGACATCGGCCTCGGCCTCGTTCCGGGACTCGGCCTCGTCATGGGCGAGGTTGATGCGCTCCATGCAGCGGGTGAGCGTCGCGCGGTCCACGTCGTTGGCGCGTGTCGCCGCCAACCGCGCTGCCATGCTTTCGAGCGTGGCGCGTAGCTCGAGATAATCCTCCACCACCTCGCCGCGATCCGACATCAGCTCGATCAAGGGGTCGGTGATGCTGGTGGCCAGCGGGGCCACCCGGCGCCCGCCGGCGGTGTCGGACACGATCAGCCCCTTGTCCTCGAGCATCTTCAGGCCCTGCCGGAGGGTCGGGCGCGAGACGTCTACCTGCAGCGCCATCTCGCGCTCCGGCAGGAGCGGATCGCCAGGGCGCAGTGAACCCTCGAGAATCAGCCCCTCGATATGCCGGGCGGTGGTTTCGGCGGCGCTGCCGCCCTTGCTCCGTTCGCTTCTCATGGCGCGCCTCGTGGCCTCAACCGCTTCGCATGACCCGATAGCAGCTTACCCGAAGCGGTCGCTGCGGCGCAATAAATTTTCCGCTTGACTGGATTGGTAAAATCAATTTACCGTGCCGCGCAGTAAGGTAATTATATCTTCAAGGCGCCCCGTGGCGATCTCGCCGCCAGACATGCGCTTCAGGGAGGAGCCTGGATGAGCCGAGCCCAAACCCCAGCCGCTCTCGAAGGGCCGCAAAAGTCCCTCGTCGGCACGCAGCCGCCGAATACCCATCCAGACCTTCAGCACTCTGAATCCAGTGCCGCAAACGACGGGGAATGAAGCGCTATGAACGGACGCGACACTTCGCTTGAAGCATTGCGGGACGGTGGACAGGCGCCATCCTCGCCGAAAGACACCACTCCGGCGGCATACCCTGCATCTCCTTCCGAACGGGCGCCCAAGTCTGACGATGTTGCCCGCGTGATGCTGTATCTGCATCCCAAGGTGGCGCGAAAATTCAAGGAGATGGGCTTCGTCGAGAACCGGAAAGCTCATGATGTGTACCTGGACGCTCTGGACCTCTATCTGGCCCGGCAGGGTCACGGCGGTCTCAAGGGCGTGATCGGACGCTAGTAAAGCAGCATACAAGTAAATCAGTATGACGGAAAATCCAACGTTGTTGCGAAAGCGGACAAGAAGGCTACATTCGGCCTCTCGTCAGATACTAACAGCGCCGTCCGAATGGACCGAGACCACATCTAAAGACGGCAAATAGCGTTTCGGCACACGCCCTGGCCATCTATCTGGCCGTCGGGTGCCTGCGCTTCAGGGAGGAGCCGCCATGACCCGACCGGAAACCCAAGGAGCGGCCTCGCACGCCGACCTCCTGAACCGCCTGCGCGCCATCGCCGGCGCGGCCCATGTCCTGACGGCGGATCGCGAGACGCGCCGCTATGTCCGGGGCTTCCGCTATGGCGGGGGGCCCGTGGCGGCGGTGGTGCGGCCCGGCTCCCTGGTCGAGATGTGGCGGGTCCTGAAGGCCGCCGTCGAGGCCGGCTGCGCGGTGATCCTCCAGGCGTCAAATACCGGGCTGACCGGCGGTTCCACCCCCTGGGGGGAGGATTACGACCGCGGGATCGTCCTGATCAGCGTCATGCGGCTCAAGGGCGTCCACCTGATCGAGGGCGGCCGGCAGGTCGTCTGCCTGCCCGGCGCCACGCTGGACTCCTTGGAGAAGCGCCTGCGGCCGCTCGGGCGCGAGCCGCATTCGGTGATCGGCTCCTCCTGCATCGGGGCCTCGGTGCTGGGCGGCATCTGCAACAATTCGGGCGGCGCTCTGATCCAGCGTGGGCCGGCCTATACCGA
>NZ_DAOLAJ010000062.1:0-22357 GCF_035325185.1 Enterovirga sp. | reverse complement strand
CACGGCCTCTCCACCCAGGGAGCCGCCGTCACAAGCCAGATCGAGAGCCGGATCGAGAAGCTCGAACGTCTCTTCGAGCAGGCAGGCGGCGAGGCCGCGCGCACTCTCGCCGAACGGGGCGACAGCGTCACCTCCGAGATCGACCGGCGGCTGGCGGGGCTCACCCAGATCTTCGACGAGCGTGGCCGCGCCACGGTCGAGGGCCTGACGCGCCAGGGCGCCGCCGCCAGCACCGCCCTCGGCGCGCGCGTGGCGGAGGCTTCGGAACTGCTCGACACCTCGACGAATCGCGTCGTGGCGCTTCTCGACGAGCGCAGCCGCGCCGCCGCCGACGGGCTCGCCCGCCAGGGCGCCCTCGTGACCGCCTCGCTGGGCGGCCAGATCGCCGAGGCCGCCGAGTTGTTCGAGACCGGCTCCAACCGCCTCACCATGCTCTTCGCGGAACGCGGCGGCGACTTGCTGAGGACCCTCTCCAGGACGGGAGAATCCGTCACGGGCGAGATCGATGCGCGCCTCGCCGAGGTCGTGCGGATCTTCGAGGAACAGGGCGACCAGGCGTCCCGGACGCTCACCGCCCGCGGGGAGGCGGTCAGCACCCAGCTCGACGGGCGGATCACCGAGATCGCGCGCCTCTTCGAGCAGGATGGCGGGGAAGCCGTGCGCGCCCTCGCCGCCCAGGGCGAGGCGGCCAGCATCCAGATCGGCGCGAAGATGGCGGAGGCTGCGCGGCTCTTCGACACTGCCAACGCCGCCTTCACGCATCTTCTCGACGAGCGCGGCTCGGGCCTCGCCCGGCGCGTCGGCGAGCAGGGCCGCACGGTCGTGGCCGAGGTCGATGCCGCGGTCGGGCGGGTGCAGGAGACCTTCGACGGCCGCCTCGCCTCCTTCCGCGACCTCATCGAGGGCGGCGGGGCGGACCTCGCCGAGCAGGTCGGCCGCAAGGGGCAGGCCGTGATCGCGACCCTCGGAAACCAGGTCGCGGAGGTCGCGCAGGTGCTCGACCGCCAGGCCGAATTCGTGGGCGGAAAGATCGAATCGGCCTCCGAGCACATGAATGCGAAGGCGTCCGATTTCGTCGATCTCCTCGACCGGCGGAGCGCCACCCTCGGCTCCATCCTCGAGAAGCGCAGCGATTCGATCGCCCTCACCCTCGGCAAGCAGATGGCCGACATGACGGCCATGTTCGAGCAGCGGACGAGCGAGTTCACGAACGCCCTCGACACGCGCGGCGCCGCGACCGCGACCCTGATCGGCTCTCACGGCGCCCGGATCGTCGGCAATATCGAGACGGGGGGCCGGGAGGCCGTCGAGGGACTCGACCGCCGCATCCAGGAGTTCCAGCTCCTGCTCGACGGGCGGACCGCGTCGCTGCGCGAATTGCTGGAGGAGCGCGGCACGACCCTCGCGGCCGCGATCGAGCGGCAGGGCGGCGAGGCGGCCCGCATGATCGGGGCGCAGACGCGGCAATTGCAGGCCGCGCTGACGGAGGGCACCGACCTCATCCGCGAGATCGTGACCGATCGCGGCTCCGAGCTCGCCGCCGCGATCGCGGACCGCGCCGAGACGCTCGCGAGCGGCCTCGACGAGGCCGGCAGCCGCGTCACGCGCCTCCTCGACGAGCGCTCGCAATCCGTCCTCGGCGGCCTGCGCGGCACCTTCGCGGAGATCGCCTCGCTCTATGCCGGCTCGGTCGAATCCCTGCGCGCCAGCATGGAGCAGGGCACGTCCGGCGCCGTTCACGACCTCGCCGCGGCGCAAGACGCCGTGCGGACGGAGTTCGGCTCGATCATCCGGCGCCTCGAAGAGGCCAACGGGCTGATCCGGCGGACCTCGTCCGACGCCCACGGCAATCTCGAAGCCGTGGAGGACGGGCTCGCCGGCCGCATCCACCAGCTCCAGGCGCTCCTCTCCGACGTCACCAACGAGACGACGCGCGCCGTCGATCTCCTGGGCGAGCAGGTGGAATCCCTGAAGACGGCCTCGGGCGGCGCATTGCAGGACGTGTCCTCCCTCGTGCGGCGGATGGACGAGAGCGGGCAGGAATTCGCCCGCGGGACCCGCTCCCAGCTTTCCGCCATCGCCGAGGCGACCGGCCAGCTCGGCGATGTCGAGAACCGCCTCTCGCAATCCCTGGCCGAGCGCCGCGCGAGCCTCGGCGAGTTGATCGAGACGGTCGACAGCCGCGCCGCCGCCTTCGCGCAGGAGACGCGTGCCCTCGGCTCGCTCCTTTCCTCGACGGTCAGCGACACCGAGGAGCGCGCGACCCGGCTCGGCGCCGCCCTCGCCTCCGGCGCCCAGAGCGCCGCTGCGGCGCTCGCGCAGCATTTCGAGCGGCTGCGCGGCAGCGCGAACGAGGAGGCGGAGCGCTCCGTCACCGAGTTGCGCGATCATTTCGAGACCATGAGCAGCGAGGTGTCGGACCGGATCAGCCGCTCGCTCGAAGGCTTCCGCGCCGCGGCGGGCGAGTTGCGGGGGATGGCCTCCGACATCCACGACGAGCTGGAGCGGACCCGCGCCGCCCTGCGCCAGGGCATTGCCGGGCTCCCCGCCGAGACGGAGGCGACCACGGCAGAGATGCGCCGTGTCGTCATGGACCAGGTCAAGGCGCTGGGCGAGCTCTCCGCCCTCATCTCGCGCGCCAGCCGCAGCCAGGACGTCGCCCCCGCCCGGCCGCGCCCCGCCGAGGAGCCGGCTTCGCCGGTCGAGCTGCGGCCCTCCTTCACCCCCGAGCCGTCCCAGGGCGTCGACCGCGGCCCCTCACGGCCCGCCAGCGGGGGCGGGGGGCGTCTCGCGGAGGTGGTGGAAGCCGCCCGGGACGAAGGGCGCGGCGCCCCCTCGGCCCCGCCGCCGCAACCAGCGCGCGAGGCCCGCCGCCCGGCCCGCTCCCTCGACACCATCTCGTCGGATCTCGCGGCCCTGCTGTCGGGCGAGGACGCGCTCGACCTCTGGCTGCGGCATCAGCGCGGCGAGACGGGCCTCTTCGCCTCCCGTCTCCGCGACGCCGGCGGCAAGGAGATCGTCGAGGATGTCCGGCGGAACTATGCGGCCGATGCCGGCTTCCGCGCGACCGTCGACCGCTACGTCACCGAATTCGAGCGCCTGCTCGAGGGCCTGCCCGGATATGCCAACGGCGACGAGATGCGCCGCGCCTATCTCAGCTCGGAGACGGGCCGGGTCTTCCTGATCCTGGCCCATGCCAGCGGCAGGTTCGACTAGTGGGGCGTGCTCGCAGCGTCCGACCGGCTGACCGATGGCACGTCAATCGAGCGTGCTTGCCCGCTTTGCATAACCGCTGTTTTAGGCCACGGCCTGGGGACCGCCTCCTTGCGAACTATCGGAGAGCTGATGACCGCAACTCTCAGGGCATCTTTACAAGATGAGGCAAAGTATAACTTCCGTTCAGTATTTCCGGACGAGGCTGATAGAATCGGAGGAATAGATTGAATTTGCCGGCAGGTGCCGGAAGCCAATTCGTCTTGTCCGGCCCCTGAAGCTGGTCATGTTGAATCAGGATTGTGAACGAGCCGTCCGGGCTGACCTTCAGTCCGGGCGTCTCCGATCCCACCTTGTAACGATTGATCGGATTATCGACGAGCATCTTGTCGTCGGCGTTGTAGATCGTGAGCGACCAGAAAGCGTCAACCGGCGGCGCCTTGGTAAACCGGAGTTCATATCGGTGGGCGCCGGTCAACGGATTATTTTCAGAGTCGACATAGGTGTTGGGATAGAGAGCCTCTCTTGCCGAGTTTCCTCCAAGATAGGGGCCCGAATGGACGGCTCGCAGCGGATAGTTGAAGCCGTACCCGTCGAGGACCGCCCAATCCCATCCGTCCTTCCTGATCGACGTCGTCGTAATGGCCGCACTTGCGACGACCGGCGCATCATCGAGCGCGCGTCGGAGACCTCGGATCTGTTCCGGCGAGAGCTTGGAACGATCGAATCCTTTCGGCGTCAGTGCGATGCGCTCGAATTGACCGACCAGCGCGGCGTCGCGCGGCAGGATCGGGTTATGCTGCATGGCGTAACCCAGATGAGCGAAGAATCCGAGCTCGTCTCCGGCAATGTCCGGCAGGGACGGGAGCGCCGCGGCGGTCGCGGCATATTTTGGGCTTGCGAGCTGGCTCAGGGGCCGGAGGTCGAACTTCGGCAGCAGCGCCTCGACCGCCGCCGGGTCCTCGCCATCCCGGACGTGGAGCCTGCCCCAGAGCCAGACCTTGTCGGTCGACACATCGAGCCGCTTCAGGTCCGCGGGCAGCTCCCCCTTCCAGCCGGGCGGAACGATCGCGAAGCGACCGGCCTTGGTCCCGGTGGTGCGGCGGCCGATATCATGTTCGTCCTCGTGATAGGTCGTGAAGACGTTGATCACGTAGTAGCGGTCCTTCGTATCCGGCACGCTCAGGACGTAGGGCTCGGTCAAGGCCACGACCGCGCTCATGTAGAGGGTGTCGTTGTTGGCGGTCGGCATGTCCTTGGCGAGCGGCGTCGCAAGTGCCGTGGCCCAGCCGATCCGGTTGAGCGCCGCGCGATAGCTGGTCGCGGGCTGGGGCGCCCGCACGTCGGTATATTCCCGCATGATCCGCTCCATGCGGACCAGCGGATAGCCCCAGAGATAAGCCGACACGCCGAGCGTATAGGCTTCGATTTCCTTCGCCCTGGCGACGCTGTCCGGGGTTGCGACGGCGGTGATCAGCGGATCGGGATAGGCCTGGACCGATCCAGGATTCGTGGGTTTGCGATCGGCAGATGCCGCCGGTGTTTGTGCGTGGGCGACCTGCACCGACACATTCGCCGACAAAGTCGATGCTGCCGTCACCGCGGTACCGCCGAGCAGGACGCTGCGGCGATCGAGCTTTCGGCTCGCACATCCCAGCCGATCGCTTTCTCGAGACATGACGCGCTCCCTCGGGATCAATATGCTTCTCGATGCCGTCACTGCGTCTTGGTTAAGGTCGGCAGCGGATACGCGCCGCTCAACAGCTCCTTGCGCGGCTGATAGAAGCGCAGGACGAGGAAGAAGTTGCCCTTCGACGCCGGAAGCCAGTTGGACTTCCCTGCTCCCGCGGGCTCGTCATGCTGAATCGGGACGCTGATCGATCCGTCCGGATTGGTCTTCAGCCCCGGCGTTTCCGATCCGACCTTGTAGCGGTTGATCGGATTGTCGACGAGCATCTTGTCATCCGCATTGTAGAGGGTTGCGGACCAGAACGCATCCACCGGCGGCGCTTTGGCGAAGCGGAGCTCGTACTTGTTCGCGCCGGTCAGCGGCTCACCCTGCGAATCCAGGTAAGTGCTGGGATAATACGCCTCCTGCGCCATGTTGCCGCCGAGGTAGGGACCCGAATGCACCGCGCGCAGGGGATAATTGAAGCCGTAGCCGTCGATGATCGTCGAATCCCACGATCCCACCTTCTTCGCGGTGGTGGAGACGGCGGCCGACGCCACGACGGCGCCGTCGGCCAGCGCGCGCTTGAGGGCGGCGACCTGCTCGGGGGAAAGCTTCGTTCTGTCGAAGCCGTTCCTCGTCAGCCCGATCCGCTCCAATTGTCCCGCGAGCGCCGCGTCGCGCGGCAGGATCGGATTGTGCCGCATCGCAAAGCCGAGATGCGTGAAGAAACCGAGATCGTCGCCGGCGATGTCGGGCAGGGGAGGAAGCTCCGCGGGCTGAGCGGCGTATGTCGCATTCTCGAGCTGACCGAGCGGCCGAAGGTCGAACTTGGCTTGCAGCGCCCTCACCGGACCGGACGGCTCTCCGTCCCTGATGTGCAGGCGCCCCCAGAGCCACACCTTGTCGGTCGACACGTCGATGCGCTGCACTCCCTCGGGCAGCTTTCCCTTCCAGCCCGGCGGCACGATAGCGAAACGGCCCGCCTTCGTGCCCGTCACGCGCCGCCCGATATCCTGTTCATCCTCATGATACATCGTGAAGACGTTGACGACGTAGTAGCGGCCGTCAGTATCGGGAACGCTCAGCACATACGGCTCCGTCAACGTCACGACCGCGCTCATGTAGAGCGTGTCGTTGTTGGCCGCGGGCATGTCCTTGGCCGAGGGCGTGGCCAGTTCGGTGGCCCAGCCGATGCGGTTGAGCGGCGCGCGATAGCTCGTCCCCGGCTGCGGTCCCTTCACGTCGATATATTCGCGGACGATCCGCTCCATGCGCACGAGCGGATAGCCCCAAAGATAGGCGGACACGCCCAGCGCATAGGCGTCCAGCTCCTTCGCCTTCGCGATGCTTTCGGCGGTGACGGGCAACGTCAGAAGCGGATCGGGAAAGCTCTGCGCAAGCGCGATATTGGCCGAGACCGCAGCTGCCGCGGCAACAGCTAGAATGCGCATTTTCATGCTGCTTCTCCTGAACTCGAGAGTGTTGGAAGACGACGTCCCTTCGTGCCTCAGTCGACGCGCTCGAAGTCGGGCATCTTGAACGTCTTGTCGTAGAGCGGCTCGTCCGGGCCATAGAAGCGGAACGCCGGCAGCGGCCGCTTGCCGCCGGTCGGAATCCAGTTCGCCTCAAGGCCATCGGGCGCCCTCGGGCCGACATACAGCGTGACGCTGCCGTCGGCGTTCTTCTTCATCTTGTCGGCGCTGTAGGAATCGAGGGTGGTGCGCATCGACTCCGTATAGATGAAGCCCATGGTGGCGCGGTCGTACAGGGTCAGGGCCCAGAACTGCTTCACCGGCATCTTGGCGGGAACATTGACTTTGTAGGTTCGTCCCGCCTCGAGCGGTCGCCCGTCCTTGTCGGCCATCGCCATCAGATAGTAGACGGCCGGCCGATCGGAGACCTGCGCAGGCACGAGCGTGCACCAGAAGAAGGCGAGCGCGCGCCCGTCGACATCGATGCGGTCGGGATATTCGTAGGAGAAGCCGCGGTTCCGGTCCGGCAGCAGCAGCGGGACATACTGGCGGTCGGGCCAGAAATACATATCGCGCGGCAGACGATCGAACCGCTCCTGCAAATAAGCCCAGGCGTCGACCGCCGCCTGCCGCATTGCACGCTTCGTGAGATCGTCGGGATTGTACGGCTTGCCACGCTCGATCCCCAGCGAGGCCAGAAGCCCCATCATGGGCTTGTCCTGCGGCATGACGGGCTCATAGGTGAACGTGTCGTAGAGATGCTTGAAATAGGTCTCGTCGTAGGGCGGCAAGGTCGGGTAGCGGTCGTTGACGGGATCGAGAAATCTCTGCGCCGGCGGATTGGCCGCCTGCGACAGGTCGTACATCCGCAGACGCTTGGTGTAGGCGTAGGCGTCCTCCGCCGTCTTGCCCGGCGCGCGGACCGTGCGGAAGGCGAACATGATCCGGCGGTAGGGCGACTTCACATGAATGTAGCCCGGCGGCACGGCGCCACTGAAATCGGGTCCCGTGAACAGGATCTTGCCGCCCTTGCCGCCGTCCACGCCGGACGGTCCGACATCGGCGATCGTCATCTGCCAGGCATCGACGACCTGCCCGTACAGGCTGCCATCCGGTCCCGCCGCCGGAATGTCCAGCACGACCGGCCCGCTCTTCAGGTCGGTATAGGCGACGATGTAGTTGGTCGAGCTGTTCGGCGTGATGGTCTCCATTTTCGGAGTCGCCGGTCCGGACCACGCAAGAATGTCGTTGTCCTTCGCGCCCAATCCGAAGGTCGAGACGCGGCCGTTCTGAATCCCGACGCGCGGCAGCGACCAGAGCAGGGCTTCGAAGGCGCGCTGATACTTGACCTGGTAGTCGAAATCGACGTTCGAGCGCATGCTGCCGGGCGCCGGCTGCCCGCCGAGCGGCTCCTGCGTCACCTGGGCGGCGGCAGGGCCGGCGAGCAAAGCCGCCAGGGCAAGGCCACCAAGGGGGGCGATGAATTTCACACCAGATACGGGCATGGATTTCCTTCGACCGTCGTTCGACTCAGTTGGATGCGTCTAGGCTTTTCAAGCCTTCGCTCATGGCTGCTACGGCCCGCCCAACGTGTCTTCGGTGCCGGATATGAAAGTGAACATCTTCGCGGGCTTGAATTTGCCGGTGGCGTCGTAGGCGAGGTCGTTGCCGTTTGTCGGCAGCTTCTTCACCTCTGCGCCTTTCTTGAAATCGAACCCGTCGAGCCTCACCCAGAACACCGTCGGGCTCAGCACGCGGTCGAAGAAGACGACCCGCTCGTCGAGGTTCATGATGAGGCGGAAGATCGTGCGGGTGAGTGCCGGCGTCGCTTCCGGATGGGTCGATTGCCGATGCGCGCTCGGGCTTTCATACGGAATGCCGACATTGCGCATGACGCTCAGCAGGGACGCGACCGCTTCCCGCTCGTTCGCGGGGTCGGGCAGGTTCGTTGCGTAATAGGCGCCCCGCACCAGGCGGTCGGACGGCTCGCTGGTGCCGGGCAAAGGCTTGTCGCCGCCGAAGCCGACATATTGTGACACCACCTTGAGCTGCTGGTCGTAGGTGGGCTCGTTGGTCATGACCACGTAGCGGCGGTCGTGATAGATCTTCATCTCGCCGTCGATCATCTCGAAGATCGCGGAATCCCCGCTCACATCCTCCACGGCGATGTGGAACAGCCCCTTCGTGCCGTTGTGATCCATCGCCATGCGGATCTGGAACGGCAGGTTCCGCGACGCCTCGGCCGCCTCCTTCACCGTCGCGAAGCTGTCCAGATACCATTGCATCCACTGGCTGATGGAAATGGCCGGCAGCTTCGGATCCCTCGGCGCCACCTTGGTGTCCGACAGCCACAGCACATGCGCAGAAAAGCCGCGCTCGTTCATGCCGGACATCGAGACGTGGTCGTCCATCACGACGACCAGGCTGCCATATTGGCTGGTCCACTTGTACGGGTTGTCGGCGACGGCTCCGGCCCGCTCCATGCCGCGCGGCAACACCCACAGATCGGTCGGAGCGTCCGAGAACCAATCCTCGCCGCGTCCGACATAGGTCCCCAGGCTGTTCTTCCACAGAATGCGGGAACAGGCTTCCGCGCACTGCGGATCAAGCGTCATCGAGAGCAGACCGGAGCCGCATGCAGCGCTGCCGAGCAGCAGCGACTTCAGTATGCTCCTTCGACGATACCCGGACGGCACCATGTCATCCCCGTGCATGATCCTCTCCCGCGGCAGGCGTCAATTGTCGGCCGGGCGCTTCAGCGTCTCCATGATCTGGTCGACGCTGAAGCTCGACGGCGTCTGGCGCGGCGGGAAGTCCTTGAAGGTGGTGATGAACTGCGCCACCACGGCCTGCGCCGGCACCGCGAAGAACGAGCGCTGGAACATCCAGTCGTTATAGGTGTTCGACGTGATGTCGGCCCGCTCGTAGGGATCCATGCGCAGGTTGAAGGCCTTGGGGCCGCGCAGGCAGACGAAAGGCTCGCGCCAGAGCGCCATCGTGCCGGGCGAGCGCTGTTCGCAGAACACGATCTTCAAATTTTCGTAGCGGAGCGCGACGAGTTGCCCGTCGTCGTTGAAATAGAAGAACTCCTTGCGCGCCGACTTGTCCTGCTGTCCGGTCAGGTGCGGGAGTTGGTTGTAGCCGTCGAGATGAAGCTTGTAGGCGCGGCCGCCGACTTGCCAGCCCGTGAGCAGGCGCTCCTTGACGCCGGTATCGCCCGCCGCGGCCAGCAAGGTCGGGAACCAGTCCAGCCCCGATACGATCTCGTTCGAAACGCTGCCCGCCCGGATGCGGCCCGGCCAGCGCACGAATGTCGGCACCCGGAAAGCCCCCTCCCAGTTCGAGTTCTTCTCGCTGCGGAACGGGGTCATGGCCGCGTCTGGCCATGTATTGATATGTGGCCCGTTATCGGTCGTATAGACGACGATCGTGTCGTTGGCGATGTTGAGGTCGTCGAGTGCCTTCAGCAATTGGCCGACATGGCCGTCATGCTCGATCATGCCGTCGGCATATTCGCTGATGCCGCTCTGCCCGGTCATCGAGGGGCGCACATGCGTGATGGCATGCATGCGAGTGGCGTTGAACCAGCAGAAGAACGGACGGTCGGCCTGCTTCTGCCGCTTGATGAAATCGACGGCCGCATTGCAGGTCTCGTCGTCGATCGTCTCCATGCGCTTCCTGGTGAGCGGGCCGGTATCTTCGACCACCTGCTTGCCCACCCGGCCGAAGCGCGGATCGACTGTCGGATCGTCGTGGTCGCTGGCCTTGGAGCGGATCACGCCGCGCGGGCCGAACCGCGCCTTGAAGGCAGGATCCTTCGGGTAGTCGGGATGTTCGGGCTCCTCTTCCGCGTTGAGATGATAGAGGTTGCCGAGGAATTCGTCGAAGCCGTGGACGGTCGGCAGGAATTCGTTGCGATCGCCCAGGTGGTTCTTGCCGAATTGCCCGGTCGCATAGCCGAGCGGCTTCAGCGCCTCGGCAATGGTCATGTCCTCGGCGCGCAGGCCGATATCCGCCGCCGGAAGTCCGACCTTGGACAGGCCCGTCCGCAGCGTCGCCTGCCCCGTGATGAACGAGGACCGCCCCGCCGTGCAGCTCTGCTCGGCGTAATAATCGGTGAAGAGCATGCCCTCCCGGGCGATCCGGTCGATATTGGGGGTTCGATAGCCCATCAGCCCGAATGTAAAGGCGCTGATATTGGCTTGGCCGATATCGTCGCCCATGATGACCAGGATGTTCGGCCGGCGCCCCGAAGGCGATGCCGCCTGGGTCTGAGCAGGCTGGGCCGATGCTCTGGACGCCACGGCAGATGCCGCCGAAAGCGCGGTGCCGCCGAGGAGGATGCTCCGCCGGTCGAGGGCTTTCCGGCCGGCTTCGGGCTTTCCTGCATCATCGGCTGCCATGGCATCCTCCCTGAAGTCACACATTCTCGATGGAAATCCGACCGGGCCGGCCGATCGTCACGGATAGATGGTCTTCCAGTCGTCCTTCATGCTGACGACGGTCCAGCCCTTCGCGCGCGCTTCGTCGAGGCCCCTGTCGAGCTGGCCGACGTGAGACTTGCGGTCGTAGGCCCACTCGCGCGCGGCATCGGTGTGATGGACGTAAAGGGCGAGACGCGGCCCCGGCCCGGCCGCGGTCCATTGCAGCATCGCGAGGTCGCCGTCTGAATTGCCGAAGGCGGCGATGGGGCGCCGGCCGATATGCCGCTGGATGCCGATCGGCTTGCCGTCCTTGTCGTCGTTGTGGACGAGCGTCGGCAGCTTGCGCAGCACCGGCTTACCATCGCCAAGCTCGAATTTCAGTCCGCCGGCCGTGCCGACGACCTGCTCGGGCGGGATGCCGTAAACCGCTTCCGTCCACGGCCGCATGAACTCGATACCGCCGCCGGACACGATGAAGGTCTTGAAGCCGTTCGCGCGCAGATAGGCGAGCAGCTCCAGCATCGGCTGGTAGACCATCCGGCTGAACAGGCGGCCCGTCTCGGGATGCTTCGCGCTGCCGATCCATTCGCGGACGGACGATTCGAATTCGTCCGTCGTCATTCCCGCATGCGTCACGGTCATGATTTCCGCGATGTCGGCCTCGCTGGCGAGCGAGGCCGCGCGCCGCATGTCGCCTTTCAGCAAGGACGCGAACGGCTCCCTCGTCTCCCACTCCGGATGGTTCGGAGCGAGGGCCTGCAACCGATGCAGGATGAAATAGGCCTGCGTATACATGGGCTGTTCCGCCCAGAGCGTTCCATCGTTGTCGAAGACCGCGATGCGCTCGGCCACGGGAACGAAGTCCGGCCCCGGCCCGGTGACGCGGGCCACGAACTCGACGATCGACCGCTTCGCCGGCCCCTCGTTCCAGCTCGGCAGGGGATCCGACTGAGCCGCGGCCGAATCGCCGCCCCCTACCCCGATCGCGACGAACGCGGCGGTGCCGGTGAAAAGAGAACGTCGGTCGAGATCACCCAGAATGCGTTTGCCGCCAATCATGATGCGCTGTCACCAATCACTATGTCGCGTCGAATTAGTCTTGTCTTATTTTAGATAAGATATATCATTTCTCCAGATCTGCTCGTCAAAATAGCGCAACTTCAAATGCTCGCGCGTCATCTGGCAGAAACTAGACTATCGATCGGCCGCGGATTGTCTACTGCAAATCCGCGACAGTTTGGAGCAGGATCGCCCGACTTATGATGTCATGGCTTCATCCCCCGTTGATCCGCCATGCGACCTTGCCGCCTGCGCGCGAGGAGAGCCTTCTGCAAGCGGGCAGCATGGCCCCGCCGCTACCGGGTCGGGAAGAGAAAGGTCAGCGAGGTGCGGATCCCCCAGCGCGGTGCGCCGTCAGGCCGGGCCGCGAAATAGGTCGCGCCGACGGCCGCGCTCATGGCCTGGCCGCCGATAGTGAAGACCTTGCTGATGGTGGTGTTGATCGGCACGGTCCATTGCCCGTGCGTCCAGTCGTAGGTGGATTCGGTGTTCACGGCGATGCTGACGCCCTGTCCGAGATTGTAGGCGATGAAGGGCTGCAGGAAAGTCGCGCTGACCGTGTCGCGGCCGAGCGGACCGGCATAGGACCAGATGTGATTGGCGAGCGCCCCGACCGTCCAGGGTCCCTGCTGGATGAGCGCGACACCGGTGGGGCCGGCGCCCCACTTGCCTGAGCCGAGAATGTCGTGGCTCGCCGTCGGCCAGAGGAAGACGGGGCCGGCTCCCCAGATGATCCCGTTCGTCGGCTGCTTCGGAGACAGGAAGAAGCTCTGCGTGGTGTCGCCGATCCCGGCGACGCCGTTCGGCGCGTAATGCAGGCGCGATGACACGGGAAGGATCGTGCGGATGATGAGGTTCCAGTCGTCCGTGATGCCGATCGGAATGACGGGCTGGATGTTGGTCGTCGTCGCGAACCCCTTGTCGCTTCTGCCGCCGCCCCACTGGAAATTGCCCTGGATGGGCACGCTGATGAGATCGGCGACCGGGTTCTGCGTCTTTTTCGCGAGATCGTCGGCCTCGTCCGCCCGCGCGATGGGAGCGGCGAGCATATTTGCAAGCAACAGGCAAGCCATGGTCGCCGCCCAGCCGAACGAAACCTTAGCCCCCGGCATGTATTCTTTCCCCATTCGGCAATCCGACGGTGGTGCGGAGCGCTCTAGCGGACGGCCATCCGCGAGGACGCTTGCGGCGCGGGAGGCGTCCATAATGGGATCGTGACCTGCACCCAGCCCAGGGTGCCTCGCGGCCGGTTCTCGACCTCGACCTCCCGCATGACCTTGACCCGCGTGGAAACCGGGAGGTCGCCGAGATTGAACGTGTAGCCGATCGTGCCGCCGATCGCGGTGCTTCGCCCCTTGAACGGACCGACCTGGTTGCCGGCGCCGCTGTCGGCACTCACCTGCTCGTAATAGGAAGCGAGGATGCCGACCGACAATTGCTTCGTCAGATTCTTCGAGATCGAGCCATCGATGTGGAATTCATTGCCCGAGCGATAGTCTGTCACGGGATTTGCGCCGTTGACCAGGAAGCCGGCGACGGTCGAGATATCGAGCCCGAGCGTCGGGTCGAGATAGGTCACGCCGAATGTGAAGTCACCGATCCAGCGATGAAATGCGATATTCGACAACTCGCCGGGCCGGTAGTCCCCAACGGGAATGTTGACGGCGGCACCGACCTTCCAGTGCCAATTGCCGTTGTGCCAGCCGATGCTCGCCGTGGCGAGGGGATCGGCGAAATTCACGACCGCATCCCGGGCGGCGAACCCGATCGGGCGGCCGAGGGCCTGGTGGATGAGCGGGCCGTCCAGGATCGCCGCGGCGCGAACTGCGGGCTCGCCGAAAGGCGCCGTCGCGGACAGGGCGAGGTTCCCGCCCAGGATCTCCACCGGCGTCACCCATAGGGCGGTCGGGAAATTGGCCCAGGCGTTCAAGCGGACATCGAGAACCTGGTTTCCGCCGAGCTGCGTGGTGCGCCCCGCCTTGAATTTCCCGCTGTAGAAATAGGTCGTATCGTCGAAATAAACCCCCGGAGGAGGCATCAGCCCCCCGGCGGGGACGTTTGCTCCCTGAAGATAGTAGGTGGCCGCGCCCTCCACCGCCGAAGCCGCGGTCGCGGAGCAGATCGTCGCGATCAGCCCGACGCCCAGCCCGCATCGGCTTTTTCGGCCGCGACGGATACCGAGCCCGAAGGCAGCCCCCAAGCGGGCAAGTCGACCACGAAACCCCACGCCCCTCGCTCCACCTAGCGTTATGGCTCTGCCGAATAGCAAATTCCTCGGCTATACTAGGCAGATTTCAATCGCTCTAAGCATAAATCAAACATCATTCGGCAACAGCATGCCGTCAGGCAGCTTTCTGCGGCCGGAGATTGCCATCATAACAGCCCGGAAAGGCACGTCACGATGCAAATCCCGGACAGTTTTATTGCCGCGCGCCGAGCGGAGGCCACAGGTCGAGCAACGCTTGGCCCGTTCGATCGCGCGAGTTCCCTGCGAGCGGGGGAAGGAGCCGGCCGCGTCGTTTTTCGTGATCCCCGGCTACATGATCGCGACCTTCTCCAGTTTCCCGTAGTCTCGAATGACGATGGTCCCGTAGCGGTGCGTGATCACAGAACTCGCTTCCCAATTAAGCAGGATCTGGTTCACCCGCTGCCGGGTCGAGCCGATCAGTTGCGACAGCAGCTTCTGGGACAGGCGCAGATCGATCCTCTTCCCGTCCGGCATGTCCGTTCCGAAGGGGCCCGCGAGCATCAGGAGCCGGCTCGCGAGGCGCTGCTCCAGCGATTGCGCGGAATACTGCTCGAGGGCCATGAGCAGCAATCTGATCCGAAGCGCCTGAAGCCGCAGGACGGCGCGCCCGAATTCGGGATGCGCGGCGGTCAGTTCCTCGACATCCGCTCGCGTCAGGCCGAGCACGGCCGCCGCCTCGTGAGCCTGGATGTCGTGCGTCCGCGGCAGGTCGTCGAAGAATCCCACCTCCCCGAACCAGGTGCCGGGGCCGAAGAAGTCGAGCACGGTCTCCCGCCCAACCGCGGAGACGCCGCTCAGCCGAACCTGTCCTTCGAGCACGCTGAAGAAGCAATCCGCCCTGTCGCCACGCGAATAGATCCGCTCTCCCTTGGCGAATTTGCGCCGCTGCCCGCGAGCCAGCACGTCGGCCCGGACCTGCTCGGACAGATCGGAGAACCAATCGTACGACATGAGAACAATGCGATGCAGCGGCAAGTGCGACATCCCGGCCGGGACCGGATCGGCCGGGGCGGCGGGGCCAGATTCTGGTCTCATCTGCGTCCTGGTGCGCCTCGGCACTCGTCGTTCTCCCGACCTAACTCGGGCCGAGCTAAGTCGGGCGAGGTCATCCCGTCTATTAACCCTAGGGTTACTGTCGCGCCCCTGCCGCGATGCATGATCGACAGCGCCGGGAATTTCGGGCTAGGCCCGATCGAGGAGGAAAGACGTGACGTCCCGGGGGCTTCGAGCGATGCGGATTTGGGGCCGGACGGCGGCCATGCTCGGCGGCCTGTCCTGCGTGATGCTTCTCTCCGCGCCAGCCGGAGCCCAGCGGGAACGGCGCATCCTGATGCTTCACGCCTATAATTTCATGCACAAGGCGGCGAGCCTCGTCGGCGCTTCCGCCCGGGAGCGCCTGCTGGAACGCTCGCGCGACAAGCTCGTTATCGACGCCGATTTCCTCGACCTGATCCGCAACGCGACCCCGGAAAAGCAGGAGGAGATGGCCCGCCACCTGGCCGCCAAATACCGGGGCCTTCCCCTCGATCTCGTCATGACGGTCGGCGGGGAGGCGTTTCCGTTCCTTCTCAAATACCGGCACATCATCGCTCCGGGGGTTCCGGCCGTCTTCGCGTCGGTCTCGCGCGCCAATTACGCGGCGCAGAATGCCCCGCGCGACGTCACGGGCATCATCATCGAGCTGGATCTGGCGAAGACCATCTCTCTGGCCGAGCGTCTCCAGCCGAAGGCCACGGACCTCTATCTCGTCGCGGGCAGCGCCCCGATCGACCGCCGCTGGCAGGGCGTCGCCCGCAAGGTCGTCCAGGCCTGGGCGGGCAAGTATCGCGTGCATGAATTGTTCGAGCTGCCGATCGAGCGGCTCCTGGCGGAGGTCGCCGCGCTTCCGCCCGACGCGATCGTCGTGATGCTGACGGTCTTCGTCGACGGCACGGGCAAATCCGTCGTGCCCGGCGAGGTCGGCCAGGCCGTGGCCCGTGCCTCACCGGCGCCGGTCTATTCGAGCTACACCGAAAGCCTCGGGCGCGGCATCCTCGGCGGCTACAGCGAGACCTTCGAGGACCACGGCATCGCCGCCGCCGACCTGGCCCTCAAGATCCTGGACGGCGCCGATCCGGCCGACCTGCCGCCGCGATCCAGCCCCCTCCAGGCCTATCGCGTCGATGTGAACGCGCTGCGGCGCTGGAACCTGTCGGAAAGCGACCTCCCTGCAGGGACGGCCGTTCTCTTCAGGGAGCCCAGCCTCTGGCAGCGGCACAGGAGCATCGTCCTCGGCACGCTGCTGGTCATCGCGGTCCTGCTCGCGCTGGTCGCGCTCCTTCTGCTCCAGCGCCATCGGCGGAAGAAAATCCAGGAGGCGCTGCGGACGAGCGAGGAGCGCATGGCCTTTGCCGCGAAGTCCATCAATGCGGGGCTCTGGCAATATGACCCGAGCAAGAAGCAGTTCTGGGGCACCGATCATTGCCGCGCTCTCCTGGGCCTCGATGGAGATACGCCCCTGACGCCGGAGACCCTTCTCGGCGCGATCCACCCGGATCAGCGCGAGCTTGTCCGGGGCTTCCTCGACGGAGAAAGCGGGCTGTGCGAGCCTCATGGCCTGGATCTGCACGTCCCCCGGCGGGACGGCTCAAGCCGGTGGCTCTCCGTCAGAAGCCAATCCCGTCCGGGCGATACAGCAGGCGACGGACAATTGCGCGGGATCATTGTCGACATCACCGACCGAAAAATCGCCGAGGCTGAGATTTCGGCGCGCAGGCAAGAGGTGGCCCATCTGATGCGCGTCTCCCTGGTGGGCGAATTGTCGGGAGCCATCGCGCACGAAATCAACCAGCCGCTGGCGGCCGTTCAATCGAACGCCCACGCGGCGCTGGACATGATCCGGGAGCGGACGATCGAACTTGGGGAGTTGCGCGACACGCTCACCGACATCGTCAGCGAAAACCATCGCGCCAGCGAGGTCGTCACGCGGTTGCGTGGCCTCCTGAAGCGCGGAGAGGCGCGGACCGAAACGATCCATATCAACGGCCTGATCGAGGACACGATCAAGCTCGTCAGCAACGATGCTGCCAGCCGGGGAGTGACGTTCCGGCATTCCTTGGCGGAGGGGCTTCCCGACCTCGAGGGGGATGCGGTCCAGATCCAGCAGGTGCTGCTCAATCTCCTGATGAATGCGATGGATTCCACCTTGCCGGAGACGGACCGTCTCGTCGCGATCGCGACGGACATGACGGAGGTGGGAGAGGTGCGGATCAAGATGACCGATACCGGACAGGGGATCGGGCCGGGCGACCTGCATCGCGTGTTCGAGCCCTTCTACACCACGAAGGAGCACGGGCTCGGGCTCGGCCTGTCCATCTGCACGACGATCGTCCAATCGCACGGGGGGCATCTGACCGTCGAGAACGGGCCCGAGAAGGGCGCCGTCGCGACGCTGCTCCTGCCTCTCGCCACCGCGAACGCTCCGGCGCCCTGATGACCTCGTCCTTCGAAGTTTCCATCGTCGACGACGACGTCGGTGTCCTGAGGGCCCTGTCCCGGCGGCTTCGCATCAGGGGCTACAGCGTCAGGACCTTCGCGTGCCCGGCGGCGTTTCTCGAAGCCGACGACGTGTCGGTCCCCGGCTGCGCGATCGTCGACCTCGCCATGCCCGGCATGACCGGGCTCGAATTGCAGCGCGCCATGATCGCGCGTGGAGCGCACCGTCCGATCATCTTCCTCACGGGCCGCGGAGACATTTCCGTGACGGTTCGCGCCATGCGCGCGGGCGCCGTCGATTTTCTGACCAAGCCGGTCGATGATCAGGCCCTGCTCGACGCGCTCGCGCGCGCCGAAGCCCTCGACGCCGAAGCCCGCGCCGCGCAGGCCGAGCACCACGCCTGGCGAGAAAGGCTGGCGACGCTGACACCTCGGGAGAGGGAGATCATTCCTCACGTTCTCGCGGGGAAGATGAACAAGGACATCGCGGCGGATTTGGGAATCGTCGAGCAAACGATCAAGGTCCATCGGCGCAGGATGATGACGAAGCTAGGCATCGGCAACGTCATAGAACTGGCGCGTATATTTGATAAAATAGACTTATAATCATATATTCTAATAAGAAATTCTTAGCACGGCAGGCTGCTATGCGACGCGCACATACCAGGCGACGTCTCTACCTGCCCGGTCATGACAAGCGTCGCGCGACCCGGGCATAGCTTCCTCGTGTCATGGCCGGGCTTGTCCCGGCCATCCCCCGATCCGGTCGCAGGGCGCCGCTATCCCCGGGGCGGCCCGAAGAAGGGCCGAACCCGGCGGGCGCCGCGCCTCAGGCCACCGCCTTGATGGTCTTGGCGAGCTTGTCGACGAGTTCGCCGATCTGGTCCTCGGAAATGATGAGGGGAGGCGAGATGGCGATGGTGTCGCCCGTCGTCCGGCACATCAGGCCGAATTCGTGAAAGGCCCTGTCCATCGCCTCGAAGCCGCGCTTGCCGACCGCGTCCGGGCGGGAGGCCAGCTCGATGGCCCCGACCAGGCCGACCTGCCGGATATCCACCACGTTGGGCAGCCCCTTCAGGCTGAAGATGGCGTCGGCCCATTTCTCCTCGAGGCTGCCCGCGCGCTCGAAGAGCTTCTCGTCGCGATAGGTGTCGAGGCTCGCCAGGGCGGCGGCGCAGGCGAGCGGATGGCCCGAATAGGTATAGCCGTGGAACAGCTCGATGATGTGCTCGGGGCCCGTCATGAAGGCGTCGTGGATGTGCTTGCGCACGATGACGCCGCCCATCGGCACCGTGCCCGAGGTCACGCCCTTGGCGAAGGTGATGATGTCCGGCACGACGCCGTAGCGCTCGGCGGCGAAGGCGAAGCCCAGGCGCCCGAAGCCCGTGATGACCTCGTCGAAGATCAGCAGGATGCCGTATTTGTCGCAGATCTGGCGCAGGCGCTTGAGATAGCCCTTCGGCGCCGCGAGGACGCCCGTCGAGCCGGCCATCGGCTCGACGATCACCGCGGCGATGGTCGAGGCGTCGTGGAGCGCGACGATCCGCTCGAGGTCGTCGGCGAGATGGGCGCCCCATTCCGGCTCGCCCCGCGAGAAAGCCTGCTCGGCCCGGTTATAGGTATGGGGCAGATGGTCGACGCCCGAGAGCAGGGAGCCGAACACCTTGCGGTTGGCCGAGATGCCGCCGACCGAGATGCCGCCGAAGCCCACCCCGTGATAGCCGCGCTCGCGCCCGATCACGCGGGTGCGCTGGCCCTGGCCCTGCGTATGCCAATAGGCCATCGCGATCTTGAGGGCGGTGTCGCCGGCCTCGGAGCCGGAATTGCAGAAGAAGACGTGGTCGAGATCGCCCGGCGCCAGCTCGGCGATCCGGCTCGCGACGTGAAAGCCGATCCCGTGCGCGAACTGGAAGGCCGGCGCGAAATCCAGCTCCGCCGCCTGCGCCTGGATCGCACCCACGATGCGGTCGCGGTTGTGGCCGGCATTGACGCACCAGAGCCCCGCCGAGCCGTCCATCACCGCCTTGCCGTCCGGCGTATAGTAATACATGTCCTTGGCGCGCGTGACGATCCGCGGCTTCGCCTTGAACGCGCGATTGGCCGTGAAGGGCAGCCACCAGGCGCTCAGATCGTTCGGCGCGGAGAGATCGTTTGCAGCCTCGAGGCCACGGGCTCCAGACATTTCGGCTCCTTCGCGTTGAAGCCCGGAAGATACAGGGCTTCTCCAGGCATGGGCAATCGCCTCTGGCGATGCCGGGGCATGTGTCCAGCGGTTGACAGCGGGGACGCCTCACCCTAGCCGCCCGGCCATGTCCCCTTCAGACCCCGCCCCCGCCCCGATGCGGCCCGTCTCCTTCATCCGCTCCTTCGCGGATATTTCCAATCGCTACGATCTCATCCTCTGCGACGTCTGGGGCGTGCTCCATGACGGCCTCAAGGCTTTTTCCGCCGCGGGCGAGGCGCTGACGCGCTTCCGCGAGAACGGGGGGCGCGTGGTGCTGGTCTCGAACGCGCCGCGGCCGGGCTGGCTGGTCGTGCGGCAGCTCGACCAATACGGGGTGCCCAAGAGCGCCTATGACGACGTCCGCACCTCGGGCGACCTCTGCCGCGACCTCGTCGCGCAGAACGGGACCCGCATGTTCCATCATATCGGCCCGGAACGCGATCTCGGCCTCTTCCGCAGCCTCGAGGCGCGATCGACCGCGCTGGAGGAGGCCGAATACGTCGTCTGCACGGGCCTGTTCGACGACGAGGCCGAGACGGCCGAGGACTATGCCGGAACCCTCGCGGCGATGCGCGCGCGCGATCTCGTCATGATCTGCGCCAATCCCGACCTCGTGGTCGAGCGCGGCCACAAGCTGATCGCCTGCGCGGGAGCGATCGCCGCGGCCTACGAGGAGATCGGCGGCCTCACGATCACGCCCGGCAAGCCGCACCGGCCGATCTACGAGGCCGCGCTCGACCTCGGCGGCAACCTTCTCGGACGCCCGCTCGACCGGGCGCGGGCGCTGGGGATCGGCGATGCCATCCGCACCGACATCGCGGGAGGCCACGGAGCCGGGATCGACACCCTGCTCGTGGCGCGCGGGATCCATGCGGCGGATCTCGGCGCGAGCCACGAGGGGATCGACGAGGATTTCGCCTTGCGCTGGGCGGCCGGCCAGGCGGTCCGGCCGACCTATGTCATCCACGACCTGACCTGGCGGCGCGACGCGCCGTGACGCAACCCGCCTCCCCTCCCGCATTCGAGGGCCACCGCGCGGCCGCGGCCTGGCATGACGGCGATCCCGCCCCGCCCCGCGGCGCGGTCGCCGCGATCGGCAATTTCGACGGCGTGCACCGGGGTCATCGCCACCTCCTGGACGCGACCCTCGCGCAGGCGCGCCGCCTCGGCCGGCCGGCCGCGATCCTCACCTTCGAGCCGCATCCACGCGACTTCTTTCGGCCCGGCGCGGGAAGCTTCCGACTGACGCCCGAGCCGGTGAAGCAGAAGATCCTGGGAGCCTTCGGCATCGACCTCGTCTTCGTCAAGAGATTCGACGGGGGGCTTGCGGGAACCGATGCCCGCACCTTCGTCATGGAGATCCTGCGCGGGCAACTGGGGCTCCGCGCAGCCGTCATCGGCGGCGATTTCCATTTCGGCCGCGGCCGGACGGGCACGCCCGCCCTCCTCGCGGATTTCGGCCGGGAGGCGGGAATCGACGTCCACGTCCAGGAGATGGTCCAGGGGCGCGGAGCCTCCATCTCCTCCTCGCGCATTCGCGAGGCCCTGGCCGCGGGCGATATCGCGGCGGCGGAAGAGCTTCTCGGCTATCGCTGGTTCGTCGAGGGCGAGGTCCGCCACGGCGAGAAGATCGGCCGCACGCTCGGCTTTCCAACCGCCAATCTCGCGCTTCCCGCGTCCTGCGGATTGCGGCACGGCATCTATGCGGTCCGCGCGGCAGTCGCTCCGGGCGTCGTCCATGCGGGCGTGGCGAGCTTCGGCCGCCGGCCGACCTTCGACGACGGGGCTCCGCTCTTCGAGACCCATCTCTTCGATTTCGCGGGCGACCTCTACGGAAGGCGGATCGAAGTCGAGCTTCTCGACTGGATCCGGCCGGAGGAGAAATTCGCCTCGGCCGAGGCGCTGGTCGCGGCGATGGGACGGGACGCGGAGCGGGCTCGCGCCATCGCCGCGCATCCGCGCCCGGCGCTCTCCCTCATCGGGTGAGCGTCGCCTTGTCCCCCGGCCCTCGCGGCTGCTAAAGACCCGCCCATGCGAGCGTCACCGATCCGGCTGCGAATTACGGGCCCGGCCCGCGCCTGAGGGCGCGCGTCCGGGACTCGTTCCATCGCGCCGCCTTCGCAAGGCCGGTCGCGCCTCCATTTCTCCATCGGCCGACGATCATGAGCGACAAGAATTCCAAACGCGCGCCCGAGGCGGACCGCCAGCCCGGCGCGGGCCGCGAGCCCGGCGCGGGCCGCGAGCCCGGCGTGGGCCGCGATTATTCCGAGACCCTTTTCCTGCCGAAGACCGATTTCCCGATGCGGGCCGGGCTACCGCAGCGCGAGCCCCTACTCCTGGAACGCTGGTATCGGATCGGGCTCTACGAGAAGCTGCGCGAGGCGGCCCAGGGGCGCGAGCGCTTCGTGCTCCATGACGGCCCGCCCTATGCCAACGGCAACATCCATATCGGCCACGCGCTCAACAAGATCCTGAAGGATCTCGTCACGCGCTCGCAGCAGATGCTCGGCTTCGATTCCAACTACGTGCCGGGCTGGGACTGCCACGGCCTGCCGATCGAGTGGAAGATCG
>NZ_DAOLAJ010000061.1:0-22732 GCF_035325185.1 Enterovirga sp. | reverse complement strand
TTCCAGAGGCGGCCATCTTAACCGATTTGATCAGCCCGTTCTCACACAGCCTGCTCGCGCCGGCTTTTTTATTGGCCGCCTTCTCCCGCGGGAGAGGCACCTGCGGAATGTTCGATCGCTTCGCAGCCTGCCCCCCGCTGTCATTCCCGGCGGCGCGAAGGGCCGGGAAGGGGATCCAGGAGGGATCCCTTGCGGCTCTGGACCCTTCCCCTCCGGCGGCTGCGCCGCCTCCGGCCGGGGATGACAGGGGGAATCCCAAGCGCCTTGTATCCATCCGTCAACCGAGTTGAAGACGGAGGAGGGGAACGTCTATTGCGCCTCCGGCTCCGTCCACCGCAGCACGGGCTTTCTTGCGGCCAGCGTCTCGTCGAGGCGACGGCGCGGGGCGTGGAAGGGCGCGCCCTTGAAGCGCTCCGTCCGGTGGAGCTTCGCGGCCATGGCGAGGTCGCGCATCGTCGCGATGAAGAGATCGAGCGACGCCTTCGATTCGGATTCAGTCGGCTCGACCAGCATGGCGCCGTGGACGACGAGCGGGAAATACACCGTCATCG
The DNA here is from genome assembly GCF_035325185.1 of Enterovirga sp. Classification (GTDB taxonomy): domain Bacteria; phylum Pseudomonadota; class Alphaproteobacteria; order Rhizobiales; family Beijerinckiaceae; genus Enterovirga. The sequence goes on along the minus strand of NZ_DAOLAJ010000061.1, from coordinate 22,181 downwards.
GGTGATAGCCCTCGTCGATCATCGCCTTGGCGAAATCGAGCGTCGTCACGCCGGTATCGGCGAGCCAGGAATCGTCGAACAAAACCTCGTGCATACAGGGCTTGTCGCCGAAGGGCAGCGACATCAGGTCCGAGAGTGAGGCGCGGACATAGTTGGCGTTGAGGACCGCATCCTCGGACGCCTGCCGCATCCCATCCGCGCCGTGCGAGAGCATATAGGCGAGCGCGCGCACAAACATGCCCATCTGGCCATGGAAGGCGACCATGCGGCCGAAGGGCGAGGCCCCTTCCGCCGCATCGCCCGCATGCTCGACGAGATTCCACCCTTCCCCCCCTTGCGGCGGAGAGGCCACGACGAACGGCACCGGCGCAAAGGGCGCGAGCCGCTCCGACAGCGCCACCGGGCCGGCGCCCGGCCCCCCTCCCCCGTGCGGGGTCGAGAAGGTCTTGTGCAGGTTGATATGCATGGCGTCGACGCCGAGATCGCCCGGCCGCACCTTGCCGACGATGGCGTTGAAATTGGCGCCGTCGCAATAGAAATAGCCGCCGCATTCATGCACAGCCTCGGCGATCATCTTCGCGCGCGGCTCGAACAGGCCGCAGGTATTCGGATTGGTCAGCATGATCGCCGCGATGTCCGGTCCGAGGAGCGGGCGGACATCGGCGATATGAACCCAGCCGTCCTCGCGCGCCGGCACCGCCTTCACCTTGAAGCCGATCAGCGCGGCGGTAGCCGGATTGGTGCCATGCGCCGAATCGGGCACTAGGACGACGTTGCGTGTTTCCGCCTCGCCGCGCGCGGCGATGGCGGCCTTGATGGCCATCATGCCGAGCAACTCGCCATGCGCCCCCGCCTTGGGCTGGAGCGCCACGGCCGGCATGCCGGTGAGCTCCGTCAGGTAGCGGGACAACTCGCTCATCAGCTCGAGGGCGCCCTGGACGGTCGAGACGGGCTGGAGCGGATGCACGTCGGCGAAGCCCGGCAGCCGCGCCATGCGCTCGTTGAGCCGGGCATTGTGCTTCATCGTGCAGGAGCCAAGCGGAAAGAGGCCGGTATCGATGCCGTAATTCTGCTGGCTGAGCCGGACGTAATGGCGCATCGCCTCGGGCTCGGACAGGCCCGGCAGGCCGATCGGCGCCGTCCGCGCGAGCTCGCCGAGCCTCGGCGCGAAGGGCTCGGGCTCGTCGAGATCGACGCCCGTCACCTCCGGCCGGCCAATCTCGAAGATCAGCGGCTCCTCCTGGGCGAGGGCGCGGTTGCCCGTGAAGGTGGGATGCACGGCGGGGGGGGCGGCCCCCTCCGCGGAAGACGGGCGTCCCTGGCGGTTCATCATGATGCGGTCCTGTCAGATGTCGCAGGAGAAACCCTCCCCCGGCTTGCGGGGGGAGGGTTGGAGCGCGTGGTCACGCGAGCGCGCCCTTCAACGCCGCGACGAGCGCGGCGCGGTCCTCGTCCGTGTTCACCTCGGTCGAGGCGATCAGCAGGAGGTCGTCCAGGCCCTGGCCCGGATAGAGGCGCGAGGCGGGGACGCCTGCAAGGATGCCCTGCCTCGCCAGCGTCTCGACCACCTCGGCAGCCGGCTTCGGCAGCCTCACGGTGACCTCGTTGAAGAAGGCCCTCGTCAGGACCTCGACGCCCGGCAGCGAGGCGAGGGCATCGACCAGCTTGACGGCACCTGCGTGGTTGATGCGCGCGAGCCGCGTGAGGCCCGCCTCGCCGAGAAGGCTCAGATGGATCGTGAAGGCAAGGCAGCACAGGCCCGAATTCGTGCAGATATTCGACGTCGCCTTGTCGCGGCGGATATGCTGCTCGCGGGTCGAGAGCGTCAGCACGAAGCCGCGCCGTCCCTCGGCATCGACCGTCTGGCCGCAGAGACGGCCCGGCATCTGCCGCATGAATTTCTGCCGCGTCGCGAAGAGGCCGACATAGGGGCCGCCGAAGGACAGCGGCACGCCGATCGACTGGCCCTCGCCGACGACGATGTCGGCCCCCTGGGCGCCGGGAGATTCGACGAGGCCGAGCGAAACGGCCTCCGTGAAGACCGCGACCAGGAGCGCACCGTGCCTGTGCGCCGCCTCGGCGATGGGCCGCAGGTCGCGCAGATTGCCGAAGACGTCGGGACTCTGCACGACGACGCAGGAGGTCTCGCCATCGATCCGCGAGACGATATCCTCGCGCGCCTCGACATCCGCCGGCAGCGAGGCGACCTCGTCCCCCGCCATGGCCGAGACGGTGCGGACCACCTCGGCATAATGCGGATGCAGGCCGCCGGACAGCACCGCCTTGCGCCGCTTCGTGACGCGATGCGCCATCAGCACCGCCTCGGCGGTGCCGGTCGAGCCGTCATACATGGAGGCGTTGGCCACCTCCATGCCGGTCAGCAGCGCGACCTGGGTCTGGAACTCGAACAGATATTGCAGCGTGCCCTGGGCGATCTCGGGCTGGTAGGGCGTGTAGCTGGTCAGGAATTCCGAGCGCTGGATCAGATGGTCGACGCTCGCCGGGATGTGGTGCTTGTAGGCCCCGGCCCCGACGAAGAACGGTACGGAGGAGGCCGGCAGGTTCCGCGCCGCCATCCGGCCGAGGACGCGCTCGACCTCCATCTCCCCCTTTCGGCGCGGAAGGTCCGGCAGCCCGGCCAGCAGCGCGCCATCGGGCACGTCGGCGAAAAGCGCGTCGATGTCTTCGACGCCGACGCGCGCGAGCATGGCGGCGCGGTCGCTCTCGGTCAGGGGCAGGTAGCGCATCGGACCTCTCAGATGATGCGGGGCGCGATCGCGATCTCGGTCTTCACCGAGTTCGCGATGAAGCATTGGTCATGCGCGGCATGGTGCAGCCGCTCCAGCTCGTCCGGGCCGGGCCGGCGATCGCCGGCGAACGACATCGCCGGCGAGAGCGTGACGGCGTCGACCCAGAACCGGCCCTTCTCGTCGGGCGCGATCCGGCCCCGCGCCTCGTCGCGATAGAGATCGACCACGAAGCCCGCTTTCGCGGCGAGATAGAGGAAGGTCAGCATGTGGCAGCTCGACAGAGCCGCCACGAAGGCTTCCTCGGGATCGACCGCATCCTCGCGCGAATAGGGCAGCCGCACCGAGGCCGGGGCCGAGGAGGCGGGCACGGTGATGCCCCCGTCGAAGCTCCAGTGATGCCCGCGGCTGTAGCGGCCATCCGTGAAGGCCTCGTCCTCCTGCCGCCGCCACTCGACCACTGCCGTATAGGAATGGCTCATGAGGATGCCCCCGAAGCCGCCCGGCCGTCAGCCGATCGAGGCGACGAAGGCCGCATAGGCATCCTCCGTCATGAGGTCGTCGAGCTCGGCCGGATCGGCGATCTGGATCCTGAAGAACCAGCCCTTGCCGACCGGGTCCTCGTTGACGAGAGCGGGGGTGCCTTCCAGTTCGGGATTGGTGGCCGTCACGGTGCCGGCGACGGGGGCGAAGATCTCGCTCGCCGCCTTGACGCTCTCGACCACGGCCGCGTCGTCGCCCTGGGCGAGCACCTTGCCGATCTCGGGCAGCTCGACATAGACCACGTCGCCGAGCTGGCCTTGCGCGTAATCCGAGATGCCGACCGTGCCGGTATCGCCGTCCACGGCGATATATTCGTGCTCTTTGGTGTAGCGGATCGTCATGGGAACCTCTCAGCGCTTGTAGCGATGCGGCGTGAAGGGCAAGGGGACAACGGTTCCCGCGACCCTGCGGCCGCGCAGCTCGAGGCCGAGCGCCGTGCCGGGCTTGGCGAATTCGGAGACGACATAGCCCATCGCGATCGGGCCGCCGACACTCGGCGCGAAGCCGCCCGAAGTAACCTTGCCGACGAGTTCGCCGTCCTTGTCGAGGATCCCGGCATGCTCGCGCACGGGCGCGCGGCCCTCGACCTTGATGCCGACGCGGCGCCGGATCGGCCCCTCGGCCAGCTCGCGCGTGATGCGCAGCCGGCCCGGAAAGCCGCCCTCCTGCCGTCGCCGCTTCTGGATCGACCAGGCGAGCCCGGCCTCGACGGGCGAGGTCTCCTGGTTGATGTCGTGGCCGTAGAGCGGCAGCCCCGCCTCGAGCCGCAGCGAATCGCGCGCGCCGAGGCCGATCGGCATCGCGCGCTGGTCCGCGAGCAGCGTCTCCCAAAGCTGACCCGCCTCCCCGGTCGGGACGGAGATCTCGTAGCCGTCCTCGCCCGTATAGCCAGAGCGGCTGGCATGGACCTCGATGCCGGCGACCGTCAGGCGCCGGGCGCTCATGAAGGTCATGTCGGCCGCCGCGGGCGCGAGCGCGGACAGGACGGAGACCGCCGAGGGCCCTTGCAGGGCGATCAGCGCCAGATGGTCGAGGCGCTGCAACAGCACCTTGTCGGGCAGCGACGCCTCGATCAGGCGGTAATCCGCCTCCTTGGTGGCGGCGTTGACGATGATCAGGATCTCGCCCGGGCTCTGCGGCTCGAGGGGGCGCACGACCATCAGGTCGTCGACGATGCCCCCTTCCTCGTTCAGAAGCTGCGTGTAGCGCTGCTGGCCCGGCCGCAGCCCCGCGATATCCGCTGGAACCAAGTGCTCCAGCGCCGCGGCGGCCGTCGCGAAATCGGGTCCGGTCAGCCTCGCCTGGCCCATATGGGAGACGTCGAAGAGGCCGGCATGGCTGCGCGTCCAGAGATGCTCGGCGATGATGCCGTCGGGATATTGCACCGGCATGGCGTAGCCGGCGAAAGGCACCATGCGGGCGCCTGCGGAAAGGTGCGCCGCCGCGAGCGGCGTCTCCAGGAGCTTTCCGTCTGAGGGGTCGTCGGCCATGGCAGCTCCGGGAGATGTGTCGCGACAAGCCTTCTACCGCGATCTCTCGCGGCGTCCCACCATCGCGCCCCCTCTGTCCCGGGACCTGAGAGATTTCCCCAGGGGACATGCGAGGCTGGCCCGCGCGGCCCGGGTTACCCCCGTCGGTGGACGGCGCAAGCCGTCGCTTTCCAGAGTGCCATCTCCCCGCGGTCCTTGGGCCTGAGCGTTTCCGGGGCGGTTGCGCCTTCGGCGCCGGGCGGGAAGCCCGGACTCTTCCGCGGGGATCAGCGGCGCGGCCAAATAGGGGAGCCGCATGGATGCTGTCAACGCGCCATCGCAACGGCGTGCGTGCGAGCACGGACGCCGTTGTGCGGCCGTGACACCAGCGCGCCATGCTCGACCGCCGTCTCCTCCTCGCCGCCGCGACCGCGGCCCTCGCCTCCGCCGCGCGCGCCGCCGGCACCGAGGGATCGGCGGCCAATCAATGGTTCCGCGTCGAGAGCGACGAGGGCCGCCCTGTCCCCAACCTGCGGGCGCCCGCCGAGCTGGTCGAGGAGATCGAGGACCTGAAGGGCGCGATCTGGGCCGGCCCGCAATCGGCCGCGGTCCAGCTCGTCGAGTTCTACGACTATAACTGCCCCTGGTGCCGGGCGGCGAGCGCGGCCCGCGAGGATCTCCGCCGCAGCCGGACCGACCTGCGCGTGGGGCTCGTCAACAACCCGATCCTGTCGGTCGCCTCCGCCCAGGCCGCCAAGGTCGACCTCGCGGTCCTGCAACAGCACGGAGCGGCGGCCTCCCATGCCTTCCACGACAAGCTGTTCTCGCTGCCCGGCCGGATCGACGGGCCGCGGGCGCTCGAGGCCGCCGCCGCGCTCGGCCATGACCGGGCCGAAATCGAGAAGCTGGCCGATTCGCCGGCGACGAGCGCCATGCTGCGCCAGCAGCTCCGCCTCGCCGCCTCGCTCGGGATGAACACGACGCCGGCCTATGTCGTCGGCGGGGCGGTCGTGCTCGGCTATCCCGGCCCGAAGAGCCTTGCGCGCATCGTCGAGAACGCGGCGAGCTGCGGCGCCATCGCCTGCTGAGAGCGCCCGGCCTTAACGCTCGGGAAACCCTCCCCGACGACCTTGCCGCCTCCATCATGCGGAAAGGGTCACCATGTCGGACGAGATCGGAATCGCCGGAAACCGGGTGCGGTCGTTCGTGGAGCGCATCGAGCAGCTCGAAAGCGAGATCGCGGACCTCAACGAGGCCAAGAAGGAGGTCTTCGCCGAGGCCAAGGGCGAGGGCTTCGACGTGAAGATCCTGAAGGAGATCATCAAGATCCGAAAGCAGGACAAGGACGAACGCGACGAGCACGAGACGCTGCTCGACGTCTATCTGCGCGCCATGGAAACCTCGGAGCCCGAGCCGGTGAAAGAAGCGGCCTGAGCTTTCCTTTCCGAGACGGAGGCGGGGCTGGCCCCTAGCTGAGGCCGCCGCTTCGGTGCAGAAGGCGGCGATGTCCCCCTTCGGATCGCGGCTCGGCGTGCCCCTCGCCTTCGCGGCTCTCCTCGTCCTGCTCTTCCTCGTCTCGCTCGGGATCGGGCCGGTGAGGCTCGCCCCCTGGACCGTGGCGCGGGCGCTGGCCGGCTTCGGCGACGAGACGGCACGCATCATCGTGCGGGAGATCAGGCTGCCGCGGGCGATCCTGTCCGTCCTGATCGGCTCCATGCTGGGGCTCTCGGGCGCCGCCATGCAGGGGCTGCTGCGCAATCCCCTCGCCGCCCCTTCCCTTTTCGGCGCCCCGCAGGCGGCGGCCTTCGGGGCGGTCGCGACCCTCTCCCTCGGCCTTACCGACGCGCTCTCCATGGCGCTGCCGGTCGCCGCGATGGCGGGGGCCTTCCTGTCGGTCTTCCTGCTGGTAGCGGTGGCGGGGCGCAACGCCGGGCTGACGCTCCTGATCCTCTCGGGCCTCGCCATATCGAGCCTCGCGGGCGCGGCGACCGCGCTCGCGATGAACCTCGCGCCCAATCCCTTCGCAGCCCTGGAGATCGCCTTCTGGCTGCTCGGCTCGCTGGACGACCGCTCGATGCGCCACGTCGCCATGGCGGCGCCTTTCATCGCGGCCGGCGCCGCGCTGCTCTTCGCGAATCGCGGCGCCTTCCGGGCGCTGACGCTCGGGGAGGATGCGGCGGCGAGCCTCGGCATCCGGGTCGCCCGGCTGCGGCTCCTCGTCATCACCGGGGTCGCGATGGGGATCGGGGGGGCGGTCGCGGTCGCGGGCACGATCGGCTTCGTCGGGCTCGTCTCGCCCCATCTCGTGCGCCCGCTCGTCGGCTACGATCCGGCGCGGCTCCTGCTGCCCTCGGCCCTCGCCGGCGGCTGCCTCCTGACGGCCGCGGATATCGCCGTGCGCCTCATTCCCTCGACGACCGACATCAAGGTCGGCGTGCTGACGGCGCTGATCGGGGTGCCCTTCTTCCTCTACCTGATCGTGCGCGAGCGCCGCCGGCTCGGCGCAGAGCTGCTCGCATGAGCCTCGCGGTCTCGGACCTGTGCGTCTCCCTCGGCGGCCGAAGCGTCGTCGACGGCGTCTCCTTCGGCTGCGAGGCGGGGGAGCTGGTCGCGCTGGTGGGGCCGAACGGCGCCGGCAAGACCTCGCTGCTGCGAGCCCTCGCGAGCCTCGTCCCCAGCCGCGGCGCGATCCGCCTCGGCGACGACGACCTGCGCACGCTCGATCCCCGGGCGAGGGCGAGGGCGGTCGCCTACCTGCCGCAGGGGCACGAGGCGCATTGGCCGCTCCCCGCGCGCGACATCGTCGCGCTTGGGCGCCTGCCCCACGGCGCCGGCGATCCGGCCCGGCTGTCGGCGGCGGATGCGGCGGCGGTCGAGGAGGCGATGGGTCTCGCCGATGTCGGCGCGCTCGCCGACAGGCCCGTGACGAGCCTGTCGGGGGGCGAGCGGGCCCGTGTCGCCATGGCCCGCGTCCTCGCCGTCGGCGCCCCGCTGATCCTCGCCGACGAGCCGACCGCGGCGCTCGATCCGCGCCATCAGCTCGACGTGATGGGCGTGCTGCGCGGGGCCGCGAGGGCGGGCGCGAGCGTGATCGCCGTCACGCACGATCTCGGCCTCGCGGCGCGCTTCGCGAGCCGCGTCCTGGTCATGTGCGAAGGCAGGCTCGCCGCCGCCGCCGCGCCGGAGACCGCGCTCGCGCCCCAGATCCTGGCGCGCGTCTTCCGCATCGAGGCTTATCGCGCGACGCTCGCGGGCGAGGCCGTGCTGGTGCCCTGGACGTGACGCGCGAGCCCCTCCCGCAGCCGCGCCAGCCCTTCGGGCTCCTCCGGCAGGCCGAAGCGCAGGAGGTCCGGCGCCTCCTCGAAGCGGCGGCACCAGATATGCGCGGCGGCGAGCCGCCCGTGCAGGGCGGCGGCATCGGGATGGCGGACGAGCCGGAAAAGCGCCGTGCCGCCGAGGAGCGCGGCGCCGCCCTCGGCCAGAACCCGGTCGAGCGCGGCGGCCTCGGCGGCGAGCCGGCGCCGCGTCGCCGCCTGCCAGCCGCGATCGGCGAGGGCGGCCGCCCCTACGGCGAGAGCCGGGCCGGACACGGCCCAATCCCCGAGCGCGGCGCGCAGGCTGTCCGCGACGGCGGGCGGCGCGACGGCGAAGCCGAGGCGAAGGCCGGCGAGCCCGTAGAACTTGCCGAAGGAGCGCAGCACGACCACCGGCAGCCCGGGCACGAGAGCGGAAGCGCCGATGGCGCGGTCGAGATCGGCGAAAGCCTCGTCCACGATCAGCCAGCCGCCGGCCCGCGCGCAATCCTCCGCCCGGCGCCGGATCGCCTCGGGACCGAGGATGCGCCCGTCCGGGTTGTTGGGATTGACGACGACGCGGTGGATGACGGTGGGGGAAACCCGGGACTCCATGTCCCGAACGACCTCGCGGCCGGCCGCGCGCCAGCTCGCGGCATGCTCGGCATAGGTCGGCCCGAGGATGGCGACGGCGCCGGGCGGAGCGAGGCGGGGCAGCCACTGGATCAGCGCCTGGGTTCCGGGCGCGGCCACGATCCCGGCGGCGTCGGGAATCGCGTAGGCGTCTCTCGCGGCCGCGAGCAGGGAGCGCATTTCGGCCTCGCCGGGCAGCCGCTCCCAGCCGGCCCGGCGCAGGGCGTCCGGCACGGGCCAGGGATGGGGATTGATCCCGGTCGAGAGATCGAGCCATTCCGGCCCGCTCGCGCCGTAGCGCGCCTTGGCCTCCGTCAGGTCGCCGCCATGTCTCATGGCCTCCGCATCGCCCGCCCTGCGGATGCGGGCAAGGGGCGGAGGGTGAGGGCCCGCGCGCTTGCCGCGCTGGCGATCGGCCTTGCCGCGCTGCACGGGCCGGCTTGGGCCGCGCCGCACGTCGTCTCCATCAATCTCTGCGCCGACCAGCTCCTCGTCCCGCTCGCCGATGCGGACCAGATCCTCGGCCTTTCGCCTTATGCCCGCGACAGGCTCCGCTCGGGCGTGGCGGCCGAGGCGGAGCGCTTTCCCTCCCTCTCCGGGACGGCCGAGGAGGTGCTGGCGCTGAAGCCCGATTTCGTCCTTTCCGGCCGTTTCACGAAGCGGGCGACGCGCGAATTGCTGCGGCAGCACGGCGTCAGACTGGTCGAGCTGGACGCGGCGCGCTCCATCGACGAGGCGAAGGCCCAGATCCGGCAGGTCGGAGAACTGCTCGGCCACCCCGAGCGGGCCGAATCGGCGGTCGCCCGGATCGACGAGGCGGCGAGCCGGGCCCGCGCCGCCGCGCCGTCCGGGCTGACCGTGCTGCCGCTCCAGCGCCGGGGCTGGGTCGCGGGCGGGGACACGCTGCTCGGCTCGATGCTCCGGCTCGTCGGCCTGATGCCGGCGCTCGGCGGCCGCAGCCTCGGCCGCTTCCTCACGCTGGAGGAGATCGTCGCCAGGAGGCCCGATCTCCTTGCGGTCTCGGAAGCCGGGGGCGCGGAGGACCAGGGCGCGGCGCTCCTCTTGCACCCGGCGCTGCTGCGCCTCTACCCGCCCGGGCGGCGCATCGTGCTGCCCGATTCCCTCAACCTCCTCTGCGGCGGCCCGAGCCTCGCCGGGGCGCTCGACAGGCTCGCCGCCGAGATCGGCCGCGCCGCCAAGGGACGCTGATGCTGCTCTCTTCCGACGCCCTCTGGATCCTGCCGATGGCGCTGCTTCTCGACGCGCTGATCGGCGACCCGGACCGGATCTGGCGCCGCCTGCCGCATCCGGTCGCCTGGCTCGGGGCCCTGGTGGCCTTCGGCGACCGCCATCTCAACCGCGAGAGCTGGAGCGCGCAGGCGAGGCGGAATGCAGGCTTCCTCTGGACGACGGCGCTCGTCGCCGCCGGCCTCGCGGGCGGGCATCTCCTGGAGCAGGGACTGCGCGCCCTGCCGCTCTTCGACCTGTGGATCGCGCTCGCGGCTTCGACGCTGATCGCGCAAAGAAGCCTCTACGAGCACGTGGCCCGCGTCCGCGACGCCGCCTCGCTGGAGGAAGCCCGCGCCGCGGTCTCGATGATCGTCGGCCGCGACACGAGCCGGCTCGACGAAGCCGGCATCGCACGCGCCGCGATCGAATCGACGGCGGAGAACTTCTCCGACGGCGTCGTCGCGCCGGCCTTCTGGTTCGCCCTCGCGGGACTGCCCGGCCTCGTCGCCTACAAGGCCGTGAACACGGCCGATTCGATGATCGGCCATCTCTCCGCCCGCCATCGCGATTTCGGCTGGGCGGCGGCCCGGCTCGACGACCTCCTCAACCTCCTGCCCGCACGCCTCTCTGCGCTCCTGATCGCCTGCGCGGCGCCGGCCGCCGGGGGACGGACCGGCCATGCGCTCGCCGTCGCCGCACGCGATGCCGGCACCCATCGCTCGCCCAATGCCGGCTGGCCGGAAGCCGCCATGGCCGCGGCGCTCGGCCTCGCGCTCGGCGGCCCGCGCATCTATGCGGCGGGGCCGGTCGAGGCGCCGTTCCTCCACGAGGAGGGGCGGCGCGACGCCGTCGCCTCCGATATCGGCCGGGGGCTCAAGGTGCTGGCGACGGCGCTGCTGCTTCATGTCGCGATGTGGATCGGCCTCGCCGCCGCGTTCTGAGCCGCCGGCTCAGCGCGCCTGCGCGATGGCGAGCATCGCGTCGAGGTCGAGATGCGCTTCCGCCGCCTCGGCGAGGTCGTCGAGGGCCTTCTCGATCCCCGCCTCGTAGGCCAGCGCCGAGGCGGCCCCGAAGCCCGCGAGATAGGCGGCGCGGAAGGCATCCGAGCCGAACAGGCCGTGGACGTAGCTGCCCTGCACCCGCCCGTCCGCGCTCGCCGCGCCGTCCGGGCGGCTCGCGCCCTGGCTCCCGAGATCGAGGAGCGGCCGGGCGCGATCGGGACCGTCCGTGCGGCCGAGATGGATCTCGTAGCCCTCGACCGCAGCCCCCGAGGCGAGATGGCGGCCCCGGACGGGCGCCGTCACCTTGTCCGGCGTGAGGACGGTGTCGACTTCGAGGAGGCCGAGGCCCGGCACCGTGCTCGCCGGCCCCTCGATCCCCTCGGGATCGCAGATCGAGCGGCCGAGCATCTGGTAGCCTCCGCAGAGGCCGAGAACATGGCCGCCGCGCCGCCGATGGGCGGCGATGTCGATGTCCCAGCCCTGCGCGCGCAGGAAGGCGAGATCGCCGATCGTCGATTTCGAGCCCGGCAGGATCACGAGCCCGGCATCGCCGGGCAGCGGCGTGCCGGGCGGGACGAGGACCAGCTCGACGCCCGGCTCCTGGCGGAGAGGATCGAGATCGTCGAAATTCGCGATCCGGGCGATGATCGGCACCGCGATCTTCAGCCGCTCCCCGCCCTCCCCGATCGGCCGCGACAGGTCGAGGGCATCCTCGGCCGGAAGCCGCAAAGCGGCGGGCAGGAAGGGCAGGATGCCGAGACAGGGCCAGCCCGTGCGTTCGGCGATCGCGCGCGCGCCTTCGGAAAAGAGCGAAACGTCGCCCCGGAACTTGTTGATCAGGAAGGCTTTTATGCGCACCTTCTCGTCCGGCTCCAGCACCGCATGGGTGCCGACAAGGCTCGCGATGACGCCGCCCCGGTCGATATCGCCGGCCAGCACGACCGGCAGGTCCGCCGCTCGGGCGAAGCCCATATTGGCGATGTCGCCGGCCCGCAGGTTGATCTCAGCCGGGCTGCCCGCCCCCTCCACGAGGACGAGGTCCATGCCCTCGCCAATCCTGCCGAAGCTCTCCAGCACGGCCGGCAGCAAATCGCCCTTCCGCGAGCCCCAGTCGCGCGCCCGCAGGGTGAAGGCGCGCCGTCCCTGCACGATCACCTGCGCGCCCGTATCGGTCTCGGGCTTCAGGAGGACGGGGTTCATGTGGACCGAGGACGGCAGGCCGCAGGCGCGCGCCTGCACGGCCTGGGCGCGGCCGATCTCGCCGCCATCGGCGGTGGCGGCGGCGTTGTTCGACATGTTCTGCGGCTTGAACGGCGCGACCTTCAGGCCGCGCCGGAGGAAGGCGCGGCAGAGCGCGGCGACCAGCGTCGACTTGCCGACATTCGAGCCCGTGCCCTGGATCATCAGGGCGGGAGGGCGAAGGGGCGAGGTCACGGAAGCCGCCCCACGCCGTCTTCGGCAGTCGCGCATCGCGCTCGCCGCCTGCTCCACCCTCCCCCCGCTTGCGGCGGGGAGGACGGACTCGGCAAGGAGAGGATCAATACTCGATCCCCTTCTGCGCCTTGATGCCCTGGCGGAAGGGGTGCTTCACGAGCGTCATCTCGGTCACGAGATCGGCGATCTCGATCAACTCGGGCTTGGCGTTGCGGCCGGTCACGATCACGTGCTTGCCGGCCGGCTTCTCATCGCGCAGGAAGGCGACGACCTCCTCGACCGGCAGGTAGTCGTAGCGCAGCACGATGTTCAACTCGTCGAGCAGGACGAGCCGGTGGCGCTCGTCGCGGATCAACTCCTTGGCGCGCTCCCAGGCGCGGCGGGCGACCTCGATGTCGCGGGCGCGGTCCTGCGTGTCCCAGGTGAAGCCCTCGCCCATGACGTGGAGCGTCACGAGGTCGGGGAAGCGCGCGAGCAGCCGCGCCTCCCCCGTCTCCCAGCTCGGCGCCTTGATGAACTGCACGATCCCGACCGGCCAGTCATAGGCGATATGGCGCATCACCATGCCGAGCGCGGCCGAGGTCTTCCCCTTGCCCGCTCCAGTATGGACGATGAGGAGACCCTTGTCGGCGCTCTTGCCTGCGAGCAGCTTCGCCTTTCCGGCCTGGTGCTTCTTCATCTTCTCGGCGTGGCGGGCGTTCAGCTCCGCCTCGGTCTCGCTCATGTGGTCTCCCCTGCGGTGAGTTCGGCCAGCAGGTCGCCGGCCCGGTTCGAGCGCGGCTGCCAGAGGCCGCGCCGGCGCGCCTCCGCGAAGCGCCCGGCGGTCTCCCGAAGCGCGGCGGGATTGGCCTCTGCCATGAACCCCCGCACCCGCTCGTCCTCCAGATAGGCCGCGAAGAGCTGGTCGAAGTGATGCGGCTTCACGGCGTCGGTCGTCGCTGCGAAGCCGAAGAGGTAATCCACGGTCGCGGCGATCTCGAAGGCGCCCTTGTAGCCGTGGCGCATGACGCCCGCGATCCATTTCGGATTGGCCGCGCGCCCTCGCACGACGCGGGCGATCTCCTCCGACAGGCTGCGCGCCAGCGGCGCCTCGGGCCGCGAGGTGTCGAGATGGAAGACGGGCGGGGCCTTGCCCGACACCGTCTCCACGGCGGCCGCAAGCCCGCCCATGAACTGATAGTAATCGTCCGAATCCAGGATGTCGTGCTCGCGGTTGTCCTGCGCCTGCGCGACAGCTTCGACCGCCGCGAGGCGGCGGGCGAGGTGCCCTCGGGCCTCCTCGCCCTCGCGCCCCCCGCCATAGGCATGGCCGCTCCAGGCGAGGTAGGAGGCGGCAAGATCCGCGCGGCCCTCCCAGCCGCCCTCGTCGATGAGCGCCTGGAGGCCGGCGCCATAGGCGCCCGGCTTCGAGCCGAAGATGCGGGCCGCGGCGGCGCGATGCGCCGGCTCTCCCCCTCCCGCCGCCTCGGCCTCGCGGCGGATGCGGGCGGCGAGCGGGTTCTGGTCCTCCGGCTCGTCCAGGGCGGCGACGGCGCGCACGGCGGAATCGAACAGGTCCATCTGGACCGGGAAGGCGTCGCGGAAGAGGCCGGAGACCCGCAGGGTCACGTCCACGCGCGGCCGCTTCAGCTCCATCGCGTCCAGGACGCGGAACCCCGTCACGCGTCCCGATCCCGGCTCCCAGACCGGCATGGTGCCGATCAGGGCCAGCGCCTGGGCGACATCCTCTCCGCCGGTGCGCATATTGGCTGTGCCCCAGAGCGAGAGAGCGACGGCCTTCGGCCAATCGCCCTCCTCCTGCACGAAGCGCAGGACGAATTGCTCGGCGGCGGCGCGCCCGGTCCGCCAGGCGGCCTCGGTCGGCACGGCGCGGACATCGACCGCGAAGAAGTTGCGGCCCGTCGGCAGCACGTCCGGCCGGCCCCGCGTCGGAGCGCCGGCCGGCCCCGGCGGCACGAAGCGGCCGTCGAGGGCCACGAGGCAGGATTCGATCTCGGCCGCGCCGGAGGCGAGGATGCGGGGGCGAAGCTCGCCCTCGATCCAGGCGAGAACCGCGCGCGTCCGGTGCCAGTCCGCGTCGCACGCGCCCTCCCCAGCCCTCCCCCCGCCCGCGACCAGCGCCTCGGCCAGCTTCTCGATCCGCTCGACCGTGTCGCCGGCCGTGCGCCAGGGATCGCCGGACAAGGCGCCCAGCACCTGCGGCCTCGGCCCCTCGTAGGGCGCCGCGAGATCGCGCGTCAGCGGGTCGAGCGTCAGGCCGAGATCGGCCGCGAGCGCCCGGTGCAGCGAGGCGTCCTGCGGCCGAAGCTCGGAGCGCGGCAGGCGCGCGACGGCAACGAGAAGCGCGTCGAGCCGCGCCCCCTCCGGCGCGCGGCCGAGCACGTGCAGGCCGTCGCGGATCTGCATTTCCTTGAGGTCGCACAGATGCGCGTCGATCCGGCGAAGCGCCTCGTCCGGCGAAAGATCGGCGGCGAGGTCGAGATCGGCATCGAGCCGCATCGCGCCCGAGAAGGCGAGGATGTCGCCGGCGAGCGCCTGCGCCCGCTTCGGATCGAGATCGGAGGCGGCGGCATATTCGTCCACCAGCGCCTCGAGGCGCGAGAGGTCGCCGTGAAGCTCGGCGCGGGCGAGCGGCGGCGTCAGGTGGTCGACGATCACCGCCGCGTTGCGCCGCTTCGCCTGCACGCCCTCGCCGGGATCGTTGACGATGAAGGGATAGATGTTCGGCAGCGGCCCGAGCAAAGCCTGCGGGAAGCACGAGGCCGAGAGGCCGACCGCCTTGCCGGGCAGCCATTCGAGATTGCCGTGCTTGCCCAGATGCAGCACCGCATGGGCGTCGAAGCCGCGCCGGAGCCAGAGATAGAACGCCAGATAGTGATGCGGCGGGGCGAGATCGGGCGCGTGATAGGTGTCCTTGGGATCGATATGGTAGCCCCGCGCCGGCTGGATGCCGATCACGACATGGCCGAAGCGGTGCAGGCCGAGCCGGAAGGCGCCCGCCTCGACATGCGGATCGTCCTCGGGCGGGCCCCAGCGCGCCTCGACGGCCGCCCTCGTTTCCTCCGGCAGCGTCGCATAGGCGGCGCGGTAGGCATCGAGCGGCCAGCGCATCCCAGCCCCGCGCCCGATCCGGCCGGACTGGCGGCGGCCGAGATCGTTGGTCGGCCCCACCATCAGCAAGGCCATGAGGCCGGCTGAGCTCTCCGGCGCCCGGTCGAGCCGGTAGCCGGCCTCGCGCAGGGCCGCGAGGAGCATCGCGGCGCTTTCGGGCGTGTCGAGGCCGACGCCGTTCGCGAGGCGCCCGTCGCGGTTCGGATAATTCGCCAGGACCAGCGCCACCCGCCGCTCCGGCGGGGGCGTGCGGCGCAGCCGCGTCCAGGATGCCGCAAGATCGGCCGCAGCCCCGATGCGGTCCGGGACCGAGCGGCTCACGACGGGGCCGCCCGCCTCCCCTTCCTTGAAGGCGACGGCCCCGGCGAAGATGCGCCCGTCCACTTCCGGCAGCACGACATGCATGGCGAGGTCGCGCGGATTGAGCCCTCGCGGCGAGGCGCGCCAAGCCGCCTCGCCGGTGCTCGCGAAGGCGACCTGGAGCACCGGGCAATCGGCATTGGGCAGGGACGGGGCGGTCCGCGAGGGGAGGCCCGGGGAGAGCGCTCCGACCGCGAAGGCGGTGGCGTTGAGGACGATGTCGGGCGGGGCCGCGGCGAAGACGGAGGCGAGGAGCGCCGAGGAGGCTTCGTCCTTGAGGCTCGTCACGAAGATCGGCTGGGCCGAGAAGCCGCGCTCCTCAAGCGCCGCCACCAGGGCCTCGACCGGCTCGGTCATCCCGCCCTGGACGAGGGCGCGGTAGAAGAGGATCGCCGCGCGGGGGCGATCGTCCGGCGGGACCGCCCGCGGCCACAATCCAGCGGAGGGGACCGGGCGCGGCGGCGGAGGCGCCGGCCCCTGCCCGAGGACATGAGCGAGATGCGCCAGGGCGCCGGCAACGTTGTCGGGCCCGCCCTCGGCGAGATAGCGCCAGAGGGCGCGGGTCTCGCCCTCTCCCGCCGTCCCGCGCGCGGCGAAATCCGCCTCCCAGCGGCCATGGCCCGGCACGCAATAGAGCGGCAGGCGGCGCTGGAGGGCGATGCGCCGCAGCGTCTCGATTCCATAGGGCCAGTAGCTTTCCCCGCCGAGGAGCCGCAGGACGAGGACTCGCGCCCGCGCGAGCGTCCGCTCCACATAGAGATCGACCGAGAGCGGGTGCTGGAGCGCGAGGAAATTTGTCAGCGCCAGGGACGGCGCGCCGTCGGGCCGTGCCGCGGCGGCGCGGGCAAGCGCGGCAAGCTCCGTATCGGCGCCCGAGAGGAAAACGATCTCCGCCGGCTCCTGCATCAGGTCGCGCGCGGCCGAGCCGTCGTCGAGGCCCTGGGCGGGCGCGAACTGGATATGCATCAGCCCCCCTTCAGCCGGAGCGGCAGCCCGGCCGCGACGAAGACCACGGAAGGCGCGGCGGCGGCGACGGCCTGGTTGAGCCGACCTTGCGCATCGCGGAAGCGGCGCCCGAGCGGGGTCTCCGGCACGAGCCCCATCCCGACCTCGTTGGAGACCAGCACGACCGGCCCCGCGGCCCGCCCCAGCGCCTCGCAGAGACGCTCGGTCTCGGCCTCGAGGTCGCGCCCGGCGAAGAGAAGGTTCGACAGCCACAATGTGAGGCAGTCGACGAGGACGGCCCGGCCCGGCCCCGCCTCCTCCGCCAGCGCCTCGGCGAGGGCGAGCGGTTCCTCCCGCGTCGTCCAGCCGGCGCCGCGGCGGGCGCGGTGATGGGCGATGCGCTCGGCCATTTCGCCGTCGAGGGCCTGCGCGGTCGCGAGGTAGCGGAGCGCGAGGCCGCTTTCGAGGAGGAGGCTTTCGGCAAAAGCCGATTTCCCCGAGCGGGCTCCGCCGAGGACGAGGGTGGTGACGAGAGGCGCCCCGGCCGTGAAGGATCCCACGGAAGCCGGCCTCTCAGCCCGCTCCCGGCGGGGCGAAGCGGGCCGCGAGGCGCTCGACGCGGTCGGCGGCGCGGTTCAGGGCCTGGGTCAGCTTCTGCTCGGTGGTCTCGGAGCGCTCCGCCTGGCTGACCGCGACCGAGCGCATGGCGGCCAGCTCGGCCTCCAGGGTCTCGACGCGGCGGCGGACCTCGGACAGCTCGTCCGCCGTCATGAGCGCCGCCATCACGTGCAGCCGCATGTCGCCAATCTCGCCGAAGGAGGCGCGCATCTCGGCGATCTTGGCGTCGAAGGCCGCGGCCAGCGCCTGGAGATGCTTCTCCTCGCCGTCGCCGCAGGCCATGCGGTAGGCGCGGCCGGCGATCGTGACCTGCACATGCGCCATGGCTCAGCCCGACGCGCCGCCGAAGGCGCGCTCGCGCGCCAGGATGTCCTCGATGACGCCGACGGCGGCGCCCATCCGTCCCCCGACATGCTCGACGGCACCTTCGAGCCGGGCGATCCGCGCGCTCGCGCTGTCCAGCTCCCCGGCGAGCCGGGCGCGATCCTCTCCCATCACCTGCAATTCCATTTCGAGGTCGCTGCGGCGCTGGTCGGTGTCGAAATGGCGCGCGACGCCTGCCTCCAGCCGGTCGAACGCCGCCTCCAGGCGGGCGAGGGCTGCGGAAAGCTCGGGGTTCATGGGCTTCTGATCGGGCCGGCCGCCGGCATAGTCAATGGATTTCGGCGCGTCGCGCGCCTCCATTTGCCTTGGGAAGCGGCACTTGTTAAGGGAGCCGCGCCCGCCTTCCGGCCGCCGCACCGACGACGGTGCCCTCGGACCCGAGATTTTGAACGACCTCGTCCCTCTCGCGCAGTTCAGGCCGCCTCTCGCGGCCCGGCTTCGGGTGCGGCCGCGGCTGGCGAGCCCCCATCCATGACGAGCGACGACCGCCGAGGCGCGAACGGCCGGTCCAGGAGGAAGACATGACGGTGAAGGTTGCGATCAACGGCTTCGGGCGCATCGGCCGGAACATTCTGCGCGCGATCCACGAGAGCGGCCGCAAGGACATCCAGGTCGTGGCCATCAACGATCTCGGCCCGGTGGAGACCAACGCCCACCTCCTGCGCTTCGATTCCGTTCATGGCCGCTATCCGGGCGAGGTCGGCGTCGAGGGCGACAACCTCCTCATCGACGGCAACAGGATCCGCGTCACCGCGATCCGCAATCCGGCCGAGCTTCCGCACAAGGAGCTGGGCGTCGACATCGCGCTCGAATGCACCGGCATCTTCGCCACCCGGGAGAAGGCCGCGGCCCATCTCCAGGCCGGCGCGAAGCGCGTCATCGTCTCCGCCCCGGCCGACGGCGCGGATCTCACGGTGGTCTACGGCGTCAACCACGACAAGCTGACGAAGGACCACGTCGTCATCTCGAACGCCTCCTGCACGACGAACTGCCTCGCCCCGGTCGCCTATGTCCTCAACGAGGCGGTGGGCATCGAGAAGGGCTTCATGACGACGATCCACTCCTATACGGGCGACCAGCCGACGCTCGACACGATGCATAAGGACCTCTACCGCGCCCGCGCGGCGGCCCTCTCGCAGATCCCGACCTCGACCGGCGCCGCCAAGGCCGTGGGGCTCGTGCTGCCCGAGCTGAACGGCAAGCTCGACGGCTCCTCGATCCGCGTGCCGACCCCGAACGTCTCGGTCGTCGACTTCAAGTTCCTGGCCAAGCGCAAGACCTCGAAGGAAGAGATCAACGAGGCCATCCAGGTCGCCGCGAAGCAGAAGCTCAAGGGCATCCTCGGCGTGACCGACCAGCCGAACGTCTCGATCGACTTCAACCACGATCCGCATTCGTCGATCTTCGCGCTCGACCAGACCAAGGTGATGGACGGCAACTTCGTGCGCATCCTGACCTGGTACGACAACGAATGGGGCTTCTCGAACCGCATGAGCGACACCGCCGTCTCGCTGTCCAAGCTCATCTGAACCCCACAGGGACCGGCCGCGCCCTCCGGGGCCTCGCGGCCGGTCCCGCGATTCCGACGCAAGGAACCGAAAGGCGCCCCATGTCCGAGACCAGCCCCCGAAACGAACCGATCATCGACCTCGAGCTCCTGCCGCCGCCGGAGCGGGGCACCCCGCCCGCATCCGCCCCGGAAGGCGCCCCGAACCTTCTCGAACTGCTCGCCCGGCTCGAGGACAAGACGGCGCGCATCGAGGAGAAGCTGTCGCGCTCGGAAGGCTCCGTCGCCCGCGTCATCGACCGCTTCGAGGCGTCCTCCCACCGGATGAGCGAGATCGCCCAGCAATCGGAGCTGATGGCGGTGCGCAGCGAGACGAAGTTCATCTCCCGGCGCGTCCGGGCCCTGCCCGGCTTCACGACCCTCCTCGGCTCCTCCCTGGTCACGGCCGTCCTCACCGCCATCCTGACGGTGCTGATCATCCGCTACGTGCCGGGCCTCGTCGGCCGGTAGGCTTCCGGCGCGGGGATGCGCGGCCCCCGCCGCGCCTCCGCGTCTGGTCAGGAAGCCGGCCTTCCGGTACGAACCGGCCTGGTTGGAGAGCAGCTTCCGGGACCGGACGAGACATGGCCAGATTCAAGACGATCGACGATGCCGGAAACCTGCGCGGCAAGCGCATTCTCGTGCGCGTCGATCTCAACGTTCCCCTCGAAGGCGGCCGGGTGACCGACGCCACCCGGATCGAGCGCATCCTGCCGACGATCCGCGACCTTTCCGGCCATGGCGGCCGGGTGATCCTGCTGGCGCATTTCGGGCGTCCGAAGGGCAAGCGCGTCGAGGCCGAGAGCCTCGCCCCCGTGCGGGCGGAACTGGCGCGGCTGCTCGGGCGGCCCGTCTCCTTCGCCGAGGATTGCATCGGGGAGGCGGCCGAGCGCGCCGTGGCGAGCCTCGAGGACGGCGGCGTCCTCCTCCTGGAGAACACGCGCTTCCATGCGGGTGAGGAGAAGAACGATCCGGATTTCGCGAGGAGGCTCGCCGCGCTCGGCGACCTCTACGTGAACGACGCCTTCTCGGCCGCGCACCGCGCCCATGCCTCCACCGAGGGCCTCGCCCATCTCCTGCCCGCCTTTGCCGGCCGCACCATGCAGGCCGAGCTGGAGGCGCTGGAGAAGGGGCTCGAGGCGCCCGAGCATCCCGTGGTCGCGATCGTCGGCGGCGCCAAGGTCTCGACCAAGATCGACCTCCTCGAAAACCTCGTCGCCAAGGTCGACGCGCTCGTGATCGGGGGCGGCATGGCCAATACCTTCCTCAACGCGATCGACGTCAATGTCGGCCGCTCGCTCTGCGAGGCCGATCTCGCGCCGACGGCGCGGCGCATCCTGGAACGCGCGAAGCAGACGGGCTGCGCGATCATCCTCCCCGTGGACGGGGTCGTCGCCCGGGAGTTCAAGGCCGGGGCGGAGCATCGCACCTACGGTGCCGACGCGATTCCCTCGGACGGCATGATCCTCGATGTCGGCGCCCAGTCGGTCGACCGCATCAAGTCCGCCATCGACGATGCCAGGACCCTCGTCTGGAACGGGCCCCTCGGCGCCTTCGAGATCGCCCCCTTCGACCAGGGCACCGTCGCGGCCGCGCGCCATGCGGCGTCCCGCACGAAGGCCGGCAAGCTCGTCTCCGTCGCCGGCGGCGGGGACACGGTCGCCGCCCTCAACCATGCGGGTGTGGCGGAGGATTTCAGCTACGTCTCGACCGCGGGCGGCGCCTTCCTCGAATGGCTGGAAGGAAAGGCCCTGCCGGGCGTCGAGGCCCTGAAGAAGGCATGAGATGAAGGAGACGCGCATGCCCGGGCGCCCGGCTCCGCTCCTCCGGCCGGAGGTCGGCGCCCTGCCGGGGTCCGGCGCCTTGCCGGGGGCCGCCTCCCTGGCCGGGCTGGCCCTCCTCGTCCTGGGTGGATGCGCCTCCACCACGCCCGCGCGGCTGGTCCTGCCGTCCGGCGACATCCTGAAAGGCAGCGCCACGACGAGCTTCAACGGCCAGTTCTACGTCAGGAACGAGCGGTTGAACTGCACGGGCATCTACGAGGGCCGGAACGTCTTCGGCGTCGGCCGCAGGGCGCCCGTCACCCTCCATTGCAGCAACGGCAAGACGGGATCGAGCCAGGATGCGCTCTACCAGACCGGCCGGGCCGGCCTGACCCTCAGCGACGGCTCCAAGGCCACGCTCACCCTCGGCCAGGAATAGCCGGAGCAGCTGGCTCAGCAGGCTCCGATGCCGGGCGCCGCCGGCACGGCCGGGCCGAAGACCTCCTCGAAGCTGGTCCGCAGGGCGATATCGGCATCCGCCATGGTCACGGGCAGGCCGAGATCGACGAGGCTCGTCACGCCGTGGAGGCGCAGGCCGCAGGGCACGATGCCGCCGAAATGCGCGAGATCCGGCTCGACGTTCAGGCTCACCCCGTGGAAGGTGACCGAGCGGCGCACCCTGATCCCGAGCGCGGCGATCTTGTCCTCGACGCCCTCGCCCCGCTCGGGCCGCCGCACCCAGACGCCGACTCTGTCCTCCCGCCGCTCTCCTCTCACGTTGAAGCGCGCGAGCGCGCCGATGAGCCATTCCTCCAGCGAGGCCACGAAGGCGCGAAGGTCGGGACGGCGGCGGTTGAGATCCAGCATCACATAGGCCACCCGCTGGCCCGGCCCGTGATAGGTGAACTGGCCGCCCCGCCCCGCCTGGAAGACCGGAAAGCGCTCGGGCTCGATCAGATCCTCCGGCCGCGCGGAGGTGCCGGCGGTGTAGAGCGGCGGATGCTCCAGGAGCCAGACGCATTCCCCCCCCGTCCCCGCCGCAATCGCCGCGACGCGCGCCTCCATCGCCCCGAGCGCCCGCGGATATTCGACGAGCCCCCCGGC